>CAZZNO010000088.1:0-12407 GCA_964655685.1 uncultured Prevotella sp.
CTCATTTTGATACACCCTCTTAAGCAAGCGGCGAGCCCGCCGGGCTCATGTTAATTCATAATGCATAATTCATAATTCATAATTCATAATTATCGCCCACACCCCAATTATGCATTAAGCATTAAGCATTATGCATTAATTATCGCCGACACGCCCAATTATGCATTAAGCATTATGCATTATGCATTAAAAGATATTTGTTCATAGGTTCATATAGGTTAGTGTTTGATTAGACTTTAGATTTTCATTCTTTTTCTTTTAAATGGTTAATCCGTTCCTGCGGCGGCAGGACAAAGAACATTCGTGTTTAATTTTCAAATTATTTTGTTGTAATTCATGTGTCTTTGCGTGCTACCTGCGACGGGCGGCACGCATTTTTTTCGGTTTTTTTCTGAATACGTTACACGTTTGTCGGAAACTTTTTATATATTTGCCCCCGGAAACCAATAAAAACATTAGACCTATGATGCAAAACCTCATAGACATGCTCGGCGCGGGGCAGTGTTCGCTCGTTATTCTGCACGACGGGCGCGTGCGCTCTTTTGGCGGTCATGGCGTGAGCCGCCTTTACAACATTATGGCAGAGGAGCCTGAGCTGCTCTACGACGCCAAGCTTGCCGCGAAGGCTGTGGGCGGCTCGGCGGCGCAGATGATGGTGGAGGGCGGCGTTGCCGAGGTGTGGGCCGACTACATTTCGCAGCAGGCGTGCGACCTGCTGCTGGAGGCCGGCGTGAAGGTGGGCTTCGGCAGGAGGATGAGCCATGCCGCCTTCCTGCGCCTATGGCAGAGGCTGGGCGAGACGGCTGCCGTGACTGCTTGAGCGGGGGCTGCCGTGACTGTCTGAGGCGGGGCTGCCGTTACCGCCTGAGCGGGGGCTGCCGTTACCGCCTGATGGGGCGGGCTGCCGTCTGAGCGGGGCTGCCGCCGTGGGTCTTGCGGCGTGCCCGAGGGGGCTGCATCAGGTTTTTTTAAAGCTTATGGGAGAATATGATGACATTATAAACCTGCCGCACCATGTTTCGAAGACTCACCCGAGGATGAGGCTTGAGAAGCGTGCGGCACAGTTTCTGCCTTTCAAGGCTGTGGGCGAGCTGTCGGTCTCGGAGAATGAAGGGGGCTGAAGGGTTGCAAGGGGCAGGAGGCTGGTTTCAGCGATGCTTTTTGCCGAACTTGATTTTAGCCATTACGGGGTAGTGGTCTGACGGGTTGCGGCGGACGTATTGCGCTATTCTGATTTCGCTCGGAGCGTCGGCGCCCTGTTCAGCCCGTGCTCCTTCTACGGGCGACCAATAGCCGTTGGTGGGGATGGCGTAGTGGGCGACATCAAAAGTGGGCGACACGAAGATGTGGTCTATGCGGCTCTTGGTGTAGGCGGTGGCGCTGAAGCTGTTGAACGTGCCGTTTTCTGCAAAGCGCTGGCGTGCCGACGTGTAGCTGTCTTTGAGGATGCCCGAACGGGAGAAAATATTGTATATCTCGTTGTCCTGGTCTACGTTGAAGTCGCCGGTCATTATTACGGGCGCACCTTTGGCTATGCTTTTCATCTTGCTGATGATGAGCTTAGCCGACTCGCGGCGTGCGGTCACGCCTACGTGGTCCATGTGTAGGTTGAAGAAGAAAAAGGTGAAGCCTGTGCTGCGTTGGCGAAACTGCCCCCATGTGCAGAGGCGGATGCAGGCTGCGTCCCATCCGAGGGCGGGCTTAGTGGGGTCGGGGGCGAGCCAGAAGTTGCCGTGGTTGATCAGCTTGAGCTTTTCTTGGTTGTAGAATATAGGCTCAAACTCTCCTTTCTCCTTGCCGTCGTCGCGTCCCACGCCTATCCATGCATAGCCGGTGAGGCGTGCCGCCATGTCGTGCAGCTGGTTTACGAGCACTTCCTGGCATCCGAAGATGTCGGGCTGTTCAAAATTGAGGAAGTCGCACAGCACGCCCCGCCTTGTCTCCCATCCGTTGCCTTTCAGCGAGTCTTCGTGGTTGTAGTAACGAATGTTGTAAGAAGCTACAAAAAGCGATTGCGCCTCTATGGAGGCGGCGCAGAGCATGAGCAATATTAATGTAAGTAATGTTTTTTTTAATGCATAATTCATAATTCATAATTCCATATGCATAATTCATAATTCATAATTCATAATTGGGGGTGGGGCATTAATTATGCATTATGCATTAAGAATTATGCATTAAGGGAAGGTTATTGTCTGAACGCTGATGGCGAGACGCCGAGGTTTTTCTGCACGAAGCGGCTGAAATAGGCAGGCGATGAAAACTCGAACATGTCGGCTATCTCCGTGAAGGAGAGGTCGCGCTCGCGCAGCAGGCGGCGTATGTGTATGGTGGCAAAGCGGTTTATCCAGTAGTTGGCGGGCTTGCCGCTGACGCTTTTGCACACTTCGGACAGGTACTTGGGCGTGACGAACAGCTTGTCGGCATACCACGTCACTTCACGGTGCTTGATGTAGTTTCCGCTGTTGAGCAGCTCCATGAATCGGTTTATTATCGACGTGTTCTGCTCTGATATGGGCGCATCGCTGCCGCATTCAGACACCTGGAAGTCGTAATAGTCGAGAAACAGGGCTTGCGTGCAGCAATACATGATGTCGTCTTGAAAATGGTGGTTGTCCTGATTGTAACGGTATTCCATGTAATGGAAGTCCATGTCGAGCCGCTTGAACTGCTCGTCGTTGAGCCTCATCACGGGGTTCTTGTAAAGCAGCAGGGTGCCCCTTATGCCGTAGTTGTTCTTAGGCGTGCAGTATTCCAGGTATGAGTTCTCTACGTATATGCACTTTGCCACAAAGTCAGCCGATGGCTTCATGTCTTCCAGCAGCCTTGGCACGGTTATTATCATGCCGCAGCGCGGGCTGAGCGTGAAGGGTCGGCCGTCGAAGGTGAAATCGTAATGTCCCTCATAGCAGAGGATGTGAGCCACCCACCCGTCAACTTCTTCTGAGGCAAGCCGTCGCAGGTCGTGGTCTATAATCATTTTTGATTTGTCAAAGTCCATAGAGTTGATAGCTGTGTTGTTTTGTTGATACCGTGTACAAAGTTAGTAAAAAAAACAATGTCGGGCAAGGCGGGGCTTTGTTTTTTTGATGCTCAGGCTGTAAAAAAGCTAATGCTCAGAGGGTTTTTCGCGCTGTGCACGGGCACAACGTTGACTTAAATCAATAAAAATTGGAATAATTACAAATCAAGCTTAAAACATTTGGCGCATATTCATTTTCTCACTACCTTTGCATCGTCAAACAAAGGAAAGGGGTTGATTTTGTTGAAAACCACTGCCTTTGCGAGACAGGAGAGTACCTTCGTGAGAAGGATGTTTCCGATTTACATTCATAAAAGTTAGGTTAGTAGATTGTTTCATATAGGTTTTTAGTTTTTAGGTTTTAAGAGTTAGTTTTTAGGTTAGCACAAATCCCCATCTTTCAAGCGTGGAAGATGGGGATTTGTTTTTGTATCATTCCTTGTGGCTGCATTCCTCGCATACGCCCCTTATCACATAGTTGGCTGAGGTCATGGTGAAGCCGTGCGGCAGTGGGACGTGCGGCATGGGCGTGTCGTACAGGCAGTAGATCTTATGGCACCGCTCGCAATAGAAATGCACGTGCATGTCGTCGTCGGTGTCGCCGCTATGGCTGAGGCACAGCTCGTATTTGATGCCCCCGTCGCCGTCCTCTATCGAGTGGACAAGGTGATGGTCGCGGAAAAGCGTCAGCGCGCGGAAGATGCCGCTCTTGTCTACGCTCACTATCTTTTCCTCAAGCTCCGTCAGCGACGAAGGGTGCTCCTCTGCCGCCAGCGCTTTTGCCACGAGAATGCGGTTGCTCGTGGGCTTTATGCCGTGTTGTTGCAACAGCTTGACACAAGTGGATTCGTCCATTTCTTTCTCCTCTGATTACTAAACATGCCGCCCCCTCGGCGCGCGGCTTTAGGGGCAGGGCTTTTATGAAGGCAGGTGCAAATATAGCAAGTTTTGGTAAATTACGGAAAAAATATGCCACAAAATACCTATTTCTTGTTACCTTTGCACAAAATACATAAAACCAAGCGGAGATGAAAATAAACAATCCTTCATTCGAGATATGGATGCAGCAGCCGGGCATAGACGGCTTGTACAGGCAGGTGGAGCGCGCCGGAAGGGTGTGCTACAAAAGCGAGGACCACAAGACGGAAAACTCGGCAACGCCTTTCGTGGAGCGGATGATAAAGAACAAACACTACGCCATGCTCGAGCACGGCACCGTCTACCTGCTGTATAAAGGCTCTGAAGACAATGGAGGCGGGGCTCTGCCGTGGCAGAAATATGTTGCCGACAGGTTCTCGAAGGTGTCGGCAGCCGAGGGCAACCATTATGTAACCACCAACCTGAGGGTGCTGGCTGAGAACGGCTGGATGGGCGACCTGGACCATCTCTGCGAGCCCACGCCTTTTCACGAGAGGCGCGTCACCGTGCACTTCACAACGCAAATAGCCATTACACGGGAGTTTAACCGCCACCGCGTGAACTCCATAGCCGAGCAGAGCACACGCTACTGCAACTATTCGAAGGCAAAGTTCGGCAACGAGATAACTGTCAACCTGCCCTTGTGGGTGCGGCAGGAAATGGCGTCTTCTGACTGGGCGCCGCTTATAAACGCAGGCGCTCTGGCGCTCAGCGGAAAGCAGTTCATGGAGCTGGCGCGCAAGGTTGCCGACGGCTCGGCTACAGAAATAGACAACTGGGTGTTTGCAAACATTGCCGCCGAAAAAACATACATGAACCTCATTGCAGCCGGGCGGAAGCCGCAGGAGGCACGCGTGGTGCTTCCGCTTGACACCAATACAGAGCTCGTGCACACGGCATTCGTCTCCGACTGGAAACACTTCTTCGACCTTCGTGCCACGGGCACCACCGGCGCGCCGCATCCCGATGCCAAGTCGCTTGCCGCGCCTCTATACGATGCTTTCAAGGCTGAGGGGTTGCTGTGATGCCTCGAAAACGCATCATCTGCAAAAGATACGCCCTCAAAAAGCGCATCATCTGCAAAAGATACGCCCTCAAAAAGTGCATCGTCTGCAAAAGATACGCCCTCAAAAAGTGCATCATCTGCAAAAGATACGCCCTCAAAAGCGCATCATCTGCAAAAAACGCCAAAAAAGTTTGGTCAATTTATAATAAAGCCGTACCTTTGCACACGCTTTTAGACGGTCAGGCTCAAAACACCTTGCGCATGCAGACCGTCAAGGAGATGCGTAGAACCGCTAGCTCAGTCGGTAGAGCACAACACTTTTAATGTTGGGGTCATGGGTTCGAACCCCATGCGGTTCACAAGCAAAAAGAGCCTGGAAGGCTCACCGCACTCGTAACCCCGTCTCATCCTGCGAAGCAGGTGAGGCGGGGTTAAGTGTAGGGTGTGCCCCCGACCCGCGGAGGGTCGCCGCTTGCTACCGGTCATTTACCAGCGGCAGCCCTTCCAGGGCTGTGCCCCTCCTCCCTTTTGCCACCCCCACTCACCTCTCGCTTCGCTTCGAGGATGAGTGAGGGTTATCAAGCGGCGAGCCCGCCGGGCTCATTAGGGGTGGGGGCGGTAATTAAGCATTATGAATTATGCATTAACAATATTGTTATTCTTCTTTTTCGCCGCGTCTGTTGAAGCCAATGACGAGGTTGGCTTGACCTTCTGCAATCCTGTGAACATCGATTATGGATGGGGCGGCGCTAATCATGGCGGGTCGTTCAGGACGGCTGCCGACCCGGTGATTGTGCTTTTTAAAGACCGCTACTATCTCTTTACCACTCTCGACCGTGGGGGCTACCGCAGTTCGACGGATCTTGTGCATTGGCAAAATCATAAGTTCAACAGCGAGGTAAGCAGTGTCATGGCTGGCGACGGGTATATGGCACCGGCTGTTGCCGCCGACGGGAATTATGTTTATTTCATAAATTTCAGAGGAGACGACCCTGCGAAGCAGATTGGCGTCATACGTTCTGCCGACCCTTTCAGCGGACGGTGGGAACTATGCGGCTCCACACGCTGCATGGCTGACCCTTGCCTGCTTTTCGACGATGGCAAGACATATCTTTACTATGGGTTAGGCGAAAACAACCCCACGCGCGTTTTTCAGGCAGACGCTACCTTTGCCCCCGTGCCCGGCACGGAAAGAATAGTGAGGCAGGGCATTGGCGATATAAACACATGCCATGAGGGCTACCAGAGAGGAAGGCGCGAGCTCTTTGGCGAGATAGAGGTGCCTGACAGCTCTTTCCGTTTCCGCAACCTGCCCTGCACGGAAGGAGCATGGGTGACAAAGCACGACTCTACTTACTATCTGCAATATGCTACGCCGGGCACGCTGAGCCAATGGTATTGTGATGTGCTGTTGAAAAGCAACCGCCCCGACGGCGGCTTCGCCTTGGAGCCTTATAATCCCGTGTCTATGAAGATTGGTGGATTTATTGGCAGTGCCGGGCATAGCTGCGTTTTCCAGGACCGTTACGGCAACTCTTGGGAGGTGACAACGATGTGGATTGGCAATCATGATATGTTTGAACGCCGCATAGGGCTCTTTCCTGTCACCTACGACCGTCAACGCCGCATGAGGGTGCACACCGTCCTTGGCGATTACCCCATGCCTGTGCCTGACAGGAAATTCACCGATGCTGATATTATGACTACAGGCTGGATGCTTCAGTCTTTTAAAAAGCCATGCCGGGCTTCTTCTTTCATGGAAACACATCCTGCAAGCAATGCCGTCGATGAAAACAGCCACACTTGGTGGTCGGCACAGACTGGCAATCCGGGAGAATATTTCATTGTTGACCTTGGAAACAAGGTTGAGGTAGATGCGCTTCAAGTCAATTTCGCCGATGAGGGCAAGGCTATGGAAGAAGACTATCATGCCTATCGCGTTTTCTATTCCGTGGATGGCAGAAATTGGAAATTGCTCATCGACAAGTCAGGAAACAAGCAGTCGGTGCCCCATGATTATGTTGCGCTGAAACAAAGCGTCAAGGCACGGGCTTTGAAAATAGAAAACGTGCATATGCCTGTAGGGCAGAAGTTCGCGTTGCTCGACTTCCGTGTGTTTGGCAAGGGCAATGGCAAAAAGCCGGCTGCCGTGGAATCACTAAAAGTGTCGCGCAACAAGGGAGACAGGCGAATGGCCCGCCTGTCGTGGACTCCGTCTGCCAATGCCGACGGCTATCTTGTGAGATTCGGCTATCGGCAGGATTTCATGAATCAGTGTGTGCAAATCAATGACCCTGCCAAGTCTGACCTGAATATTCACATCCTCACTTCTGATGAAAACTATTATTATAGAGTGGACAGCTTTAATAGTAATGGAATATCAGAAGGGAAAATAAGCTCTGATGAATAGGTTCAGAAGAATAGGTTCTTCTGATGAATAGGTTCTTCTGATGAATAGGTGGTCAGCGCATAATTCCGGTTCCCCGCCATTGAGCTTGGCGGGGCCGTTTGTCCTTAAAACCCGCACTGCCTTTTTTTTAAACATGCTTGTCCCTGCCGAGCCAAATGTTTATTCGTCGGTTGAGCGAATGCAGTATTTGCCCAACGTTGCCGGCTTTCAGGTTCAGCCAAAGCTCCTCAAGGCTGCGGCAGGTCTTTATCCACGGGTGGTTCCAGCCCATCGTGCGGTAAAGATGTTGTTTGTAGGGCATGTATTCCATGACGTACTTCGGATGCTTGAGAGGGAATGACACGTCGAAACGCTTCATGGTGAAAATGCGGCGCAGGCCGTGGGGCATGGTCTTTAGTGCCGAGTAATGCGTAGAGTCGGCAGTGGCGCCGATGTTGTTCACCATGTTCCGTGTAGGCATTATGGCGAGCCCGTTGTTCATGAGCATCGAAGCCCAGAAAATGCTTTCAAAATATTGCTTGCCGCTTTCGGCGTGGTCGGCGCACATCTTCATGAAGTCGGCGCGGTAGCCACGCTCTTTCACTATGGCTTCAAGCTGGTTGCGGTTGAAATCATCGCGCATGAAGCTATAGTCGCCGTCCCATTTGTCAATGACCCTTCGCCACGAAGCCCAGCCCCAAATGGAAAAGGCAGAGGTGAAGAAATAGTCGTAGGGCACGCCCTTGGTTGTCTCGTCGGTATTGAATCCGGCAACCATCGTAATGCGCTCGTCGTTCTCATATCTGTCGAGCATCTCTTTGCAGAAGGGCAGGAACGACGGCGATGGCACCACGTCGTCTTCTATTACCACCACCTTGTCGGCAAGCGAAAACGCCCATTTCTGCGACATGTAGCCGGAAGGGTCGCAGCCGTAGTTGCGTGTCTGGTACATGCGGTGCACGTCGCAGTCCCAGTCTATGTTCTCGTCGCTTGCTATCTCGCGGCATGCCGCCACGCCCTGCAAGTCCTTCTCGTTGCCCTCCCGTGCTCCGTCCTGATAAAGGAAAAGCTTAGAGGGCCGCGCCTCGCGTATGGCGGCAAACACATGCCTGAACGTCTCGGGACGGTTGAAAAACAGCATCAGCACTGCTATGTCGTTCTTGTATGGGTGCTTCATAATGGCTTACACTCCTATATTCCACTTGCAAAGATATGAAAAAACAGGTTTCATGCCAAATGTTTTGGCTACAAATTGTGGCTTTTGTAGCCTGCCATTGCCACTTTTTTCTTACCTTTGTGGCAAAATACTTGATAATGGGTAAAGGTTCACTGCTTTTTGTTCCCGTTGGGGGACTTGCCAACCGCATGCGGGCGGTCGCCTCGGCTTACAATCTTGCACTGCACACGGGTGTAAGGCTCAGCGTGGTTTGGTTCAGAGATTGGGCTGTCAATGCCCGTTTCTTTAATATTTTCGAGCCGGTAAAGGGGCTGAGCCTGAGAGACGCAACCTTTTCCGACCTCCTGCTTCTTGACCGCCCGAGGCGCAGGAACCTGTGGTTGCCGGCGTTGCCTGAGAAGCTTGTTTTCCAGCAGCGCATAAACGAGAAATACGTTGACAGGCTGAAGCACGAGGCTTTTGACTTTGACGCTTGGGCAGCGGGCAAAAAAAGCTGGATGAGCTGCTATTCGGTTTTCGGCAATCCCGATGACCGGCTTTACGCTGAGCTTTTCCATCCGGTGAAGGAAGTGATGGACAAAGTGGAGGCTTTCACCGACAAGTTCTCGTCACACACCATTGGCTTTCACATCCGCCGCACTGACAATCAGGAGAGCATCGAGGGAAGCCCGCTGCAATTGTTCATTGACGCTGCCGACAGGGAGATTACTGCCAACACGAATACTAAAATCTTCGTTGCGACAGACGACGAACCCACCAAGGCTGAGCTGAGAAAGCGTTTTGGCAGCCGCATAATAACTGCCGCCAACCCTGCCTCACGCTCCAGCGTGGATGGCATTCGCGACGGGCTTGTAGATATGTACACCCTTGCCCGCACAGCCGTAATCTTTGGTTCGGCTGGAAGCTCTTTCTCGCCAATGGCGGCTAAAGTGGGGGGGGCAAGAATTGAAATCCTAAGACTGTAGCTATTTCTTTGGCACATATAATAATAAGTTTGCATCCATGACCAATCCGTTGGCAATATTTAAGATAAAGCGTGGCGAACGCTGGCTGTTTGCCGTAGCGTTGCTTTTGTTCGCAAGCCTCAATGCGCTGCTCGTTTGCAGCCATTGGGAGCTTTACACCAAGCCACTCATGCATGGCGGCTCATGGACTTTGTTCAATAACAATTTTGAGATGTCGGGCTACGACCAATGGTCGTGGCTGACGCTGACAGAGGGAAGGGTAGACTTCGAGACCATCCGCCATCCGCTTTACCTTACCTTCCTTTACCCAATGTACTGGCTAAACCATTGGCTTATGTCGTGGTCGGGCATTAACTTTGCCGTCATAATGCTTGGCATCGTCATCACGGCTTGCGCCACATACGCAGCCGTGTTTTTCTATCGCATTTGCCACGAGGTGCTGGAGCTGGGCAAGGGCACGAGCCTGCTGCTCACGGCGTTGCTTTTCTCCTTTGCCCATGTGTTGGTTCCGTGCATGGTGCCCGACCATTTCGCCATAACGCTCTCGCTGCTCATGCTCACTCTCTACGTTGTCGGAATGCGCATGAAGAAAGGCAGGTTGCTTAAGGCTTGGCAGGGATTCGTGCTTGCCTTCTTCAGCGGAGGCATGGCAGCCACCAATGTGGCAAAGGTTTATCTTGCAGGGCTCTTTGCCAACGGCAGGCGTTTCTTCAAGCCGAGGTATCTGCTCGTTGCCGTGCTGCTTCCCGTAGTGCTGCTGCTTGCCGTACAGCGCATTCAGTATTACACCATCGAAGTGCCGCTTACTGAAAAATATGATAAGATTGCGAAAGCGAACGCTAAGAAAAAGGACAAGGCTAAAATTGCCGCCCATGAGAAGATAATGCAGGAAAACAATATGAAGCGGGTGTCTGACGACAAAAATTCAATCCTCTATCTCTTTGATTTCAGAACCCCAAGGCTCCCGACTTTGGTGGACAATTATTTCGGCGAAGGTTTCCAGTTGCACAAAGAACATCTTTTAGGCGATGTGTTCAAGTCGCGCTCGGTGTTCGTTAGATATGGCTTTTGGGGCAACTATGTCGTTGAGGCGGCAATAGTCCTGCTGTTTGTTTTAGGCATATTCTTTGGCATTCGTCAAAAGTTTTACCTTCTTGTGCTCTCTTGGTACGGCTGCGATTTTCTTCTGAACATCGTTTTCGGCTTTGCCATTAACGAAGTGTACATCATGACGTCGGGCTGGGCGTTTATCATTCCTATAGGCTTAGGCTATGTTTTCAAGCGGCTGAAAGGCCGCCTGTTGCAGGCAATGCAAACAATAGTTGCATTTCTTGCGGCTTTCCTTTGGGCTTGGAACGGCAGTCTCATTGTCGGTTATCTGCTTTAAACTAAGAAAAGAAACTAATTATGAAGGTATCTGTTTTGGTTCCCGTATATGGCGTTGAGAAATATATAGGCAAGTGCGCAGAATCGCTGTTCAGCCAGACTTATAAAGACTTAGAATATGTCTTTGTAAACGACTGCACGCCTGACAAGAGCATTGAGGTGTTGCAAGCAGTTGTCAGCAAGCACCCGGAGAGGCAGGCAGATATAAAAATCATAAAGCATGACAGAAACCGTGGCTCTGGTGCTGCGAGACTTACAGCAATGAGTCAAGCCACGGGAGAATTTGTGTTGTTTGCTGACAGCGACGACTTTATGCCTGTTGACGGCATAGAGAAGCTGGTAAGGCGGCAGCAGCAGACGGGGGCTGACTTGGTTGACGGTGCTTATGACAGCTTCTGCAACAATGCTTTTTCCAACATGCGCCTTCCTTATAAAGGCAGCCATTATGCGGAGCTGTTGATAATCCAAAACGTCGTCTCGCATCAGCTTTGGGCTCGCCTAATCCGTCGCAGCGTGTTTTCCGACAACAACATCAGCTTTACCGAGGGCGTGAACCAGGCTGAGGACTATAGCGTCATTCCCCGAGTGGCGTTCTGCGCAAAAAGGGCGTGGACGGACGAGGTGGTTTATCATTACCGCATAGACAGCGAAGGCACCTTTACCGACGGCATCAGCCCAAAGCACGTAAAATCGTTTTTGGGAGCAAACCGCATCGTGGCCGATTTCTTTAAGAATAAGGGCAAGAGATACTTATACCCTCTGCACGTTGGGCTCATCAATGCTTCTTGCAAGGCTGTCAGGGCTGGAGTGCCCGTAGCTGACGTCGACAAGGCTCTCAACTACGAACCAAAAGGCTTGCTTTTCAGGCTTTCCGTCTTGTTTCTTTCGCGCAAGTCAACCGCCAGGCTGGCACGGCTTGAATATCTCGTCTTGAAGCGGCTGTACATTTGGTCGTTGCTTTAAAGCTTGCGCTTTATAAACTCTAAGCACTCGTCAAGAATGACAGCATGTGCAAGCTTCATTGCCACAAAATAGAGCACGGCGGCTATGACGATTCTTGCCAAGAGGAGAACAACATTGTTTGCTATCCAGAACGTCAGCCCATAAGTGGCTGCCATGACGGCGGCTGAGGCTAAGCAAAACGGCAGAATGTCCCTCAGCGTGTCGCGCAGCCTTATGCCTACAAGCTTGTAGGCAATGCGTTGCCACACCAGCAGCCACAAGATGAGGAAAGCCGAATAGGCGCCAACCATGACGGTCATGCCCCATGAGTGCATGACGACTATGATTCCCACTTGGAACACTATCTGGAAAATGTTGCACCACATATAAATATCAGAACGCCCGTTGCTTATGGCGAGGTTCTGATAAAGAGTGTAAAACGGGTAAAAGGCTCCGCTCACGCAAAGTATTTGCAGCAAAGCCACGCATCCTTCCCATTTTGCACCAATAGTAATCATTATGAACTCATGAGCCACAAGCGCCAGCCCGAACATTGCCGGAAAACCAAGAAACGCCGTGAAGCGCATCATCTTCCGAAACAC
>CAZZNO010000089.1:0-12388 GCA_964655685.1 uncultured Prevotella sp.
TGAAGTTCTCCACAGACAGCACCACTGATTCCACTCTCTATGAGCATGCTGCTGACATTTATGCGCAGTTGGGTGACTATGCCGCCGCCGCTGATTTCTGCCAACAGGCTATAGACCACGGTGGAGACAAGAAAGCACTGGAGAAGAAGGCAAGATTATACAGAAACAGAAGCAAAAAACAGAAATAGCAAAAGATGAAACACACACATCGACTTATCATTATAGCTGCCTCTTTGCTGCTTGCGGCATGCGGCTCAAAGAAGGCAATGGTGCGTGATAACGCCGCGGGTGACCGGCCAGCAAATAAAGAAGAAGTCATGCAGCCTACTGCCAACAAGGCTGATACACGCAGCCAGTTGCCATTCATGGAGATGGTGAACGACCGCAAAACTGATGTACAGAACATTGTTGCCGACATTAGTTTCTCGGCTAAGGCTGGCGACGATGATGTTTCCGCCCCGGGCTCTTTGCGTATGCGCCGCGATAAAGTCATACGCATTCAGCTTTTCATACCCATTCTCGGCACCGAGGTCGGCAGGCTTGAGTTTACGCCCGACTATGCACTCGTGGTTGACCGCATACACAAGCAGTACGTAAAGGGCGATTACAATCAGCTTGACTTCCTGCGTGGCAATGGCTTGAATTTCTATTCCCTGCAGGCTCTATTCTGGAATGAGCTGTTTGTTCCCGGCAGCAAGTCGGTTGGCGAGCAGGACCTTTCAAAGTTTAGTGTGGAGAAAGCAGCGTCAGGGCAAGGTCAAGTCATAAGCTACGCAGCCGGTCACATGAATTATGCTTGGAGTGCTTCGGCTGCCAACGGGCAAATCAATGAAGCCGTGGTTACTTATTCTTCAGGCAGCCAGGGAGCGTCTACACTGACTTGGAATTATTCAGATTTCAAGCCGCTTGGCGCAAAAGCCTTCCCTTCGACAGAAGTTTTTTCGTTTTCTTCGCCGTCTGTGAAGAAAGCAAAGAAGGTTACCGTACAGCTTAAGATGGACGGTTTCAAGACGAAGGATAACTGGGATACAGAAACCGTGTTGTCGTCAAAATATAAACAGGTGGATGCCAAGGTGGTTTTAGGAAAATTGCTTTCAAAATAAATGAAGAGGTTTTTATTTTTATTTCTCGCCATAACAATAGTATTCTCAGCAGGCGCGCAGACCAACAAGAAAAAGACTGTGCGCAAGCAGAACCGTACGCAGCAGACAACAAAGAAGCGTACTTCAAACCAGTCATCAGGTAAAAAGACTACGAAGAAGGACGACACAAAAGTTTATACCAATGCTTCGATAAAGAAGCTTCAGGGGCAGCGCGCGGACATTCAAAAGAAGATAAAAGAGCAGGAGAAGGCTTTGAAGGAGAACAAGGCAAACGTTGCAAAGAAGCTCAACGACCTGTTGCTCATAAATGGCGAGATAGACAAGAACCAGCAGAACATCAACGGAATAGAGAAGGACATACATCATATCAACGGCAATATTGGCATTCTCAATTCGCAATTGAAAACGCTAAAGGCGCAGTTGAAAGACCGCCAGGCAAAATACATCAAGTCGATGCGCTATATGGCTCGCCATCGTTCGGTGCAGGACAAGCTCATGTTTATCTTCTCTGCTAAGAATTTTTACCAGATGTATCGCCGGTTGCGCTTTGTGCGTGAGTATGCCCAATACCAGCGTGCACAGGGTGAGGCTGTAAAAGCTAAGCAGCAACAGGTGAACAACAAGCATCAGCAACTGAGCCAGGTCCGCAGCCAGAAAAGCGATTTGCTTTACAAAGGGCAGCAGGAGCATGCCAAGCTTGAGGAAAACAAGAGCCAGCAGCAGGAGATTGTGAAAGGTTTGCAGAAGCAGCAGCGCACAATACAGTCCATAATAGCCGACCAACGCAAGAAAGACGCTGCGCTGAATGCAGAGATTGACCGTCAGGTAGAGATTGAAGTGGCAAAGGTTCGTGCCCGTGCTGAGGCTGAGGCAAAGCGCCAGGCAGCTGCTGCGGAGGCGGCTCGCCAGCGTCGTGCAGCTGAACTGGCTCGAAAGAAAGCCGCTGCTGAGGCTGCTGCGCGAGAAAACGCTCGCCGCATAGAGGAGGCTCGGAAACGTGAGGAAGCCGCGCGCGAGGCTGCACGTAAGGCGGCGCAGGCTGAGGAGGAAGCTCGGCGTGCACGTGAGAATGCCGCAGCTGAGAAGGCTGCAAAGGCTGAGGCTGAGGCAAGGGCGGCTGCCGCTGCAAAGGCTGCTGCCGAACAGGAGGCTCGCGAAGCACAGGCTGCCCGACAAGCTGCCGAGCGCAAGCAGGAAGCTGATGCCGCCCGTGCGAAGAAAGAGATAGCCGAGGCTAAGGAGGAACAACAGGAGGAGCAGAAGTTCTCGTCTGTTGACCGCATGATGAATAGCGGCTTTGAGGCGAATAGAGGCCGTTTGCCAATGCCTATAACAGGAAGTTATCGCATTGTCAGCCACTTTGGACAATATAATGTAGAAGGGCTTAAGGGCGTGACGCTTGACAACAAGGGCATCAACATCATGGGCAATGCCGGATGCCAGGCGCGTGCCATATACGATGGCGAGGTGAGCGCTGTGCTCAGCTATGCCGGTTCGGTGGTGGTCATGCTTCGTCACGGTGCTTACATATCGGTTTACGCCAACTTGCGTTCAGCCAACGTCAGCCGTGGACAGAAGGTCAGCACAAAGCAAATCATAGGCACCGTAGGCGCTGACCACATTCTCCAGTTCCAGCTTCGCAAGGAGCGCGCCAAGCTCAATCCTGAGTCGTGGCTGGGGAGATAAGTCTGTCTTTGGAAGTTTAGTACAACTTTTTGCAAATTCCCTTACGGCGTAAAGGCAACTCCTTTACGCCGTAATTATTTTCCGTTTACGCCTCGCAGGTTTCTTATATACGCCGCATGTGCATCTTACGTACGGTGTACGAGCGTCTTATGTACGGCGTACGAGCGTCTCACATACGCCGTACGTGTGAAGCATGTACGGCGTTTGTGCATCGCAGAATGGGCGAAGCAAGATAATGGTTAAAGTATAAAGCCTTCCTTTTGCCTGTTTATGGTATAAGTTTTAAAAATGTTTTTATCAGGCAAAAGGGCAGTAGGTTATATAATCTCTATGCCGTCGAGCAATTGCTGGTAGATGGCGAAGGCATGTCGCATCTCGCTGATGAGGATGAACTCGTCGGCACTGTGTGAGCGTGAAGATTCTCCCGGACCGAGCTTGAACGATTGCCAGGGCATTAGGGCTTGGTCGCTGAGTGTGGGCGAGCCGTAGGGCACGAGTCCTAATGACACACATCGCCTTACGAGCGGGTGGTTGGGGTCTATGTGTGAGGAATGAAGGCGGAAGGAGTGGGCGTGCACTTCGCTCTTGAGATGCGCCTTTATGAACTCGAAAACATCTTCGTTTTTGTAGTATTCGTTGGTGCGTATGTCAACGAGCATGGTGCAGAGGTCAGGTATCACGTTGTGCTGCGTGCCGGCATTGACCACCGTCAGCGTCATCTTTGTAGCGCCGAGCAGTGGGCTCACTTTCTTGAATTTGTAGTCTCTAATCCACAGCATATCGTCGAGAGCCTCGTAGATGGCATTCACTCCTTCGTTGCGTGCCGCATGCCCGCTCTTTCCGTGTGCTATCACGTCAAGCACCATGAGCCCTTTTTCGGCTGTGGCAGGCTGCATGCCTGTCGGTTCTCCCACTATTGCCACGTCTATGTGTGGCAACAATGGCAAGGCGCGGGTGAAGCCGTCTTTGCCCGAAACTTCTTCTTCGGCAGAGGCAAGATATATGAGGTTGTAAGGTTGCGGTCGCAGTGTGAGCCAGCGGAAAGCTTGCAGCAATGTGGTGAGTCCTCCGCCACAGTCGTTGCTGCCAAGACCGTACAGCTTGTCGCCCTCTATGGTTGGGCTGAAAGGATCGCGAGTCCACGAGGCTGCTGGCTTCACGGTGTCTATATGGGCGTTGAGCAGAAGTGTAGGCTTCTTGTCGTCCCATTCAGGCGACATCACCCATAGGTTGTTGCCTTCGCGGCGTGGTGTCAGCCCTATGCTTTCCATATAATGCTGCATCACGTCGGCTGCCTCGCTTTCATTGCGGCTTACCGATGGGGTGGCGATTAGCGAGCGCAACAGCTCTACAGCGTCGTTTACATAATCTTCCTGTCGCATTTATAGTCTGTTTGTTGTTTGATAATTGAGCTTCCACAAGCTTGCCACAAAGATACTCAAATTTTCAAAGGAATTGCGCCTTTTAGGCAAAAAAATAAAAAAACTATGATTATGGGTGCATTTTAACCCTGTTGGCTCTTTGCTTTTTCAATTTTTCCGTATCTTTGCATAAATTTAAAAAACCTATGCTTATGCAAAACAGGTCACATCTATCCTCCCTAATACATAGCCAGGCAAAGAAATACGGTGACCGTACGGTCATGATGTATCAGGACTTTGGAGGCGAGGAATGGAAAAACGTATCGTGGAATGAGTTCTCAATGAACGTCAAGCGCGTCAGCAACGCACTTCTGAAACTCGGCTTGAGAGCTCAGGACAAGATTGCCGTTTTTTCGCAAAACTGCGTGCAGTATCTTTACACCGACTTCGGGGCTTATGGCATAAGGGTAGCTTCAGTGCCGTTCTATGCCACTACTTCGACACAGCAGGTGCAGTATATGATCAATGACGCTCAGGTGCGCCTGGTGTTTGTCGGTGAGCAGGAACAGTATGACAAGGCTCACCGTGCCCAGCCGCTTTGCCCTTCGCTGGAGCGAATCATCGTCTTTGACCGCCATGTGCGCATAAGCTTGCACGACCCGGTGGCTCTTTATTTTGACGATTTCATCAAGATGGGTGACAACTTGCCTTATCAAAAAGAGGTGGATGAGCTTTACCGCCAGGCAAACGACGACGATATTTGCAATATACTCTATACCAGTGGAACCACTGGAGACAGCAAGGGAGTAGTGTTGACCTATGGACAGTATTCTGCTGCCCTTAAGGCAAACGACGCTTGTGTGCCTGTGGGTGAGAAGGATAGGGTCATAAACTTCTTGCCATTCACGCACATCTTTGAGCGGGGATGGGCTTACCTGTCGCTTTCGGAGGGTGCGTTGCTCATTGTAAACACCGACCCGCACAGGATACAGCAATCTATGAAGGAGACTCATCCTACTTGTATGTCGAGTGTGCCTCGTTTCTGGGAAAAGGTGTTTCAGGCTGTGAAGGCGAAGATTGAAAGGTCGAGCCCGGCACAGCAGAAGCTATTCAACAAGGCTTGGGCTATTGGCAAGAAATATAATATAGACTATCTTGCCGCAGGCCGCCGTCCGCCATTGTCACTGGCTTTGGAGTATAAGCTTGCAAACAAGGTGGTTCTTGCCCGCGTGCGCGCTCAGATGGGGCTTGACAATCCTAATATATTCCCTACAGCTGGGGCTTATGTCTCGCCAGAAGTGGAAGAATTTGTCCATTCCATCGGCATTTGCATGATAGTTGGCTATGGACTTACCGAGAGCCTCGCCACAGTGTCTTGCGACCATAAAGGCGAGCCGTTCACTATAGGCTCAGTGGGCAGGCCAATCCAAGGCATACAGATAAAGATTGGCGAAAACAATGAGATTTTGCTTAAGGGCCCGACCATTACAAAGGGCTATTACAAGCGTGATACGCTCAACGCTGAGGCTTTCGATGAGGATGGCTTCTTCCATACGGGCGATGCAGGCTACTTGAAAGATGGCGAGCTTTTCCTTACAGAGCGCATAAAGGACTTGTTCAAGACCAGCAACGGCAAGTATATTGCCCCACAGATGGTGGAAGCAATGTTGCTTGTAGACAAGTTTGTTGACCAGGTGGCAGTCATTGCTGACCAGCGCAAGTTCGTCTCTGCGCTTGTTGTGCCTGAGTACAGTGTCTTGGAAGAATGGGCAACGAAGCATGGCATAAAGTTCGCCGACCGTGAAGAACTGTGCAAGAACAAGAAAGTTCACGATATGATGGAGGAGCGCATTGAGACGCTTCAGCAAGGGCTTGCCCATTATGAGCAGATTAAGCGCTTTACGCTTTTGCCACACCACTTCTCCATGCAGAACGGTGAAATGACCAACACTTTGAAAATAAGGCGTCCGGTCATTTGCAAGAACTATAAGGATATAATAGACAAGATGTATGAGAACACTCCTTCAGACGGAGTGGTAACGAAGTAAAGGATGATAACAGCAGACCAACTGAAGGATGTGATGGACCGCACGGAAAAGCTCCATCATTATCTTAATATAGACCAGAAGAAGGTGGAGTTTGAGGAAGAACAGCTTCGCACCCAGGCTCCTGACTTCTGGGATGATCCCAAGCGGGCTCAAGAGCAGATGAAGAAAGTGAAAGGCATTGAGAAATGGCTCACGGGCTACAAGCAATGCCGTCAGTATGCTGATGAGCTGCAACTCGCATTCGAATACTATAAGGAAGATCTCGTTACTGAAAAGGAAGTAGACGATGACTATGCCAAGGCTATAAAGTCAATTGAAGACCTTGAGCTGAAGAACATGCTGCGGCAAGAGGAAGACTCGATGGACGCCGTACTGAAGATAAACAGTGGTGCAGGAGGCACTGAGGCGCAAGACTGGGCGCAGATGCTTATGAGGATGTACATGCGCTGGTGTGAGGCTCACGGCTACAAAACCACAATCACAGACTTGCAGCCGGGCGAAGAAGTGGGCATCAAGTCGATGACAATGACTATAGAAGGCGGCGAGTATGCTTACGGATTCCTCAAAAGTGAGAACGGCGTGCACCGCTTGGTGCGCGTGTCACCGTATAATGCGCAGGGTAAGCGCATGACGAGTTTTGCGAGCGTATTTGTAACGCCTCTTGTTGATGATACCATCGAGGTGTATGTAGACCCTGCAAAGGTTAGTTGGGATACCTTCCGCTCAAGCGGTGCCGGTGGGCAGAATGTAAATAAGGTGGAGTCTGGCGTGCGCTTGCGCTATCAGTATGAAGACCCGGACACAGGGGAGAAAGAGGAGATTCTCATTGAAAATACGGAGACTCGCGACCAGCCTAAGAACAGGGCAAAGGCAATGCAGCTTCTTAAAAGCCAGCTCTATGACCGCGCGCTGAAGAAGCAGCAGGCAGCAAAAGCCAAGATTGAGGCAGGTAAGAAGAAGATAGAGTGGGGCAGCCAGATTAGAAGCTACGTCTTTGACGACAAGCGCGTGAAAGACCACCGCACGGGTTACCAGACATCTGACGTGGAAGGCGTGATGGATGGTAAGATTGACGGCTTCATCAAGGCTTACTTGATGGAGTTTGCGGAAAGCGATGCAGAAAAAGAGAATTAAAACCAAGATAACTATGGCAAACAACAAAAAAGAACAAGCAAAGCACGTTGCCTTGAAAGAGGTGGACAACGTGGAGACAAAGAAAAAACGCTCTGACCATCAGGAAAAGCAAAAAGACCAGGGTGAGAAGGTGGTGAAATGGATTTTCGGAGTTCTCGTAGTCCTTGCCATCATCTACATGATTTGGTCTTTCTTCATCGTGTCATGAGCGGGCTGGAAATAGAGCGCAAGTTCTTGGTGAAGCATGGTGGTGCCTACAAGCGTGCCGCCACGTCTTTTAGCCATATTCAGCAAGGCTATATCCCCGCTGACGGGGCTACGGTTCGTGTGCGTGTGCGTGACGACAAGGCATATCTTACCATCAAAGGCAAGAGCTATGACGGCGGCATGACTCGCTATGAGTTTGAGAAGGAGATAACTCTTGACGAGGCGGGGCATCTGCTGAAGCTGTGCAAGGGAGGCGTGATAGACAAGCACCGCTATCTTGTGCCATGTGGAAACCATACTTACGAAGTAGACGAATTTCATGGCGACAATGACGGGCTTGTGATGGCTGAGGTGGAGCTTGGCAGCGAGACTGAAGCTTTTGACAAGCCTGACTTTCTGGGGCCGGAGGTAACAGGCGACCCTCATTTCTACAATTCGCACATGCTGCTCAACCCTTATTCCTCTTGGAAGCAATTAGTGCCAGAGGAATACCGATGAGCTGGCCAATAGCCACGCCGACGGCATCGGCAGCCCAGTCAAGGAGATCTCCGCTGCGGTTGCCTCCTGTGCATGTGGCTTGAGCTATCTCTATGAGTCCGCCCATAAGGATTGGGGCGGCAATGAGATAGAACAATGCTTTCTTGCAAAGTGGTGATTTGTGGCGGATGCCATATTCTGTCCACATTACGGCGCATAGGAAGGCATAGAGTGCGAAGTGTGTCCATTTGTCTATCAGCCTAATGTCGTTTAGCGGCGTCTCGGGTATTGGTATGAGGCAAAGCACCCATATAGCGGCAATGCATAAGCATGAAACAGGGTAAAGCCTTATGATGTTCAATAAAATCTTCATAATTACTTTCAGTTTGTATGCAAAAGTAAATAATATTTTATAATTTTGCAAGCTGAAAGCAATATTTATTGTTGATGGTTTTATAGAGAACATAGATATGTCTGAAGAAAGAGCAAGTTTTGGCAGCAAGATAGGAATGATTTTGGCTACCGCAGGAGGTGCGGTTGGCTTAGGTAATGTATGGCGTTTCCCATACATGGCAGGTGAGAATGGCGGAGCCGCATTCATAATCGTCTACATAGGTTGTGTCTTGTTGCTTGGCATCCCTTGCATGATATCGGAGTTCATCATTGGCAGGCATGGCGCAGCCAACACCTATCGGGCTTATTCAAAGGTATCGAATGGCTCGCCGTGGAAGTATGTCGGTTTTCTTGGCGTACTTACCGGCTTTCTCATTACCGGCTATTATGCAGTTGTGGCAGGCTGGTGCTTGCAGTATGTCTATGCATCCATCATGGGTCAGCTGCATGGTAATGCTGCCTTCGTGAAAGAATATTTCACGCAGTTCTCCACCAACCCCGTCCAACCAATCTTTTGGCTTGCGGTCATTATGCTTGGCACCCATTTCGTCATCATTCACGGCGTGCGTGGAGGCATAGAGAAGGCTTCGAAGATGATGATGCCAACATTATTTATATTATTGCTCATCATCGTGGTAGCATCTTGTATGCTGCCTGGGGCGGGCAAAGGCATAGAGTTCCTTTTCAAGCCAGATTTCTCAAAGGTTGACAGCAGTGTCTTTCTTGGTGCCCTTGGACAGTCTTTCTATTCGCTTAGCATAGCGATGGGATGCATCTGCACTTACGCCTCCTATTATACGCGCCAGACAAACCTCCTCAATTCAGCCGTACAGATTTCGCTCATCGACACGATGGTTGCCATACTTGCCGGCTTGATGATTTTCCCTGCCGCTTTCTCGGTTGGCATTAATCCAGACAGTGGTCCGTCGTTGATTTTCATTACATTGCCCAATGTCTTTAACGAGGCATTTAGCGGAGCTCCAGTCTTAGGCTGGATTATCTCCTTGATGTTCTATCTTCTGCTTACAGTGGCGGCAATCACATCTCTGATGTCATTGCATGAGGTAAGCACTGCCTTTTTCTACGAAGAACTTCATATATCCCGCAAGAAAGGCGCGACCATCGTCACCATAAGCACCATGCTCATAGGAGCTGTTTGCTCTTTGTCGCTTGGAGCTTGGAGTAATTTGGAGATTGGCGGTAAGTCACTTTTCGACATTTTCGACTTCGTGACCGGGCAGATATTCCTGCCCGTAGGTGGCTTCCTTACATGCATATTCCTCGGTTGGTTCGTGCCGAAGAAGCTTGTAAGAGATGAGTTTACCAACTGGGGCACTGTCAGCCAAAAGTTCTTTGGCATATACCTTTTCCTTGTCCGCTTCATAGCGCCGTTGGCAATACTTAGCATTTTCCTGCATCAGTTTGGTGTCATTTAGCCGAACAAGAAGGGCAAGGCTTGTTGTAATCAATAAAGTTAAACTTCAAAGTTTATAATTCAGAGTTCTATGTCTATGGAGCGTGGCAATTTCGGTACAAAGATAGGTGTTATACTCGCCACGGCAGGTTCAGCCGTAGGGCTTGGCAATATATGGCGTTTCCCATATATGACAGGTCAGGACGGCGGTGCGGCATTCATTGTGATATATCTTGGCTGTGTGCTTGTCCTTGGCATTCCCGGTATGGTGGCTGAGTTCATTGTAGGCAGACATGGCGCGGCAAACGCCGTTACAGCGTACAGCCGTGCAGGTGGAAGAAAATGGGGCTTGCTGGGATATATAGGCACCTTGACGGGTACTATAATTCTTGGCTTCTATTCGGTCATTGCCGGCTGGTGCTTGCAGTATCTTTTTGCCTCAATCATGGGGCAGCTCAATGGCGATGCCACTTACGTGAGCCAGTATTTCCAGAAATTCTCAACCAACCCTATTGAGCCAACGATTTGGACAATCGTTTTCATAGTCCTCACCCACCTTGTCGTTGTACGCGGCATAAGGAAAGGCATTGAGAAGGTCAGCAATATCCTCATGCCCACATTGTTTGTGTTGCTGATAATAATTGTTATTGCTTCATGCTTGCTGCCGGGCGCAGGCAAAGGTATAGAGTTTCTTTTCAAGCCCGACTTCTCCAAAGTCACGAGTGGCGTTTTCCTCGACGGTCTCGGTCAGGCTTTCTTTTCGCTGTCACTGGGTACTGCCTGCCTCTGCACCTATGCTTCTTATTTCACCCGCCAGACAAATCTTCTGAAGTCGGCAGGTCAGATTGCCGGCATCGATACCCTTATAGCCATACTTGCCGGACTGATGATATTCCCTGCTGCTTTCTCGGTGGGGGTGAATCCTGACAGCGGCCCGCAGCTCATATTCATCACCCTGCCCAATGTCTTTCAGCAAGCCTTTACGCCAGTGCTTGGCTATATTGTCAGTGTGCTTTTCTATTCGCTTTTGGCTCTTGCGGCACTCACGTCAACCATATCTATGCACGAGATTGGCACGGCAATGTATTTTGAGGAGCTGCATATCACCAGGCAGAAAGGCGCGGCAATAGAGTCGGCGGTGGCAATAGTCATCGGTGTGCTGTGCTCGCTGTCGTGCGGGGCTGTGGACATCACGGTGGCAGGAAAGAGTTTCCTCAACTTCTGCGATTTCCTCACTTCAGACATCCTGTTGCCATTGGGCTCGTTCTTCACCTGCATTCTTATCGGGTGGGTGGCTCCAAGGAAAATGGTGCGCGACGAGTTTACCAACTGGGGCACCGTGTCGCGTGGTTTCTATAGCACGTGGCTGTTTCTCATACGCTTCGTATCGCCAATTTGCATTGCGGCTATATTTTTGCACCAACTGGGTATAATCTGAGCGGCCTATGCGCTTCAAAGACATCTTTTACTTGAATCATTCCGACCGTCGTGTGTTGGCATTTGCCCTGTTCTTTGTAATAGTGGCGGCGGTGGTAATTTGCTTCAATGGGGGGGGTGGAATGAGTGTAGAAGATGGTAATGACAGTTTGCAGGCTCATAGGAAAAGCTATGTCTCAGGGCGTTATGGTAATGGTGGCAATGCCTATGTGGGCAATGGTTTTCACGGCTATTATGCTTCTGAGGGAGTCAGGCGTGTTACCAGGTTTCCTTTTGACCCGAATACCGCAGACTCAACAACTCTGCTCAGCCTCGGCTTACAGCCTTGGCAAGTGCGCAATATCTATAAGTATCGTGCGGCAGGAGGCGTCTATAGGCGTAAGGAAGATTTTGCAAGATTGTATGGCTTGACAAACAAGCAGTATCGGGAGCTGGAGCCATACATAAGGATAGCCAAGGATTATCAGCCTTATGTGGTGTTCAACGAACCTCGCCCGGCTCATATAAACATACCCGACAGCATAGCGGCTCACCGCGTAGAGAAGCTGAAAGCTGGCGAAACCATAGAGCTTAACAGTGCCGACACGGCGATGCTCATGCGAGTGCCCGGCGTAGGCAAGTATTATGCAAGGCAGATATACAACCGCAGGAAATGGCTTGGAGGTTTTTACATGCCCGACCAGTTGCTTGAGATAGAGTATTTTCCAACGGAGGCAATAAACTATTTCCGTGTTGACGAGAGTACGATAAAGAAGCTGAATGTAAACCAGCTTTCGCTGTCAGATTTGAAAAGGCATCCTTACATCAATTATTATCAGGCTAAGGACATTGTAGATTACCGCAGGATGAGAGGGCTGTTGAAGAATATTGACGAGCTCAGGCTGATGAAGAACTTCAGCGAGCGTGATATTGCGAGGCTCAAGCATTATGTAGAATATTGAAAAAAAAAGAGATATACTATGAAAAAGATTCTGTTTACATTGTTGATGGTGCTGGCATGCCAGGTGGCACTGTGCCAGTCGGCAAACTCTGTGTTTAGTGATTTTCGCGACAAGAAACATGCCGAGTACGTCTCGGTTCCGCGCCTGCTGATGAGCGTTGCCGCCGCCAAGGTCAAGGACGGCAATG
>CAZZNO010000090.1:0-12366 GCA_964655685.1 uncultured Prevotella sp.
AAGGTGCTTCATGCCTATCACCAGCGTTTCGGTTTCCGCACTATAGAATTTCGTCGTGGCGATGGTCTCTACCTTAATGGCAGTCGTGTGATGTTCAAAGGTGTTTGCCGCCATACCTTCTGGCCTGAAAGTGGTAGAACAAGCAGTAAGGCTCTGGCTATCAGTGATGTTTTGGAAATGAAGGATATGAATATGAATGCCGTGCGAATGAGCCATTATCCTCCCGATAGTTATTTCCTCGATGTGTGCGACTCGTTGGGACTCATGGTTCTTGACGAACTGCCTGGATGGCAAAAGAAATATGACACGCCTACAGCCAGGCGTTTGGTTGGTGAGATGATTCGCCGCGATGTCAACCATCCGTCAATAGTGCTTTGGGACAATGGTAACGAAGGCGGCTTCAATACTGAGGTGCGTGGCGACTATGCCATTTGGGATCCACAGAACCGTCATATCGTTGAACCTTGGTCGAAATACGATGGATTCGACAATCACCATTATCCGCAGTATAGGCAAGTGAAAGAGGCACTTGAAAAAGGCAATAATATCTTTTTCCCGACGGAGATGCTTCATGGACTTTATGATGGAGGTCATGGCGCAGGACTGGATGACTATTGGACGATTATGAAGAATTCTCGTCTTTCAGCTGGTGGATTCTTGTGGGATCTTGCCGATGAGGGTGTGGTGCGACATGATAAGAATGACTCTATCGACACTGACAAATTGCATGCCGGCGACGGTATTGTCGGCCCACATCATGAACGTGAGGGCAGCTATTACACCATCAAGGAGATATGGTCTCCGGTTCAGTTGCCTGATGTTCTGCCATTTGATTTCTCTGGTACAATGACGGTGCGCAATGAAAACATGTTTACAGCTCTTGACAAATTCAAGTTCACTTATGAGTTGAGGCGTTATGACAATCCTTTTGACGATGCGGTTTCCGTGGTGCGTAAGGGGACGGTTGCCTCGCCTCGTACAGCTCCTGGACAGACTGGACAGCTGAGACTTGACTTGCCAACCGACTGGCGCAGCTATGATGTCCTTCGTGTGACAGTGAACGATGCTGCAGGGCATGAGGTTGTGTCACGCACGTGGAACTTACAGGGACCAGCTGCATTGGCTGCACGCCTTAAGCTGACGGACATGAAAGGGAAGACCATTACTGACAGTATACTTGACGGACTGCATTTCACGGGCTTGAAGCAACCTGGCTCCATGACTATAAGCCGTCTTGCAGATGGCTGGTATCGTTTGGACTATAGCTATGAGCTTGATGGCAGTTACGACTATGCAGGTATCACATTCTCATGGCCAGAGAAGGAAGTTCTTGGAGCTCGCTTGCTTGCCAACGGGCCTTATCATGTATGGAAGAACCGGTTGAAGGGCGTAACATTCGGGCTTTACGACAAGGAATATAACAATACGGTGACAGGACAGGACTTTAACTATCCTGAGTTCAAAGGCTATTACTCTGACTTCTATGGTGTACAACTGAAGACTTCAGGCAAGCCGTTGACGATAATCGCGGCCACACCAGGGCTCTATCTTCGCCTTTTCACGCCTCAACTGCCCGTATACCGCAGCAAAAACTGTGAGGCTCCTTTCCCTGATGGCGACATCTCTATCCTTAACTGTATTCCGGCAATGGGTTCCAAGTTCTCACGGGCTGACAGTACAGGACCGCAAGGTCAGCGTAGCACCTACAGCCATCAGCAGTTCAACGGTACTTTATATATCCACTTATAATGATGAGGGACTAAGGGGGATAGGCTCATAGCCTGCTCCCTACCCTGCTTTTACGCGACAATTATAAATAAACAAATATAAGAATGAAGAAAACAATGATTATTTCTGCCATGCTTTGCGGCATATTGATGCTGCCTACTGCGGCATGTGCACAAGGTGATGGCTATAAGCCTGCAGTAGGCTTCAATTGGCATCCGGGAGCGAGCAATCAGCCTGTTGGTGAAGCCAAGGGCATTAATCCAGGCCGTGTTGTTATGGCTCGTGACGGTGCTGTCACAAAGTGGAACGGACACTGGCGTGAGAACAGCGACCAGTGGTGGCTTGACAAGAATACGGACACCGATGGTGTTGAGCACCTGCTTTCTTTCACCATTCAGAAGCTTACAGGTGAGAAAAATGACAAGAAAGCATGGAAAGCAATCTTCAAGTATTACAACAAGACACACCGTGGCATCGGCCGTGGCTATAAGCCTGGTGAGGTTGTTCTTGTGAAGATAAACCTCAACAATAGTGGTGCCAACAAGCAGGATAACCTCATCGATGCGTCGCCGCAGATGGTGCTTGCTATGGTTCGGCAGCTTGTTAATGAGGCTGGAGTACGTCAGCAGGACGTGATGATTTATGACATACGCCGCCAGATCTATCCAATGATGCTCACTGAGATATGGAAAGAATTCCCTGATGTTCAGTTCTTACAGGACGGTGAGGCACGTTCTTCGCAGCCTAAGAATCCGAAATATGGCACCCATCAAGGCATTCAGGCTGCCAAGTGGGTGAAGTGCATTGACTATAGTCACGGCAATTTCAATGACGCGCGCGTCACCGCCCAGCAGGTTGTTGATGCTACTTATCTCGTCAACTTGGCATTGCTGAAGCTTCACAGTTATCCTTATAATTATATGGAGGATGGCGATGAGGGGCAGACTGCCATTACCATGTCGAGCAAGAACCATGCAGGCAGCATACGTGGTACGGGTGAGCTGCACCACTTCCTAAATACCAAGCAGGATGGCAAACCTCATGCCTACAATCCTCTCGTAGATCTGGAAGCTTCGCCGAAGATTGGCGGAAAGACTATTCTCTATGTTCTTGACGGACTTTATTGCGGTCGCAAATGGCGCAGCTATCCGCTCCATTTCCCCAACTATCCGTTTAATAACAAGGTAGAGCCTTATGAGAATGCGGAATGGCCGGCAGCTGTTTTGGTTTCGCAGGACGGTGTCGCATTGCAATCGGTAGGCCTTGACATCATGTATGCGCAGAGCCAGAACAACCGTGAACGCCATTATCATAATGTGCCCCGTATATTGTTGCGTGACAATGCTTCTGATATTCTTGAGGAGGAAGCAACGCCGTATGCACCTCCTTCGGGCATTGTGTATAAGCAAGATGGAAAACCAGTTGGAAGCCTTGGTGTCTTTGAGCATTGGAACAATGACCAAGACATGAAGTATTCACGAAACCTTGACCCAGTAAACGGCAAGGGCATAGAATTCCTTTGGTATGATTTGACCAATAATTAATACAAAAAGAGCCATGTCACACAAATGTAGACATGGCTCTTTTTTAAAGTCTATTTTAATGGCATAAGCCGCTTGTGCATAAGTATAAGTTATGCTTCAAGCAGCTTGTCAAACTTCTCCTGGAACTTGCTCTTTGCAGCTGCGCCTACGAACTTGTCAACCAGCTGCCCGTTCTTGAAGAAAAGTACTGTTGGGATGTTGCGTACGCCAAACTCCATTGCTATGTCGTCGTTCTCCTCGACATCACATTTGCCGACTACAATCTTGCCTTCATACTCGTTTGAAAGCTCCTCAATGATAGGGCCTACCATGCGGCAAGGACCACACCATGTTGCCCACAAGTCAACAACCAAGGGCAGTTCGCCGTTCTTGTATTTCTCAAAGTTGTCGGCTGTAATTTCTACTGTCATTTTTTGAAATCCTTTCTGTTATAATTATGTAATATAATATGCAAAAGTAAGCAATTAGTCTGAAACTAACAAACTTTATGCCAAAAAGTTAGAACTCTATGGTTCTTGAATTGTCCTCGTGCTGTGTTATTGTCACTTTGACAGCATCGGCGGGCAATATTTCCTCTATCAGTTCAGGCCATTCAAGGAAGCACAGGGCGCCGCTGTAGAAATAGTCTTCATAGCCCATGTCGAACACTTCTTCTATTTTCTTTATACGGTAGAAGTCGAAATGGTAGATGTGCCTGCCGTCCTTTGCGGATGTATAGTCGTTGACAATAGCGAATGTAGGCGAGGTTATTACGTCTTCTACGCCGAGTTCTTCGCAAACCGCCTTTATGAATGTTGTCTTGCCAGCTCCCATCTTGCCGTAGAAGGCGAAGACGTGGGCTTGCCCCATATTCTTGATGAACTCACGTGCGGCTTCGTGTATCTTGTCTAATGATTGAATTGTTATTACCATATCTGCGTTACAGTTTATTTCCGTTTATTATTAGTTTATACTATAGCCCATCTCCGGCTGTTCCTCCACGTACTGCACGAGCTCCTTCTTTACTTCAATCCGGTTGTTGCGCGAATGCAGCAACACGTTTGAATGGCTATCCTCGTCGTGTATGTTGAAATACAGGTCAGTATGTCCGGGGTTGTCGCTTACCATTGAGAGAATGTCGTTGACAATCCCCTCGTCTAAGTTCTTGCTGTTTACATTGATAGTGAAACGCTCTATCCGCTGTTCTTTCACCGTTTGCAGATACTCCACGTTTTGTATTACCAAAGAGAAGTATTGGCTTGTAGGAAAGCGTTTTACGTATTTTGCCTTGACAAATACAGAGCACCCTTCAATGAGCTTGCCGTTCCACTTGCCCCATTCTTCGCCAAAGAGCGCAATCTCGCCCGAGCCGTTGAAGTCCTCTATCGTCACAATGCCAAACGGCGAGCCTTGACGGCTGAATTTTTGCGTTACCTTGGTAACGATGCCGCCAAACGTCAGTTCCTCCCTTTGCGCAAGCTCATTTTGCAGGTTTCTGTCGCCCATCTCTGAGCATTTGGTGTTGCACATGTTGTTGAGGATGATGGCATAGTCGTCGAGCGGATGGGCCGACAGATATATACCCACAAGTTCTTTCTCCTTGCCCAGACGTTCGATGTTGCTCCATGCTCCAGCCTTTGGCGGTTGTGGCAAAGCTATTGCTACTTCGGCTGCCATCGCGCCGAAAAGCGAATGGGCTGCCTCTTGCTTGTCTATCTGATATTGCTGTCCGAACCTGACGAGGCTGTCAAGGAATATGTCGCCCTTGGCGTTCGGGGCAAGATACTGCTCACGCATAAGCCCGAAGCAATCGAAGCCTCCGCTCAAGGCAAGGCTCTCAAATGCCTTGCGGTTTACATCTTTCAGGCTTACGCGCTCTGTAAAGTCGTATATATCTTTGTATGGGCCGTTTGCCATGCGTTCCTTGACTATTGCCTCGGCAGCGCCTGTTCCCATACCCTTTATGGCTGAAAGGCCGAAGCGTATCTCGCCTTTCTTGTTCACACCGAACTCTACATAGCTCTCATTTACGTCGGGCCCGAGCGTAGGAATCTTAAGCGACTTGCATTCTTCCATGAGCTTCGTTATCTCCCCTATGTCGGAGAAACGGCGGGTCATAAGTGCTGCCATATATTCGGCTGGATAGTGTGCCTTAAGGTAGGCTGTCTGGTAAGCTACCCACGAGTAGCATGTGGCGTGTGACTTGTTGAAGGCATAAGATGCGAACTTCTCCCAGTCACCCCAAATCTTCTCCAGCACTTTCGGGTCATGCCCGTTGGCTTCGCCTTGCTTGAGAAATTTAGGCTTCATGGCGTCAACAATAGCCTTCTTCTTTTTACCCATAGCCTTTCGCAGCGCGTCGCTCTCGCCACGGGTGAAGTTTGCAAGTTGGCGTGACAGAAGCATCACCTGCTCCTGGTAGACGGTAATGCCGTAGGTGTCTTTCAAGTATTTCTCCATGCAAGGAATGTCATACTTGATGCGGCTGGGGTCTTTCTTACGGGCTATAAATTCAGGAATATAGTCCATAGGTCCCGGTCGATATAGGGCATTCATTGCTATGAGATCCTCGAATACCGTGGGGTGCAGCTCCTTAAGGTATTTCTGCATTCCCGGCGACTCAAACTGGAAAGTGCCTATCGTACGCCCTTCCTGATATAGTTTGTAAGTCAGGCTGTCGTCTATTGGAATGTTGTCAAGGTCTATGATGTCTCCCGTTGTCTGCTTTATCACCTTCACAGCCTCCTTAAGCTCCGACAAAGTCTTAAGTCCGAGGAAGTCCATCTTGATAAGTCCGGTCGATTCAATCACGTGTCCGTCATATTGCGTTACCGAACACTTCAGTCCGGGGAAGTCTGGGTCGTCGGCAGTAGCCACCGGCACCCAGTCGCTTATCGGGTCACGGCAAATGATGAATCCGCAGGCGTGCAAGCCCGTGCCGCGTATGGTTCCTTCCAGCATACGCGCGTATTTAATGGTATTGCGCTCGCGTGGGTCAGTCGATACCTCAGCCTCACGCAGTTCCGGCACACATTCCAACGCATTTGTCAAGCTCATCTTCTTGCCCGTGGGCAGGCGGTCAGGAATGGCTTTTTTCAAGGCATTGGTGCGGTCGAGCGGTAGCTTCTCCACGCGTGCCACGTCGGCAATGGAGTTCTTGGTTGCCATTGTGGCGTAGGTGATGATATGTGCGCAGTTCTGATGCCCGTACTTGTCCATTACCCATCTCAGCACTTTTCCGCGCCCGTCGTCATCGAAGTCGGTATCAATATCCGGCAAGTTCACACGGTCTGGATTGAGGAAACGCTCAAACAGGAGGTCATATTTCAGAGGGTCAATCTTCGTGATGCCTAAGCAGTAGGCAACCACAGAGCCTGCTGCCGAGCCACGTCCCGGCCCCACCCACACGCCAAGCTCATTGCGTGCGGCGTTGATGAAGTCTTGCACTATGAGAAAGTATCCGGGGAAGCCCATCGTCTTCATTACGTGAAGCTCAAATTTTATGTGCTCCTTCACCTCGTCAGGAATAGGGTCACCATAGCACTTCTTGGCTCCGTCGTAAGCAAGTTTGGCAAGATAGTCTGCCTCAAACTTTATGCGGTAAATCTTGTCATAGCCTCCAAGGCGCTCTATCACAGCTTTAGCCTTGTCCTCAGGGAGCTGGTTCTTACCGTTTTCGTCAGAGGTAAATTCTTTGTAAAGGTCTTCTTCGCTGTATTTCTTGCGCCATTCCTCCTCTGTTCCGAAGCTCTCAGGTATCGGGAAGAAAGGCATTATAGGGCCGTGGTCAATGCTGTAGGTCTCTACCTTGTTTAATATCTCCAGCGTGTTGCTCAGTGCTTCGGGCACGTCGCTGAATATGGCATTCATCTCGGCGCGCGTCTTAAACCACTCCTGTTTGGTATAGAGCATACGCGTTGGGTCGTCGAGATCCTTGCTCGTTGAGAGGCATAGCAGATGGTCGTGAGCCTCGGCAGTGTCTTTGTCCTCAAAGTGGCAGTCGTTGGTACAGATTAGCTTGATGCCGTATTCCTTAGCAAACTGCATCAGCACCTTGTTCACCTTTTGCTGCAATGGGTAGGTTTCGCGGTTTGCCCTTATATTCGGGTCGTTGACTTGGTGGCGTTGAAGCTCAAGATAGAAGTCGTCGCCAAAGAGGTTGTGATACCATTCCACAGCCTCGCGAGCTCCTTTGATGTCACCCTTCAGAATCTTCTGCGGTATCTCTCCGCCAAGACATGCCGAACTTACAATGAGGTCTTCGTGGTATTTCTCAAGGTCAAACCTGTCGGTGCGTGGCTTGTAGTAATAGCCATCCACCCAAGATCGGCTCACGAGCTTTATCAGGTTCTTGTATCCGTGGTAGTTTTTTGCCAATACTATGAGGTGGTAGCCGGAGCCGTCGCCGGCTTCCTTATTCTTTTCCTCCTTATGATGGTGTGCCACGTACATCTCGCATCCGAAGATGGGCTTGAATGGCTCCATGCCTTCTGCCTTGCGCTTCTTGTTGACTGATGCGCAATAATCGGCAAACTCCTTTATGCCATACATCACGCCGTGGTCGGTAATTGCCATTCCCTTCATTCCGTCCTTGATGGCTTTGTCTACCAAATGCGGCACTTTCGACTGCCCGTCAAGTATGGAATAATGGGTGTGTACGTGTAGATGAACGAAATCTTCCATGAGTTTTTACTGTTTCGAGGCGTAAAGTTACGGCTAAAAAACGACATGTCCAAAAGAAGAACGTGAAAAATTTGTGGGTTAAATAAAAAAGCTTTACCTTTGCATTTAAATGAACAAAACTCTCATATTGATTTAAACCAATCAAGCAATAGAAGGGTCATGGGAAAGAAATTAAAGAAACTTAAGAAAATACGTATACACCGCGAAGGTACTGATCAGTTGACCTTCGGCCTTATTTTTATTATTGTTGGAGCCGTTCTCTTGTGGCACTTTGTATCTTCGCCTTGGCCTTTTTGGGCTTTCCTCGCTGTTTTTGGCTTCCTCTACGCCAATGTTCTGAACTTCTACCAGTGTCCTATACGTTATCTTAATGTCGACGACACCGACGGCATTGTCGTTGCTCCTGCTGATGGTAAGATAGTCGTGATTGAAGAAGTGGATGAGGACAAGTATTTCCACGACCGGCGCATACAGGTGTCCATTTTCATGAGCCCAACCAATGTCCATGCCAACTGGTTCCCCGTTGACGGTAAGGTCAAGTTTGTAAAGCATTTCAATGGCAATTACCATCGTGCATGGCTGCCCAAGGCAAGCTCTGAAAACGAGCATGCCGATATTATGATTACCACAGACAACGGCACCGATGTCCTTTGCCGACAGATTGCCGGAGCTATGGCGCGCCGTATCGTGACCTACGCAAAGGCAGGCGAGGAATGCTTTATCGATGAGCACTTGGGCTTCATAAAGCTGGGTTCGCGCGTCGATCTTTTCCTACCGCTCGATACTGAGATATGTGTGACAATGGGACAAAAGACCACCGGTGACTTGACCATTATTGGCAAACTGAAGAAATAAAAGCACCACCCCACGCTTATGAAGCTTATAAATTTCCCTAATACATTGACGTGCTGCAACCTTGTGTCTGGTTGCATTGCAACGTGTTTCGCATTTTTCCACAGTCCCGATTTGGCTCTGATTTGGATTATTGTTGGTGCAGTATTTGACTTTTTCGACGGCATGAGTGCACGCGCTCTGCATATCTCGTCGCCCATAGGAAAGGAGCTTGACTCTCTTGCCGACGACATAACCTTCGGCGTAGCTCCTTCAACAGTCATTTTTTCGCAACTCTTGGTAATGGACTATCCGTCGGTTCTCGGAAGCTTTTCCAGCTATATCCCATTTGTGGCTTACATCATGGCGGCGTTCTCGGCATTGAGGCTTGCCAAGTTTAATCTTGATGAGCGTCAGCGCATGGGATTCATCGGGCTGCCGACTCCTGCCAATGCGCTGTTCTGGGGCTCGCTCATACTCAGCATGCAGGATTGGTTCAACAGCCTCGCCGCCGGCTCCTTGCTCATCATCGTCATGATGCTCGTAAGCTCATGGCTGCTGATAAGTGAGATTCCAATGTTTGCACTTAAGTTCAAGCATTGGGGATGGAAAGGCAACGAGCTACGTTACAGCTTTATAGCCATTGCAACCATAACGGTAATAGCAAGCACCGTGACAGGAGCTGTGGTAGGCAGAGGCGTGCTCATGGGCTTCCTCGGTTCTTGGTGGATTGTTATTCTTGTATATTTGTTGCTGTCTGTCCTTGCTGACATCAAGGCAAGAAAAGCATAGGCTGTCAATCTTTTGAAAACAACAGGAAAATGATTATCGTTAAGTTTATTTTCGTCGTCTTCGTCATTGGTTTCTTGGCAGCCCTCAGAGTGGTTTGGAAAATATACCGTCGCGTCATGCACAATGCCGCCGAGCAGTTGAGGCAGCAGAGGGGCGGCGCGCAAGGCAAGGGCGGCTATACTCAAAGCCGGCAACGGTCTACTACCACTGCCAATGGCGACACGATAATCGACACGCGCAACCAAGAGCAAGCCAACAAAAAGATATTCTCAAAGGACGAAGGCGAATACGTTGACTTCAAGGAAAAGTAACAGAGCCTTGGAATACTACCATGCATGCTCCTTCAATAGCATGAGCCAAAAGGGCTCATGCTATTATGGATGATTAGGGATGTACCAGCGTGCCAATCTCCTCGCCGTCTATGACCTTCTTGAGATTACCCTTTACATCCATATCGAAGACGTAGATAGGCAGGTTGTTGTCCTGGCACATGCATATTGCCGTCAAGTCCATCACCTTCAATCCGCGCTCCAGCACCTCGTGGTAGCTTATGTCCTTAAACTTTTTAGCTGTTGGATCCTTCTTTGGGTCGGCGGTGTAAACGCCGTCAACGCGCGTGCCCTTCAGCATCACGTCGGCTTCAATCTCAATGCCGCGAAGCGATGAGCCTGTGTCCGTAGTGAAATAAGGATTGCCCGTTCCGGCAGAGAAGATGCAGATGTAGCCCTGCTCCAGTGCTTCCACGGCTTTCCATTTGTTATAGAACTCGCCGATGGGCTCCATGCGTATAGCCGTCATCACCTTGTTCTTCACGCCTATGGCACCAAGGGCTGAGCTGAGCGCGAGCGAGTTTATCACCGTGGCACACATGCCCATTTGGTCGCCCTTTACACGGTCGAAACCCTTCTGCGAGCCGCTCAGCCCCCTGAAGATGTTGCCGCCACCTATGACGATGCCAATCTGCACGCCCATGTCGTGAATTTCCTTAATCTGCTCGGCATAGTCGGAAAGACGTTCAGGGTCTATGCCGAAGCCCTGTTTGCCCATGAGGCTCTCGCCTGAGAGCTTTAATAGAATGCGGTTAAATCGAAGCATATATTCTTTTTTATTTATTGTTATTTACAAACTCAACCTCCTTGAACGCATAGCTGCGAATATGGTCGCCACGGTCGCGAAGAATAAGGTGCCCGTCGTCTTCTACCTCAACTATAGCCGCCTCAAAGTCGCCGTCCTTATCGCGGAACGGGAAGAAGCCGTGGCTACGGTACAGATAAGACATGTAGAGGCTCACAATCTTCTCATAGTTGCCGTTGCGTATGTCGGTAAGATAAGCGTCAAAGCGTCCTACGATGTCTTTCAACAGCTTTATGCGGTCAGTGTCGTGCCCTACAATCTGATAGAGCGACACAGGATTGGGCGCACCATCGCCGAATGTCTGCTGGTTCACGTTTACGCCCGTGCCCGTTATGCAGTTCTGTATGTGCCCGCTGTGCAGGGAGTTCTCAATGATGGTGCCGCTTATCTTGCAGTCGTTCCAATATATGTCGTTTGGCCATTTTATGGTTATGCCGTCGGTGTAGGCGGCAAGTGCGTCGCGTAGAGCAAGGGCTATGGCCTCTGAAATGAGGAATTGCGACTGCACGGGCACCCACACGGGGTGGCACATAATGGAGAACAGGAGGTTCTTGCCGCGCTCGCTGATCCATTTGTTAGTGCCCTGCCCGCGCCCTGCCGTCTGGTAGTCGGCGTAAGCCACCGTGAGGCGCGGCTCCTTCTCTACGCCGTCGAGGGTTGCGAGCAGCGACTTCAGGTAGTCGCTTGTCGACTTTGTCTCGTCGAGAAAAATATAGTGGATGCCCTCTTGCGGGTCTTCTTTCTTTTTGAATAATGTGCGTATTGAGAACTTTGACATGGCTTTGCTTTTTTACAATTGCAAAAATACGGGTTTTCTTTCACACTTCAAAAAAAATGTCTATCTTTGTTTAAAATAAAACTCAATATACATGATAGACGAAAACGTATCGCGTGACGAGGGCTTCATGCGCCTTGCGCTTGCTGAAGCTCAATATGCCCTCGACGAGGGCGAAGTGCCCGTAGGGGCGGTAATTGTGAGCCACGGCAGGGTGATTGCTCGCGCCCACAACCAGACCGAGGCTTTGCACGATGTCACAGCCCATGCCGAGATACTTGCTATAACTGCCGCCGCTAATCAGCTCGGTGGCAAATACCTGCGCGACTGTACGCTCTATGTCACCGTTGAGCCTTGCGTGATGTGTGCCGGCGCCATAGGCTGGGCTCAGGTCTCAAGGCTTGTTTATGGCGTAGGCGACGACAAGCGAGGCTATGCCCTCTTTGCTCCACGGGCTCTTCACCCGAAGGCGAAAGTTACATCGGGTGTGCTGCAAGAAGAATGTAAAAAGCTTATGCAAGGCTTCTTTTCAGGCAAGCGCAAGGCTTGAATCCTGCGTGTTTTCCGGTAAATTCAGTTTGTTTTTCATTGTGTGACGACTGTCTTGCAATGATAGAACTGCCGTCGCAAGCTGATAGAACCGTCGTCGCAAGCTGATAGAACCGTCGTCGCAAACTGATAGAACCGCCGTCGCAAGCTGATAGAACCGCAGTCACTCAATATTGATGCATCTTAATTGCAGAAACGTCCGTGCAAGGTAAGACCATGCCCTGCACAGACGTTATTCCATAAGGTTCTTGTTCTCACCAAAGTATTCCAACCATCTTGTATTGTCTTGCAATACAAGATGGTTGCCGACCGGCACAAGGCACGGTCACTACGCATCAATCGGAGCCGTCA
>CAZZNO010000091.1:0-12010 GCA_964655685.1 uncultured Prevotella sp.
TTGCAAAGATAACTATTTGTTTTGTAAAAACAAGAAAAGGCACTGATTTTCTTTAGTTGAATTGAATTTTTAGTCTATCAGATCAGTTAGAAGTTTGAAATATATCAACAAAAAGTAAAAAATATGGACAACGGGAAAGTGGTGTTCCAGAAGCGCGGAGTGCCACTTCAGGTGCTCGGACGGCTGACGGACGACCCACGTGCGCCGCCTGTACTTTGTCTGTACGGCGTTTTTGTCTGTTATTTACGGCGTAAATGACTCGCTTGTACGCCGTAAAGGTCTCGCGTTTACGCCGTAATCGTCATGCCTTTACGGCGTAAAGAAGGAGGACTTATGATTGCTAAAAGCTGCCCACTTTGTACTTGGTTGATAATCAAATGGTTGTAAAGTCTATCATCATTGGCTTATTTGGAGAAAAGTTTGGGCTTGAACGAAAAACCGCTGCTCCTGAGAGGGGTTGCGATGATTGTTTCTTTACAAACTGACAGGGCACCTGTAACACATTTGTGGTATGCAAAATACAGTTTTCGTGGTATTGTGGGATTCGCTGATTCGTCGTAACTTTGCATCCAGAAAACAAACATATACATAACACACAATAGAGAAAGGAACAAAGTTATGGCAAAAATCGCAAAACAACTCACTGAGTTAATTGGCAACACACCCCTTTTGGAGCTGAACAGGTTTTCGCAGAAGAAGGGACTCGATACTCCTATAATAGCTAAGGTAGAATATTTTAACCCGGGCGGAAGCGTGAAGGACCGCATTGCGTTGGCAATGGTTGAAGACGCTGAGCGCCAGGGACTGCTGAAGCCGGGGGCAACCATCATTGAACCAACGAGTGGCAACACGGGCGTGGGGCTGGCTTGGGTGTCGGCAGTGAAGGGCTACAAGCTCATCCTCACCATGCCTGAGACCATGAGCGTGGAGCGCCGCAACCTCGTGAAGGCGTATGGGGCGCAGGTGAAGCTGACCGACGGCAAGGCTGGCATGAGCGGCGCGATAAAGGCAGCCGAGGAGTTGCGCGACTCCATTCCGGGCAGCATAATCCTTCAGCAGTTCACCAATCCTGCCAATCCGAAAGTACACTATAATACTACTGCTAATGAGATTTGGAACCAGACCGACGGCAAGATAGACATCTTCGTGGCTGGAGTGGGCACAGGCGGAACGGTATCTGGAGTCGGCAAGCGCCTGAAGGAGTTGAACCCGGACATAAAGATTGTTGCCATAGAACCGGCAACTTCGGCTGTGCTGAACGGCAAGCCGAGCGGGCCTCACAAGATTCAGGGCATCGGGGCAGGCTTCATCCCTAAGACCTATGACGCTTCTGTAGTAGACGAGGTGCTTGACATTGAAAACGATGATGCCATTCGCACGGGCCGCCAGCTTGCGCAGCAGGAAGGCCTCTTGGTTGGCATTTCATCAGGCGCGGCAGCCTTTGGCGCAGCTGAACTGGCAAAGCGTCCTGAGAACAAGGGCAAGCGCATTGTCGCCCTGCTACCCGACACCGGCGAAAGATACCTTTCGACTGTGCTCTTTGCATTCGAGGAATATCCGCTTTAAGGGTATCCTATCTTTTAAACACCTTCATTGCTGGCTCCACGTCGCTCGTAATCCACATGTTGGCACCAATGACGGCATCATGGCCAATGGTTATGCGCCCGAGAATGGTGGCATTGGAATAGACAATCACGTTGTCTTCCAATATCGGGTGGCGTGGAATGCCTTTTATGGGGTTGCCGTTTTCGTCGAGGGGAAAACTGCGCGCGCCGAGCGTCACGCCCTGATAGAGCTTCACGTTATTGCCGATGATGCAAGTAGCGCCAATGACCACGCCAGTGCCGTGATCGATGGTGAAATAGTTGCCTATCTGTGCTGCGGGATGTATGTCTATTCCGGTTTCGGAATGCGCCAGTTCGGTTATGATGCGCGGGATGAGCGGCACGTTCTGCTTGAATAGTTCGTGAGCCAACCGATAGCACGTGAGGGCTTTGATGACCGGATAGCACGCTATTATCTCGCCATAGCTTGTAGCGGCAGGGTCGCCATTGTAAGCCGCGTGCACGTCGGTGGCAAGCACTTTGCGTATGTCGGGAAACCGTCCTATCACCTTCGCGGCAATGTCGGCGGCACGCAAGGCTGTCTCCTGGCAAACGATTGAAGCATCGTCTTGATGAAAACATAGGCCGGCGAAGACCTGGTTGGTCAAAAGCCGGTTCATCTTTTCAACCTCCACGCCAATATGATAGCCCATGCTCTTGTTGCTGATGATGGAGTCTCCATAATAGCCGGGGAACAAGATAGAGCGCGTAAGGTTGATAATCTCGCGCAGGGACAACTCTGATGGCAGAGGACTAACGTTGTAACGGTCGGGGGAAAGACCGTCAAAAGTTTCCGTACTCGACAGCTTGTCGATGGTTTCTTGCAGCACTTCGCTACGTTCTTTTTCGCTCATAACTTTCATTATACGTTGCAAAGGTAATGGAAAACAGGCGTTTAACAAAGTTTTTGCCGCATAAAAACTATTATTTGATACTTTATAGGCAGAAAAAGTTTAACTTTGCGTTCAAAACGTACAGACTATGGCTATAATTTTGGCAGACAGACAGGACATCACGCGCATAGGAATGACTTCCATAGCGCGCCATCTGGGGCAGGCTGACGTTGTCAGAGTCTCTGACAAGGTTGCCTTGATAGCTGCGCTCGAACGCCATAAGGATGCTGTGGTGATAATTGATTATACGCTTTTCGACATCAACAGCGTCGAGGAGCTCACTATTCTTGAAAACAGGTTTGCGGCTTCGTTTTGGATACTGTTCAGTGAGGAGCTTTCACGCGAGTTCATTCGTACTGTCATGACTACGGCTTCGCGCGTAAGCATCCTGCCCAAGGATTCGGCTGAGGGAGACATAGTGGAGTGCCTGAAGCAGGCGTTGCGGGGGCAGAGGTATGTCTCGCCCAATGTGATGGAAACCCTTCTGTCGCCTGTAGAGACGACTTCTGACATTCAGACAACGCTCACTGCTACGGAGAAAGACATATTGAAAGACATTGCCCTTGGGCTCACTACGAAGGAGATTGCGGCAAAACGCCATTCGAGCTTCCACACCGTGAACACCCACAGGAAGAACATCTTCAGAAAGCTGCAAGTGAACAATGCATACGAAGCCATCAAGTATGCTTTCCGCTCAGGGCTTGTAGATGCTGCGGAATACTATATTTGAGTGGGGGATTTGGTGTAGTAAAGTGATGATGAGAATAAGAGAGATAGAAAGTGCCAAAGGCTGAGGACTCGAATGAGTCATAGTCTTTGGCACGCTTTATTTATGTTTTGCAATTGTTCGTTTTACTAATCCCCAGTCTTCGTTCGCTTGACTTGGGTTATTTAGGCTTTAGTAGCCATGCCGGGGCTTATTAGGCTCAGCCCCGTATGCTGTTAATCCTGCCCTTGACTTTGTGGCTGTGGGGCATCGGTAGGGCGAGGGCCGGGACCACCGGGACGGCCGAAGCCTCTGCCACGACGCTGCCCTTGTGGGCGTTGGCGCATCTGCTGGTATTGCTTGTACTGGTCGTCGGTGAGGATTTTCTTCAGTTCCGATTCGTATTTCTCGTGGTTCTTGCGCATTGTCTCGAATTGCTTCTGCCTGTCGTTCTCGGCATCCCTGCGATTCTTCATCTCTGCCTCAATTGTCTTCACGAAGTCCTTGTTCAGCTCCAGAACCTGAGCCTTCTGCTTGTCGTTCAAGCCAAGCCTCTCGCTCATGCGGTTTGTCATTTCCGTAGCGTCCATCTGCCTCGGGCCGCGACGCTCTCCCCTGTTGTCATTGTTTTGTGCAAAGGCTACTGTCATTGCCATTGCCACAACCATAGTCAAAAAAAGTCTTCTCATAATCTTCAAATTTTAAGTTGTTGTTTTACTTTTCGTGAACACTTTTATGACGTTAAGAAGTGAGGTGAGTTTAAACACTTTGCCGCAAGTTTAAAACTCTTTATTACATTTTGTCGCGAAATCATAAATAAGCATAACGCGATTAAACCTTTTGGCATTGCAATGAGGTTTAATCGCGTTATGCGTTTGTGCAGGCAATGTTTCTTTTGCCAGCTATTCGAAATCAACGTCCAGCTCTATGGGGCAATGGTCGCTGCCGTAGATTTCTGTGTGTATGGAGGCATTGGTTATTTTCTGGCGCAGCCGCTCAGAGGCAAGGAAATAGTCGATGCGCCATCCCACGTTTTTCTCTCGCGCGTGAAAGCGGTAGCTCCACCATGAATAGGTGACGTCGTCGGGATGGAGGAAGCGGAAAGTGTCGATGAAGCCATTGCCGAGCAATGTGGTCATGCGAGCCCTTTCCTCGTCGGTGAAGCCTGCGCTTAGGTGGTTGGTCTTGGGGTTTTTGATGTCTATTTCTTCGTGTGCCACGTTCATGTCGCCGCAGACGATGACTGGTTTCACGGCATCGAGCTTGTGCAGATGGGCTTGAAACGCGTCTTCCCACTGCATGCGGTAGCCCAGTCGGCGTGGCTTGCCTCCTTTTACCTCTGCCTCCTGCGAGTTTGGCGTATATACGCACACAAGGTAGAAGTCGGGATATTCAAGCGTGATGACGCGCCCCTCGTGGTCGTGCTCCTCAATGCCCAGCCCGTTGACTGCGCTCAATGGGTGGTGCTTGGTGTAAATGGCTGTGCCGCTATAGCCTTTGCGCTCGGCATAGTTCCAGAAAGACTCGTAGCCGGGGAACTGCAAGTCGAGCTGTCCTGCCTGCATCTTCGTCTCTTGCAGGCAGAAGAAGTCGGCATCGAGTTCTTTGAAATAAGCTTCGAAGCCTTTGCTTTTTACGTTGCCGTTGTCGTCGGTCTTAACTTTTACGCAGGCTCTCAGCCCGTTGACATTCCAGGAAATGAATTTCATATTACGACATCAATAATAAAAGAGGTATAAAACAAAACCAAAAAAGCAAGTACAAGCAGTTCGTTTATATAATTATATTCTTTTTGACTCTCCCCTTAGCAAGCTCATGAACTCCTCGCGCACTCTTGCTGCCTCGAAGACTCCGCTGTAGGCAGAGGTGGTGGTTATGCTGTTTTGCTTCTCCACGCCACGCATCTGCATGCACATGTGCTTTGCCTCTATGACCACCATGACGCCTTGCGGCTGCAACGTGTCGTTGATGCAGTTCATTATTTGCTCGGTGAGGCGTTCCTGCACTTGCAGCCTGTGTGAAAATATGTCTACCACGCGGGCTATCTTGCTGAGGCCGGTGATATGGCCGTTGGGGATGTATGCCACATGTGCCTTTCCGTAGAAAGGCAGCATGTGGTGCTCGCACATAGAGAAGAAATCGATGTCCTTCACAATGACCATCTGATTATACTTTTCTTCGAACAAGGCATCTTTCAGCACTTGATGCGGGTCTTGCGTATATCCGCGCGTGAGAATCTGCATGGCTTTTGCCACGCGCATGGGAGTCTTTTCGAGTCCCTCGCGGCTTGGGTCTTCTCCCAGTAGCTTTAAAATAGCTTTATAGTGAGCGGCAAGCTCGTCGAGCCCGTCACGAAATTCTGTTTCTGGATTCACTTTCTTTTGAGCTTTGATCTTTGAACATTAAGCTTTCAGCCTTTGCTTTAAGGGGGTAAGGTTGCTAAAGGCTTATTATTTATTTGAGGATGGATTTATTCGAAAACGGTAATCTTACCCTTTACCACAGTGGCTCCTTTATAGCCCATTTTCTTGATTGCGGCGAGCATGTGCGAAGCTTCTGAATAGGAGCGGTAGTTGCCGACGCGGCAAATCCAGCGTGGCGAATAGAAATGCACGTAGACAGGCTGGTCTGGGAAGCGCATCTTTATAGCGTCGCCAATTTGTTGCGCTTTTTGCTTGTCTGCCCTTGTGTTGCCTCCGGCGTAAGCCTGAACGCGGTAGCCCGTGACTTTTTTAGCATGGCGCATGACCTTCTTGCGCATGTCGATGGTCGGGATGTTCATTTCCTCGTCGGTTTCTTTCTTTTCCGCTTCGGCGTGTTTGCGCTCGGTTTCCTTTGCCACTTCTTTCTCTTTTTCTTTCAATGCCTTTTCCCGTTCGGCGGCAGAGGCTTCAGATCCATAGTGCTTAGGCGCGCCGATGTAGTTGCCTGTGTCGGGTTTTTCCTTTTTGGGGGTTACGGGATTTTGCTTCTGTGGCGTTGGAGTAGGGGATGCTTTTCCTTGTGGCTTTGTTGTTGTGGCAGTTTTGGCTTGTGTTGTTGCTGTTTGAGCCGCCTTGTCTTGCGCAGCGGCAGGCGTTGTGACATTCTTTTGAGCTACGCCATTCACGAGGTCCTCAATCTCCTTGCTTTGTGTTATCTTCACAGAGCCTTTGCCTGGTTCCTTTTGCTGGATATGTTGCGTGAAAGTCTGTGCTTGCACCTGTATGGCGAAGCAAATGGTGGATAACAGCAGGATGGCGATGCGTCTCATGTCTTGATTTCTTGAAACCTTCCTTGGCACGTCCCTTAGAGGGGGCGTGCCAAGGAGAGGAAATAAAAAAGCTAAAAAAACTAATTGCCTTGGGCTTACTTCTTCCAGGCGTCGATGATGCCCTTGAAGTCAGCAGCTTTCAATGATGCGCCGCCGATGAGGCCGCCGTCGATGTCGGGCTTTGCGAAAAGCTCAGGAGCGTTGCTTGGCTTGCAGCTGCCGCCGTAGAGAATAGTGGTGTCTTCAGCAGCCTCTTTGCCGTACTTGTCGGCAACGATTGAGCGGATGTAAGCCAGCATTTCCTCAGCCTGCTCGGCTGTGGCAGTCTTGCCTGTGCCGATAGCCCAAATTGGCTCGTATGCGAGTACGATGTTCTTCCACTCCTCAGCAGAGAGGTTGAAGACGCTGCCTTCGAGCTCAGCCTTTACCACTTCCTCTTGCTTGTTAGCCTCGCGCTCATCCAGCGTCTCGCCGCAGCAGAAGATGACCTTCAGCCCGTTCTTAAGAGCCAGCTGTACCTTCTCTTTCAGTATTTCGGGAGTCTCGTGATAGTATTGGCGACGCTCTGAGTGGCCGAGGATGACGTACTGTGCGCCTGTAGACTTTACCATTGCGGCAGAAACCTCACCCGTATAGGCACCCTTTTCCTTGTCGGCACAGTTTTCAGCACCGAGGGCTACGACGTTCTGGTCGATAACCTGAGCAACGCTTGCCAAATGGATGAAAGGCGTGCAGATGATTACACCGCAGTTTGGCTTGTCAGCCTTCAGAGTCTCGTTGATTTCCTTTGCCAGGGCTACGCCCTCCTGCAGGTTCTCGTTCATTTTCCAGTTGCCTGCTACGATTTTCTTTCTCATTTCTCTTTGTTTTTAAACGTTGAAAGTATCTTGTTTGATGTGATTTCACAAATTTGGTCCATGCCCATGTGCGGTCGGCGAAAACGAGCAGCAACAGCGGCAGGAAGAACCACAGGCACACTTGTCCTATCGTCTTGCTCATGCTGCTGTTTGGCATGTGCCCTATGTCGAGCTTGCTCATTGGCCCTTGCAGTTTTTTGCCTGAAGGCAGGTCGTTGTGGCTCCATTTCCTTATTATGGTGCCGTCTTTGAGGAGCAGCAGCCCCGGGTTGCTGCGTATGATGGTCTTGAGCGTGGTCTCGTCGGTCATGAAGAACTGGTATTCAGCTCCCGTGATGTTTTCCCAGTGCTGTATGTCTTTCTCTGTAGAAGCCGTGAGGCAGTAGAAAGGTATTCCCTGTTCTTGGCTGTACTCATATATCTGGTCGATGTCGCCGAAATTGGAGTCATCGGCGTTTTCGAGGTGTGGCGATATTAAAAGAAATGTGTAGCCCCTGCGGCTGAGGATGCTGTCGGTTATGTCGTCGCCGTCGGCGAGCTGTATAGAGAAGTCGTGTATAGGCGGAGTATAGCCTTCCTTTGTCTGTATGGTCTTTGAGTCGATGAACTGCCATGTAGAGTCAGGATAGTTGTCGAGAGAGAATTCTTTCCTCACCCCGTTTTTCTCCATTATGAAAGTAGTTTCGAATTGCGGCTGTGGTGCGCCTTCAGGTATTTCCATTCCTTTCTTGATGTTTACTCCCACATGATAAGGGCGGAAGTCGAGAATGGGCAGGTGATAGAGGCAGTGGCCGCTGAGCAGGAGAATGAAAAGGATGGTGTAGTTGACGGCAATCCACTGTGTTGAGCGCGACAGGAAGCGGTACATCAGCAACGGCTTCCACGCCACGACCACGGCGCACGCCAACAGGATGATGTTCTTAAGCAACGTCTGCGTGTTGGTCAAGTGTATAGCGTCGCCGAAACATCCGCAGTCTTTTATGGGATTGAAGGCGGCGAGCCATACGGTGATGAGCGTCATCACCACCATGAACGCCACGGTTATCTTAGACACGAGCCTGCGGTGCATGGCAAAGAGTATGAACACGCCGAGGCAGAACTCCAGTGCGGCTAAGAGCACCGATACCACGAGTATCAGCCAGCCGGGCAGTGCGCCGGCAAGCCCTGCTGCGGCGAGATAGTCTTGTATCTTGTATTGGGTGCCTGTGGGGTCAATGGCTTTCACGAAGCCGGAAAATACAAAGGTTGCGCCCACGACAAGCCGGCAGACATTCACCAGCAATGTCAGGAGAATGTTGTTGCCCCGGGCTTTGCTTTCCTTCTCGTTCTTTTGTTCTGACAGAGAGCTGCGGTTTGGTTCGGGGTTTTGAGCTGTATAATTTGAACCTTTATTTTCTACCATTGACCTTTAACCTTTGAGCCGTATAGCTCCGAAGACAGCGTAGTTGATGATGTCCATATAGTTGGAGCCTATTCCTTCGGATACGATAGCCTTGCCATGCAAGTCCTCCAGCTCTTTTATGCGTTCTATTTTCGTAAGAATGAAGTCGGTATAGCTGCTTACGCGCATGTCCCGCCACGCCTCGTGGTAGTCGTGGTTCTTTCGCTTCATCAGCTCAAACGCCTCCTTGGCGTAGGTGTCATACAGGCTCAGCGCGTCGTCATTGCTCATGTCCACCTTGTCGGCATAGCCTTTGTCGAGCTGTATCAGCCCCACGATGCCGTAGTTGATGAGCCCGATGAATTCCGGTCGTATGCCCTCATCAATCAATGCCGTGCCTGTGGTTTCGATAGAGCGTATGCGTTTTGCCTTTATGAAAAGCTGGTCGGTGAGCGACGATGGTCGCATGATGCGCCACGAGGCGCCGTAGTCGTGCAGCTTTTTGGCAAAGAGCTCCCGGCACTCTGCCATCACATCCTTGAATTCCTGTATAGTGTCCTTTTCAGCCATATCGGTTGCAAAGTTACTTATTCTAATTCAGAATTAGCAATTTTAGCATTTAAATTATGTTTCCTGTTGAAAAAGCGCTTGTCTGGCAGCGCAATGCCGCCCGTGCATGTTCAGTCTTCCTGTTGTCTTTTGTGTATCACGCGTACGGTTCCGCACAGCGCGTCGTAGCGCACTTGCAACGAGTCGCGCTTCACGCCGAGACGGTTGCGCCTGCCTATATTCTGTTCGGCGTTGAACTCCCTGATGGTGGCTTGCAGTGCCGAGTCTGTGCGGCCAATGTCTTCCTGCGTCATCTTCAGCGATGCCTCCTGCCATATCTTCAGCGCCCGCTCTCTGCTTTCCACCGCCTTGGGATGGTTGGCTCGCAGCTGCGTTATGGCGTTGAGTGTGGCGCGGTAGTCTTGCGCCTTGTAAAGCGAGTCGATGCGCCTCATTGCCGGAGCCGCCTTCTCGTCCTCACTCTGCTGGCATGCCGTGAGGCAAAGCACGGCGGAAACCAAAAAAAACATTATCTTTTTCATTTGCTGACTAAATTGATATTCTTAACTCGCTCACTCCTAACTCTCAATCCCTCATTTCCATTCTACTGCAAAATTAGTGTTTTTCCGCCGTGCAGGCAAAACTTATCGCTACATTTTCCGCCGACGGCAGAAAATCATAAAAAAACAGCCGATAAATTTTGCCAATTCGATGTATTTGAGTAATTTTGCACGCTGTAATGGGCTTTTTATGCCTTAATTATATATACAGAACTCAAAATAGTTGGATGAAGAAAGACAATTTGAAGAATCAGTACCGCGTGAATGCGCAAATCCACGTCAGGGAAGTTCGTGTGGTCAGTGACGGTGGCGCAGAGGTGATGCCCACGCGCAAAGCCTTGGACTTAGCCCGTCAGCAAGGTCTCGACCTTGTGGAGATTTCCCCCAATGCCCAGCCCCCCGTCTGCCGCATCATCGACTATAGCAAGTTCCTGTACCAGCAGAAGAAGCGCCAGAAGGAGATGAAGCAAAAGCAGGCTAAGGTAGAGGTCAAGGAAATACGTTTCGGACCGCAGACCGACGACCACGACTACCAGTTCAAGCTGAAGCATGCCAAGGAGTTCCTCGAGGAAGGCAACAAGGTTCGTGCCTACGTGTTTTTCCGCGGTCGCTCCATACTTTTCAAGGAGCAAGGAGAGGTGTTGCTGCTTCGTTTTGCCAACGACCTTGAGGAATGGGCAAAGGTAGAGCAGATGCCCAAGCTCGAAGGCAAGCGCATGTTCCTGTTCCTCGCGCCAAAGAAGGCAGGCGTGGCTAAGCAGAGTCAGCAGAAGCGCGACCGCCTTGCCGCAGAGGCAAAGGCAAAGGAGGAAGCCAAGGCTAAAGAAGCCGAGGACGCCAGCAAGCGCGGGCTTCTGGGCAACGCCAAGGGAGCCGACAAACTCGCTGCCCTTGTAAGCGAAGACTAAAAAGACTGATAAAGATAAAGGTGCGTAACGCCCGGTATATGCGTTGCCACCGCTAAGTAAATAAATTAAAGTAACAAAAAAATGCCAAAAGTAAAGACAAACTCCGGTGCAAAGAAAAGATTCACGTTCACCGGCACAGGAAAGATCAAGCGTCATCACGCTTATCACAGTCACATTCTGACTAAGAAGACGAAGAAGCAAAAGAGGAACCTCGACCATCAGACTCTTGTTGACAGGAGCAACGTAAAGCAGGTTCGTGATTTGCTCAGATTGCGTTAAAACTTAACAAGCGTGTTAAACAAAACTTAGTCGAACGTATTAAAGAAAAGAAATTATGCCAAGATCAGTAAACCATGTAGCTTCAAAAGCTAAGAGAACAAAGATACTGAAGAAGACCAAAGGCTACTATGGAGCCCGCAAAAACGTGTGGACTGTAGCCAAGAACACATATGAGAAGGGTCTCACCTACGCTTACCGCGACCGCCGCACCAAGAAGCGCAACTTCCGCGCTCTGTGGATACAGCGTATCAACGCTGGTGCACGCCAGTATGACCTGAGCTACAGCTCTCTCATGGGTGCCCTCCATAAGGCAGGCATCGAAATCAACCGCAAGGTGCTCGCCGACCTCGCCCTCAACAATCCTGAGGCATTCAAGGCAATCGTGGAGAAAGTAAAGTAAAAAGAGCGACTCCAATCGTTTCCCCTCCTCTAAGGGGAGAGGGAGACTGCAAAGCAGAGTCGCAGACTTGATAAAGTAAAAAGCCATTCCTTGGTAACGGGGAATGGCTTTTTTGTGCCTATAGGCAAAGCCCTCAACGGGGATAGCTTTGAAGTTGTTGCCTTGCTTTTAAGAAGATTGTCGGCTTAAAGTCGGCAGGCAAGCAGCTGAGGGAAGTGGGCTATGCTGTGAGTGCAAAATAATGCTCGGAAAGTTTTTTACATTACCCCTTTCATGAGCAGCGAATTTGAAAACAAAGAGAGCCTTGGCTGCAAATACGCGATTCTCAGCCACAGTTGCAATCTGTTGATTATTAGACAATTGTAAAAGTTAGACAAATGTTCTTGCTTTCTTTCATCATCATTACGGCGTAAAGGCATCGTCTTTACGCCGTAAATGTGTCTTATGTGCGCCGTAATAACCATGCATTTACGCCGTAAATGTCTTGTGATTACGCCGTACTTATGACTCACATGCGCCGATTGTGTGCCAAGGGATGGGCGTGCGGCATACGGATTTCAGTTTTTCTTCATTTTTTAGACCTATTTCCGACACCCCTGTTTTTTGTCAGTTTTCTTAAC
>CAZZNO010000092.1:0-7938 GCA_964655685.1 uncultured Prevotella sp.
TTTGCACCCATGAAAACATCATTTAGCAAGATATTTACATGGGTGCTAATGGTATTGCTGTTGGCAGTCCCCGCCACAGGCACGGCACAAACGCGCAAAGCCCGCAAGGCGACCAACGCCGAGCAGGCTCGCGCCATCTTCAACCGCGTCTATAATCGAGTGTTCGGAGCGGACGGATGCAGGCTGGGCTATTCGGTGAACATCATCGGGCTGTACAAGACTGCCGGCAACGTGACCATAAAAGGAAAGAAAAGCCACTATACCGAGAAGCGCTACCTGGGCTGGATGGACGGGCGCACGCTGTGGCGCGTGGACACAAAGAAGAAGGTGGTTGACATCTTCGACATGACGAAAGAGAATAAAGACAACATGCTTTCTCGCTTCAAGTTTGACATAAACAAGTTTACTTACAGCTGGGCAAACACCAGCGAGGGCCTGGAGATAAACGTAGATGCGCCGTCGGGTTCAAGCGGCATCCGCCATGCGAAGATAGTGCTCGACCGCAAGACCGAAGCCCCCTTGGCACTGAAGATAAAGGTGGCGTTCTTCTGGACAACCATCAAGCTTTCAAGCTTCCGCACGGGCGGCATCAACGACCGTGAGTTTGTCTTCCCACGCCAGCGGTTCAAGGACTATGACTTCAACGACAGGCGAGACGACTAAGAGGCTCACTCGTGGTGATACTTCTCGCCACGGTTGATGGTGCAGGCACGGTAGAGCTGCTCGGTAAAGACGAGGCGCACCATCTGATGGCTGAACGTCATGCGCGACAAAGAGATGAGTTCCTGCGCCCTCGAATATACATCCTGCGAGAAGCCGTAGGGGCCGCCAATGACGAAGACAAGACGCCGCGCCGACTGCTGTTTCTTGCGCAGCCATGAGGCGAACTCCACCGAGCGCATCTCGGAGCCGTGCTCATCGAGCAGCACCACGGTGTCGGCAGCTTGCAAGCGGGCAAGGATGAGCTCGCCCTCCTTCTGCTTTTGCTGTTCCTCGGAGAGGGCGCGCGTGTTCTTGAGCTCCGGAATGACCGCTATTGAGAATGGCATGTAATGGCCTATGCGCTCGGCATAATCGGCTATGCCTGAAGCATATAGTTTGTCGGCTGTCTTGCCTACGAGAATGAGCAATGTCTTCATCTTATGGAAATGAGTCTATACCTTAATAAAATATGATTATCCGCCTCACTCAAAAGAGCCTGGAAGGCTCGCCGCACTCTTAACCCCTACTCATCCTCGAAGCGAAGCGAGAGGTGAGTGGGGGTAGACAATGAGTGCAGGGACACAGCCCGCGAAGGGCTGCCGCTGGTGATAGCCCAGCGTCCAGCGGCGACCCTTCACAGGGTCGGATTCATGCCCCTTGCAGTATTCCCCCGCCTCACCTGCTTCGCAGGATGAGACAGGGTTAATCAAGCGTAGAGCCTTCCAGGCTCTATAAGCTCATTTTGATACACCGCCATATTTATTGCACGGGCGTGCAAAGTTAGCCATTAACCACATATAAATGCGCCACGAGGCAGTTAAAAAAACTTTAAGCCGCAAAGGAAACGCACGGAGGCAAGGGAGGAAACGCACGAAGGCAAGGGAATGACATTTGCAACTGATTAGCATTATTTAGCCTCCATTATGAGCACGGGAGGGCAAATAATGTGTAACTTTGCAGTAGTTTAAAAGGTAACAAAAACATTCAAAATGAAAAAGAAAATCATTATGCTGGCACTTGCCGCATGCCTTGTATCGGCACCGGCAGTGGAGGCAGCCGTAACGGCTGAAGCCGAAAATGCCGCAATGGGCATAGACGCAGCAAAGAAGCCACAGAAAAAGACTACAAAGAAAACGACCAAGAAAACAACTAAAAAGAGCACCAAGACTACAAAGAAGTCGACAGCCACAACGGCAAAGACCACGACGAAAGCCACCACTGCCAACACGGCAACGACGGCAGCCAGCCAAGAGCCTGCACAGCCCACAACAGAGGCAAAGGCAGCAGCCACACAGAGCGCCACAACAGGCAGCAGCGTGCTGGGGAGCATACTCGGCGGCATACTGGGCGCAGGCACACAGACGCAGACAGAGACATCGTCGTCAGACTCAGGCAACGGCATACTGTCGGCACTGAGCTCCATCTTCGACCTTTCAAAGATAGCCAGGAAAAGCGACCTCGTGGGCACGTGGACTTACACAGAGCCTGCCGTGGTGTTCACAAGCGACAACGTGCTGAACAACATTGGCGGCAAGGTGGCTTCGGAGACAATAGAGAAGCAACTGCAAAGCCAGCTCGAGAAATACGGCATAAAGAAAGGCGCTATGCAGATGACTTTCGACAAGAACGGCAACTTTACGCAGACCGTGGCAGGGAAGACCCTCAGCGGAACCTACACCGTGAGCGGCAAGAACGTGAACCTAAAATACGCAGGACAGGTGCAGCAAATAGTGGGCACCACGCAGATTGACGGCAACGACCTGCTAATAGTGATGGACGCAAGCAAGCTCCTGAAATATGCCAACGTGCTGGGCTCGCTGACCGGCAACTCACTGCTGAACACCGCCGGCAACCTGCTCGGCTCCATGAAGGGCATGGAACTGGGACTTAAGCTTAACAAATGAGCGACATCCTGCGCCTTGCCATACCGTCGATAGTAAGCAATGTCACCGTGCCATTGCTGGGGCTTGTAGACCTTGCCATCTCAGGACATTTAGGCAGCGAACGATACATCGCCGCCATATCCGTGGGCAGCATGATCTTCAACCTCATCTACTGGCTCATGGGCTTTCTGCGCATGGGCACGAGCGGCATGACATCGCAAGCCTACGGCGCCGCCGACTGGCAGGGCGTGAGGTTGCTGCTGAGACGCTCCATCACGGTGTCGCTCGCCATTGCCGCGGCATTCGTGGTGCTGCAAGTGCCTTTGGGCTGGTGCGCATTGCAGATAATACACCCTTCGCAACAGGTGTGGCAATTGGCACAAACCTATTTCTATATCGTCATTTGGGGCGCGCCCGCCATGCTGTCGCTCTACAGCCTCAACGGCTGGTTCGTGGGCATGCAAACCACGCGGGTGCCGATGGTGGTTGCCATTTTCCAGAATGTAGTGAACATAGTGGCGTCGCTTGTCTTTGTCTTCGGGCTCGGAATGAAGGTCGAAGGCATTGCCCTCGGCACCCTCGTGGCGCAATGGAGCGGCGTGATGCTTGCGCTGTTCTTCATGAGGCGAATGCTAAAAGAGGTAGGAAAGAAGGCGCAGGAAAACATGGCAGCCACAGCGGAAGCAGGCACGTCGGCAGCCTCAACCTCTCCATTGTCAGGCTCTCACAAGCCGCGCTATTCATGGTCGGCATTCTTCAGCGTAAACCGCGACATCTTCCTGCGCACGCTTTGCCTTGTGTCGGTGAACCTCGCTTTCACCTCGGCAGGGGCGCGGCAGGGCGACATGATGCTTGCCGTGAACACGCTGCTCATGACGTTCTATACACTGTTCAGCTATGTGATGGACGGTTTTGCCTTTGCCGGCGAGGCTCTGGCTGGGAAATACTACGGCGCAAACGACAGGGCCTCGCTGACCGCACTCATCCGCAGCCTGCTGAGGCACTGGGGGCTGCCCCTCGCCCTTGCCTTCACGCTTGTGTATTTGCTCGGCGGGAACCTGCTCGTGGGCCTGCTCACCAACGACGCAGGCGTGGTTGCCGCCTCACGCACATACATACCGTGGACATGGTTCATACCGCTTGCCGGCTACGCAGCGTTCGTTTATGACGGCATATTCATAGGCATGACAATGACACGGGGAATGCTCGTGTCAAGCTTCGTCTCTGCCGTTACGTTCTTCGCAATCCTCGGCGCAGCCATGCTCACGCCCTTGCCGCATACGCATCCGGCGATAGTGAACCATGCCTTGTGGCTCGCGTTCATCGCTTATCTTGCCATGCGGGGGCTGATGCAGAGAAAGATATTGAGCAACAAAAGACTGTAAAGAATGTTTTTTAGGGAAATGGCAAAGAAAACATCATTTTGATTTTGTTCATTCACTATTTTCAACTATCTTTGCAGTTGGAACTCGAAAAAACTTATATATTTAAAATATTAAAGAAACATGAAACCAACATTGTTACTTTTAGCTGCCGGCATGGGCAGCCGTTACGGTGGGCTGAAACAGCTTGACGGGCTGGGCCCAAACGGCGAAACCATAATGGACTACAGCATCTATGATGCCATCCAGGCGGGCTTCGGAAAGATTGTGTGGGTGATACGCAAGGACTTTGAACAGGACTTCCGCGAGAAGATTCTTTCAAAGTACGAGGGCCACATACCATGCGAGATTGTCTTCCAGAGCCTTGACAAGATTCCGGAAGGCTACACCGTTCCCGAGGGGCGCACCAAGCCTTGGGGCACCAACCATGCCGTGATGATGGCTAAGGACGTCATCAAGGAGCCGTTCTGCGTCATCAACTGCGACGACTTCTACAACCGCGACTGCTTCCGCGTCATCGGCAAGTTCCTTTCCGAGCTTCCCGAAGGCAGCAACGGCAAGTACGCTATGGTGGGCTTCCGTGTTGCCAACACGCTTTCAGATAACGGCAGCGTGAGCCGCGGAGTATGCGAGAAAGACGCCAACGAGCACCTTACATCATGCGTTGAGCGCACCGAAATAGAGCGCAGGCAAGACGGCAAGGTGGCTTACAAAGACGAGAAGGGCGAATGGGTTTCAATACCCGACACCACTCCTGTGTCCATGAACGTATGGGGCTTTACGCCGGAATACTTCGAGTATAGCGACAAGCTGTTCAAGGAATTCCTTGACATGCCTTCAACCAAGGCTAACCCGAAGGCTGAATATCTTATCCCTTGGGTCGTTGACCGCCTCATAAAGAGCGGGAAGGCTACATGCCAAGTGCTTGACACTACAAGCAAATGGTTTGGCGTGACTTACTCTGCCGACCGTCCTGGTGTTGTGGCAAAGATTCAGAAGCTTGTAGACGAGGGTGTTTATCCCAACAAGCTTTTCTAAACTTACTTTGACTTTTCACAAAGGAAAAACATAATCACAGTAAAACATAATAAAACTGACAATAAGAACTAAACTATGGCAAAAACAAACAACAACGGTCGCGTAATAGCGATTGTAGCGTGTATCTTCCTTTTCGGAATGATATCCTTCGTCACGAACCTCGCCGCTCCTATCGGCGTTATCTGGAAGAACCAGCCTGAGCTGGCAGGAAGCAACACCCTCGGCATGATGGGTAACTTCATGAACTTCTTCGCTTACCTGTTCTTCGGCATTCCTTCCGGAAACATGCTTACCAAGCTGGGCTACAAGAAGACAGCCCTCATCGCCATTGCCTTCGGCTTCTTCGGCGTGCTCATCCAGTTCCTCTCAGGCCAGGTGCTCGTAGGCACATTGGCAGGCGGTCTGCCGGCCAACTGGTTTGTTTACCTCTTTGGCGCATTCGTATCAGGTATCTCTGTCTGCATGCTCAACACTGTTGTGAACCCGATGCTTAACCAGCTCGGCGGCGGCGGCAAGGGCGGCAACCAGCTCAACCTCATCGGCGGTTCGTTCAACTCTCTCATGGGCACCATCACTCCTATGCTCGTCGGCGCTCTCATCGGCACCGTGACCAAGAACACTGCCATCACCGACGTGAACCCTGTGCTCTACATAGCAATGGGCATCTTCGCCGTCACTTTCTTCATCCTGCTCTTTGTGCCTATCGCAAACCCTGTGGCTCGCGAGCACGTCACTTACGAGCACTCACCGTTTGCTTTCCGCCACTTCACTTTCGGCGTGATAGCAATCTTCGTGTATGTGGGTGTTGAGACTGGCATTCCGGGCACTCTGAACTTCTATCTCTCCGACTCTACGGCAGCCGGCGCAGGCCTCGGACAACTTGACCCTGGACTTCAGGCAGCAGCCATCGGCGGTTTCGCAGCCGGAACCTATTGGCTTCTCATGCTCGTGGGCCGTTTCATCTCAAGCTTCATTGCAGGCAAGGTGTCAAGCCGACAGATGATGATTTGCGTTAATGGCGCAGCCATGTTGCTCATCCTCTTTGCAATGTTCTTGCCGAAGACCATCACAGGCAGCATGCCGGTGTTCACAGGTTCAGGCTTCGAGATGGTGACAATGCCTCTGAGCGCAATACTAATCGTGTTCTGCGGACTTTGCACATCGGTCATGTGGAGCTGCATCTTCAACCTCGCAACTGAGGGCCTCGGCAAGTACACCGAGAAAGCAAGCGGCATCTTCATGATGATGGTAGTAGGCGGCGGCGTGCTTCCGCTTATCCAGAACGCTGTAGCCGATGCCACGATGAACTACCTGCTTTCTTACATCGTGCCTCTGATTGCTATCGCCTACATGTTCTGCTACGCTTTGTTCCTTTCACAGAATGTCAACAAGGACATCCCTGTAGAGTAAAGCAAGAATAAGAATATCATAAAAAATCCTTGAGCCTGCAAAGGCCCAAGGATTTTTTTGTTTACCCGTTCGGCATAAGATATGCTTGTGAACCGGCTTTAAATATAAGCACCAATACCCTGCTTATATATCGCCGTCGTTTAAATTTCGTCCATCATTTTCTTTCCCAGCTCGTCGGCTTCCTTCATGGTTTTCGCCTCGGAATAGACGCGGATGATGGGTTCGGTGTTCGACTTGCGCATGTGAACCCAGCTGTCGGCAAAGTCCAGTTTCACGCCGTCAATGTCGGTCACGCGCACGCCGTCAAGCTTGCTGTACTTTTCCTTTACGCGCGCCAGTATAGCGTCAACGTCGGTTCCAGGCGTAAGGTCAATGCGGTTCTTCGCAATAAAATAGCTTGGGAAAGAGGCACGCAGCTGGCTTGCCTTACAGCCTTTCTGCGCCATGCTGCTCAGGAAAAGGGCTATGCCCACGAGAGCGTCGCGTCCGTAGTGGCTTTCGGGATATATCACTCCGCCGTTTCCTTCGCCGCCAATCACCGCGCCCACTTCCTTCATCTTCGTGGTCACGTTGACTTCGCCCACAGCCGACGCGTAATACTTGCAGCCATGTTTCTCGGTCACGTCACGCAAAGCTCGCGTAGAGCTGAGGTTGCTCACCGTGGGGCCCTTCACATGGTCAAGCACATAGTCGGCAACGGTCACGAGCGTATATTCCTCGCCATACATGCGCCCGTCCTCCTGTATGAACGCCAAGCGGTCTACGTCCGGGTCAACCACTATGCCAAGGTCATAGCCGCCCTGCGCCACCTCCGTCATTATGCCGCCGAGGTTTTTCTCCAGAGGCTCAGGGTTGTGGGCGAACTGCCCGTTGCATTCGCCGTTCAGGAATTTGTATTCCACGCCCAGCGCGTCAAGCAGATGTGGCAGTATCCTGCCGCCTACGCTGTTGATTGAGTCGACGCATACTTTATAATGCGCAGCGCGTATGGCGTCTACGTCCACAAGGTCAAGCGCAAGCACGGAGTCTATATGCCGCTGGTCATAAGAATTATCTTCTGTATAAGAGCCGAGATGGTCTACATCGGCATATTCAAAAGCCTCTCTTGCCGCAATGTCCAGCACCTCGTTGCCGTCGTCCTTGGTCAGGAACTCTCCCTCCTGATTGAGCAGCTTCAGCGCGTTCCACTGGCGCGGGTTATGGCTTGCGGTTATTATTATGCCGCCTGCCGAATGGCTCATGCGCACGGCAAGCTCAGTGGTAGGCGTGGTAGCATAGCCAATGTTTATGACATCATAGCCCATGCCCATCAGCGTGCCGCAAACCACGTTCTTCACCATCGCGCCGGAAATGCGGCCGTCGCGCCCAACAACAATAGTATTGCTCTGCGACTTGCCGCTTTTCCTGATGAAAGTGGCGTATGCAGAGGTAAACTTCACAATGTCGAGCGGATTAAGAGTGTCGCCGGTAGGCCCACCTATAGTGCCGCGAATGCCGGAAATAGATTTAATTAATGTCATAGT
>CAZZNO010000092.1:8038-11760 GCA_964655685.1 uncultured Prevotella sp.
AATTGCATTTATCTTCCCCGTTGGAAGGTTATGTCATACAGGCACGGGTACACGCCCTGTATGGCGTACTGTTGTCCGAGGTCATGCGGCACTATTATGCGCACCTTGGCAATTTCGTCGCCCTCGTTGGCATATCTGCCGAGGTTCACGTATGGCAGCACTGCGAGCCATCCGCTCGGCACCGTCGTCGTGCCATAGAAAAGGTTCATGAGGCTTGTGGCGGCATCGAAGCTACCCTCGAAGGTACCCGAATTGTTTGTAATGTTCATTGCCTCCACATAGCGGTAGTAATATGGCGAAATGGTGTTCGACACCTGTATGGAGTCGGTCATCAGGTTGCGCTCCGTGTAACGGCACAGCACCGTTGCCGACTCACCGTCGGCGAGCTTCCTGCCCGACCCCTTGCGCACTATTTGCATGTACAGCCCGCTCGACTCAAAGAGCACGAACTGGTTTTTCGACACGTCGGTGGTGCTGTCCTGCGCCCAAAACTCGCTCTCGCTGATCACGTTCACAGCCGAGTCGGCTATATATTTATTTATCGCCGACCGCTCTTGCTTCACCTGGTCGGCGTATGTCACGTCGTCGCTGCAAGCGGCAATAGCTATCATGCCGGCAAACAGGAGAACTAAATATGTCAGTTTTTTCATAATCTGCTATTATTCCGTTTGCAAAGTTACAAATTAATTCTTAATACCCACTTCTTTATAAGATAATTAACTTCTTTAAGCTTCGTAGTTTTTTAAGCCTGCCCCACCGCCATATACCAAAAGCCTGCCCCGCCGCCAAGCAAAAATGCACACAGCGGCAGCTTTTGAGCATTTTTATGGCGCAAAACACTTAACGTTCCTTAAAGAAAAGGCAATATAGAACAGAAAATCGGAAAAACAGGCTAACTTCGCAGTGTAAAGTTTTTTAACCTTAACCATTCAGAGGCAATGAGCAGAGTAAAGGGAGCCATTGTCGTCGACACAAGCCGCTGTAAGGGATGCGGTCTTTGCGTCGGCGCATGCCCGCGCGAGGTGCTGGGCATGGCAGAGAGCCAAGTAAACCTCGGCGGATACCATTATGCGGTGGCAAAGAAAGCAGACGAGTGTACGGGATGCGCCTCGTGCGCCATAATATGCCCGGACGCATGCATCAGCGTTTACAGAGAGGGAACTGCGGCAACACAGGGAACTGCTGCCACAGAGAGAGAAACTAACTGACAATTAAAACAAAAGAACACGGCAGATGGACAAGCAGCAAGAGGCGTTGCTCATGAAAGGCAACGAGGCGTTGGCACATGCCTGCGTAAGATGCGGAGCCGACGGTTACTTCGGCTATCCGATAACCCCCCAAAGCGAGATAATAGAGACGCTTGCCGAGCTGAAGCCCTGGGAAACCACAGGCATGGTGGTGCTACAGGTGGAGAGCGAAGTGGCGGCAATAAACATGGTCTATGGCGGCGCGGGCGCGGGCAAGCGCGTGCTCACCTCGTCGTCGAGCCCTGGCATAGCCCTCATGCAGGAAGGCATTGCCTATATGGCAGGAGCCGAACTGCCGGGCGTGATTGTGAACGTGCAGCGGGGCGGCCCCGGGCTGGGCACCATACAGCCCTCGCAGAGCGACTATTTCCAGGCTACGCGCGGCGGCGGCAACGGCGACTACAATGTCATAGTGCTGGCGCCTGCGTCGGTGCAGGAGATGGCAGACTTCGTAGACCTTGCCTTCACCCTCGCCTTCCGCTACCGCAACCCGGCTATGATATTGAGCGACGGCATCATAGGGCAGATGATGGAGCGCGTGGCTCTGCCGCCGATGAAGCGCAGGCGCACCGAAGCGGAAGTCATCAGCGAATGCCCGTGGGCTGCCATAGGGCGCAATGCCTCACGCAAGCCCAACGTCATAACATCGCTCGAGCTGAAGCCGGAAGCAATGGAGCTACGCAACTTGCACCTGCAAGCCAAATACGCAGAAATATCTGCCAAAGAGACACGCTGCGACACCGAGCTTTGCGAAGATGCCGAATACCTCATCGTGGCGTTTGGCAGCGCGGCGCGCATAGCCGGCAAAGCCATCGCCGAGGCTCGCGCCCAAGGCATAAAAACCGGTCTTTTCCGCCCCATAACGCTGTGGCCGTTCCCCGCCGCAGCCTTGCGTGAGGCGGCGCGCGGCAAGAAGGGCATACTCGTTGCCGAAATCAATGCCGGGCAGATGATACAAGACGTGCGGCTCGCCGTAGGTGACACCCTGCCCGTGGAGCATTTCGGAAGGCTCGGAGGCATAGTGCCTGAGCCGGAAGAAATGGTCGATGCCTTGCATAAGAAACTAATACAGAAGCACCTATAAAACAATGGCACCCATGAACAATGACATCATAAAGCCGGAGAACCTTGTCTACGGCAAGCCCGCGCTGATGAACGACACACCAATGCACTACTGCCCAGGATGCCCCCACGGGCTCGTTCACAAGCTCATAGCCGAGGTCATAGCCGAAATGGGCATGGAGCACAAGGCGGTAGGCATCAGCCCCGTGGGCTGCGCCGTGTTCGCCTACCGCTACATCGACATCGACTGGCAGGAGGCTGCCCACGGGCGCGCCCTCGCCGTGGCAACGGCTGTGAAGCGGCTGCTGCCCGACCGCCTCGTCTTCTCCTATCAGGGCGACGGCGACCTTGCCTGCATCGGCGCGTGCGAGACCATACACGCCCTAAACCGCGGCGAGAACATAGCCGCTATCTTCATCAACAACGCCATCTACGGCATGACGGGCGGACAGATGGCACCTACAACGCTGCTCGGACAGAAAACGTCAACCTGCCCCTACGGTCGCCAGCCCCACCTGCACGGCTATCCTCTCAACATAACCGAGCTGGCGGCACACCTCAAAGGCACGTGCTACGTCACGCGCCAGACTGTTGACACCGTTGCCTCAGTGCGCAGCACAAAGAAGGCCATACGCAAGGCGTTCGAGGCTTCTATGAAGGGGCTCGGCGCAAGCCTCGTAGAGATAGCGTCCACGTGCAGCAGCGGATGGAAGATGACGCCTGCCGATGCCAACAGGTGGATGCGCGAGAACATGCTCCGTGAATATCCCAAGGGCGACATGAAGGACACAACTGTAGAAACGCAAGAGGCCCCCGGGGGAGAAGACAAAATAAAACAGCAGCTATGAAGAAGGAAACAAGCGAAACATCTACAATGAAGGGAACTGGCGAAAGCAACAAGTCCTTTGCAAAAGAAATCATCATATCCGGCTTCGGCGGACAGGGAGTGCTGTCTATGGGCAAGATTCTCGCCTACTCGGCGCTCATGGAGGGCAAGGAGGTGACATGGATGCCCGCCTACGGTCCCGAACAGCGCGGAGGCACCGCCAACGTCACGGTCATCGTGAGTGACAGCCGCATATCCTCGCCCATACTGAGCCGGTACGACGTGGCAGTGGTGCTCAACCAGCCCTCGCTCGAAAAGTTCGAGCCAAAGCTGAAACCCGGCGGCATATTGATTTACGACACCTACGGCATCACCAACCCGCCCAAGCGCAACGACATAAACATCTACCGCATAAGCGCTATGGACAAGGCGGCGGAGATGCGCCAGGCAAAGGTGTTCAACATGATAGTGCTGGGCGGCATGCTGCGCGTGTGCCCCGTGGTGGGCAAGGAAGGACTGCGCAAGGCACTGCTGAAGACACTGCCCGAACGCCACCACCGCCTCATACCGCTGAACATGCAGGCGGT
>CAZZNO010000093.1:0-9333 GCA_964655685.1 uncultured Prevotella sp.
CCTTGTCATATTGTACAGGTTGGCAGGTACAAAGAAAGTTTTTTCGATAAAATAGTAATATTGTTTGTGAAAGGAGCCGGTAATTTAAATTAAAGTTGTAACTTTGTTGCGTTGTTCAAAGAACAATAAGCCTAAACAAAACCGCTTAAATACATAACAATCTAAAATTAAAAGCAAATGAATAATCATCCTAAGATTGGCATTCGCCCGACCATTGACGGTCGCCAAGGTGGTGTGAGAGAAAGTCTCGAAGACAAGACAATGGCTTTAGCTAAAGCAGTAGCTGAACTCATCAGTAAGAACTTGCGCTATCGTGATGGTGAGCCCGTGGAATGCGTTATCGCTGACGGCACTATCGGCCGTGTGGCTGAGACGGCAGCTTGCGCCGAGAAGTTTGAGCGTGAAGGTGTCGGTGCCACTATCACTGTCACTTCTTGCTGGTGCTATGGCTCAGAGACTATGGACATGAATCCTTATTGGCCGAAAGCCGTATGGGGATTTAACGGGACGGAACGTCCTGGTGCTGTCTATTTGGCAGCAGTACTCGCTGCCCATGCCCAGAAAGGTCTGCCTGCTTTCGGTATCTACGGTCACGACGTACAAGACCTTGACGATAACTCCATACCCGCCGATGTGGCTGAGAAACTGTTGCGCTTTGCACGTGCTGCTGTGGCTGTGGCTGAAATGCGCGGACAGAGTTACTTATCCATTGGCAGTGTCACGATGGGCATTGCAGGAAGCATTGTCAACACCGATTTCTTTGAAGAATATCTGGGAATGCGCTGCGAGAGCGTTGACGAAGTGGAGATTCTTCGTCGCATGGACGAGGGCATCTACGACCATGATGAATATGCGAAGGCCATGACTTGGGTTGAGAAATACTGCAAGTCCAACGAGGGTTGGGACAAGAACCGCCCAGAGAAACAGAAAACACGCGAGCAGAAAGATCAGGATTGGGACTTCATCGTCAAGATGACGCTCATTGTCAAAGATCTCATGCACGGCAATCCGAAACTGCTGGAGATGGGATTCAAAGAAGAGTCGCTTGGTCATAACGCCTTGGCTGGCGGATTTCAGGGTCAGCGTCAGTGGACAGACTGGAAACCCAACGGCGACTTCACCGAGGCTCTGCTCAACTCATCTTTCGACTGGAATGGCACGCGTGAGGCTTGGCCTTTTGCCACTGAGAATGACTCGCTCAACTGCACTGCCATGCTGCTTGGTCACTTGCTTACCAACCAAGCTCAAATTTTCAGTGACGTACGTACCTACTGGAGTCCGGAGGCAGTGAAGCGTGTCACGGGTAAGGAGCTGACAGGACAGGCTGCACCTGGCATTATTCATCTCATCAATTCTGGTGCTACGACGCTCGACGGCACAGGAGCCAGCAGCGGTGCTGACGGAAAGCCCGTGATGAAGCATTTCTGGGATATGACCGACAGCGATGTGGAAGCTTGCCTTAAGGCTACTTCTTGGATGCCTGCCGACCGTGACTATTTCCGTGGCGGTGGCTTCTCCAGCCATTTCCTCTCACGGGGCGGATGGCCTGCTACTATGATGCGCGTCAACATAGTCAAGGGACTCGGTCCGGTACTCCAGTTGGCAGAGGGCTGGATTGTGGACATCGACCCGGAGATACACGCAGTACTCGACAAGCGCACCGACCCAACGTGGCCGACCACGTGGTTCACGCCGCGTCTTGACCCGCACAAGGATGCCTTCAAGGATGTCTACAGCGTAATGAACAACTGGGGAGCTAATCACGGTGCTATCACCTATGGTCACATTGGCAAGGATATGATTACCTTGGCGTCGATGCTCCGTATACCTGTCTGTATGCACAACGTAGACGACAAGGACATATTCCGCCCTGCCGCTTGGAACGCCTTTGGCATGGATAAGGAGGGTCAGGACTTCCGTGCTTGTCAGACTTATGGCCCAGTCTACCGTTCCATGAGGTAAAAAACTTTTTAAACAAAACAAATAAATAGAGGGTGGGGGTGTATCAAAATGAGGCTTCCAGACTCATTTTAATACACACCCACCCTTATGTAAATTTTTCATAGTTATCTTCATGCAAGCAACCCTTTCGTCAGCCAACCAACCATCAGCCGTCAAGCCTAAGCTCGTGGAAAGGCGATACATCTTCATCTTCGTCATCATCACGTTTCTCTTTGCTCTTTGGGGCTTTGCAAACGACATCACCAATCCAATGGTAGCCGCCTTTCAAACGGTTATGGAGCTTCCTGCTTCTGAGGCTTCTATGGTTCAGTTTGCTTTCTATGGCGGCTATGCTACTATGGCAGTACCGGCAGCACTATTTATACGCCGCTACAGCTACAAAAGTGGCATTTTGCTTGGCTTGGCACTCTATGCTGTCGGCGCATTCCTTTTCATTCCAGCTGCCATTTATCAGCGATTCTCTTTCTTTTGCCTTTCGCTTTATATCTTAACCTTCGGTCTGGCTTTCTTGGAGACTACGGCGAATCCATTCATTCTTTCACTTGGTGACCGCAAAACCGCTACGCGTAGGCTTAACCTTGCGCAGGCATTCAATCCTATGGGATCGCTCTGTGGTATGGCAGTAGCATCGTTTATTGTGCTGCCGCAGCTTATCTCCGATAAGCGTGACGCAATGGGTAACATCATCTTCTCGTCGTTGCCTGAAGCCGAGAAAGCTGTCATTAGGGCTCACGATCTCGATGTGATACGCAATCCCTATGTGGCTCTTGGTTGTGTGGTCGTACTGATATTCATTATCATTGCCTTGACGCGTGTGCCTAAGACCAGGACTCAAGATGGCAGGCAGAATACCGTCGGTGTTTCATTGCGCAATCTTTGGTACAACAAGCCTTACCGTGAGGGTGTCGTGGCACAGATGTTCTATGTAGGCGCGCAAATCATGACTTGGACGTTTATCATTCAGTATGCCGACCATCTTGGCATCAACAAAGCCACGGCGCAAACCTATAATATAGTAGCAATGATTCTTTTCCTATGCGGGCGTTTCATCGCTACGGCTCTGATGAAATATGTCAACACTCGCAAGCTGCTTGCAGTCTTCGCCGTAGGTGCCAGTCTGTGCACCATTGGCGCTATCGTCATTGACGGCATGGCAGGACTTTACTGCCTAATAGGTATCAGCTTATTTATGTCGCTCATGTTCCCCACAATCTATGGTATAGCTTTGGATCGTGTGGATAGTCAGGACACAAGTCTTGGTGCGGCTTTCCTCGTAATGGCAATTGTGGGCGGAGCCATCATGCCGCCGCTGCAGGGCCTTATCATCGACCAGCAGGAAGTTTGCGGACATCCCGCCGTCAATGTGTCTTATGTCATTCCTCTCATTTGCTTCTGTGTGGTATTCGCTTATGCTGTAAGGCAGTATCTCTATGAGAAGAAGAAAGCAGCGTAGTCATAAATAAAACCTAAAACCGACAACAATCTTCTTATGGACGACAACAGATGTTATTTGGCTGTTGACCTCGGTGCCACCAGCGGACGCACAATTGTTGGACGCATGACAAATGGAAAAGTGGAGTTGGAAGAACTTACAAGGTTTGAGAACCCCATAATCCATGTGGCACGCCACGACTATTGGGACATACTTGCGCTTTACAACGAAATCATCAAAGGACTTAAGGCTGCGGCTCAGCGTCACTTTGACATCGGCAGCATTGGCATTGACACGTGGGGCTGCGACGTAGCTTTATTTGCTGATGGACAGTTGATCTCCAGTCCGTTTTCCTATCGCGACCCGCAGACAGTGGGTATGCCGCAGCAATATTTTGCCAGTGTCATGAGTCGTGAGCAAGTATATGGCAAGACGGGTATCGAGGTGATGAACTTCAACACCATTTTCCAATTATACCGCATGCGGCAGGATCAGAATGCGACCTTAGCATTAGCCGACAAAATACTCTTCATGCCAGATGCCTTGGGATATATGCTGACAGGTGAGGCAGTGTGCGAATACACTATTGCCTCTACTTCGCAGATGATTAATCCCGCGACAAAGGATTTCGACGAGGACATACTAAGGAGCCTGTATATTTCCCGCAGCCAGTTTGGCAAGATGGTGATGCCGGGCACGCCCATTGGCACGCTAACGGAAGATGTGCAGCGGCTGACGGGGCTTGGCGCTGTGCCAGTAGTCGCTGTGGCGGGGCATGATACAGCCTCAGCCATTGCTGCCGTGCCTGCTGGCGACGGGAAGTTTGCCTTTTTGAGCAGTGGTACATGGAGCCTGTTGGGCATCGAGTTGGAACAGCCTGTCATCAACAGCCGCAGCTTGGAGCTTAATTTCACCAACGAGGGTGGAGTGGACGGCACCACTTGCTTCTTGAAGAACATCTGCGGACTGTGGATTTATGAGAGCTGCCGCAGGGAGTGGGCGGCGGCAGACAAAGCCAGCGGACAGACAAATCCCGATATTGACCATGTCCGCCTCATCCATGAAGCCGCCGTTGCCGCGCCTTTCCGTACGATTATCAACCCCGACGACCCTGTCTTTGCCAATCCTGCCAGCATGACAGAGGCGGTTCGGATTTACTGCGAACGTACCGGGCAGCCGGTTCCTCGCACGCGTGGCGAGTATTGCCGTTGCTTCTTCGAGTCGCTTGCCCTGCGCTACAGACAGGTGCTTGAATGGCTGCGCGAATTGGCTGGATTCGACATCCTCACGTTGCATGTCATTGGTGGTGGCTCACGCAACAGTTTGCTCAACCAGATGACTGCCGACTGCTGTCAAGTGCGTGTGTTGGCTGGTCCACAAGAGTGCACAGCCTTGGGCAATATACTGTTGCAAGCTCGGAATGATGGCCGCTTAGACGACCGCCGGGCTATGAGGCGTGTGGTGGCTGCCAGCAGCGAGTTGCATGAATTCATGCCTGCCGCTGATGCTGCCGCATGGAATCAGGCATACGACCGTTTCTTGGGTTACATATCTATGGCAGAAAAGAAGTAGAACCTTTTAAAAACGCTTTTAACAAAAAACAGAAAATAGAAAAATGAAAAGTATACTTGAAGGAAGACCTGCACTGCAAAAAACAATCGAAGATATAGCCGAGGTGGCAGGATACCTTTGGCAAAACGGATGGGCAGAAAGAAACGGCGGCAACATCACGGTGAACATAACCGACGAGGTGGACGATGAGGTGCGCGCCATGCCCGCTATCACAGAACCTGTGCCTATTGGTGAGGCGGTGCCTCACCTCAAAGGGGCTTATTTCTATTGCAAGGGCACAGGGCGTCGTATGCGTGACCTCGCAAGATGGCCGATGGACAATGGCAGTGTCATCCGCATCCTTGACGACTGCAAAAGCTACGTAATCATTGCTGACAATCCCGTAAAGCCTACGTCTGAATTGCCGTCACATCTGCTCGTACATGACAGGCAAGTGGCTGCGGGTACAGGCTATAAGGCTACGGTGCATACGCATCCAATAGAACTCGTGGCTATGAGCCATCACCGTCCGTTCTTGAAGAAAGATGTGCTCACCCGTCTGCTGTGGAGCATGATTCCGGAAACAAAGGCTTTCTGCCCGCTCGGTCTTGGCATCATTCCCTATGCAGTTAGTGGCAGTGTCCGTTTAGCGCAAGACACGCTGAAGGGCATGGAAGAATATGATGTAGTGCTTTGGGAGAAGCATGGCGTGTTTGCCAAAGGTAAAGATGTCATGGATGCGTTCGACCAGATTGACGTGCTCACCAAGAGTTGCAAAATATATCTTGCTGCCAAGTCAATGGGTTTCGAGCCCGATGGCATGAGCGACGCGCAGATGCAAGAGATGACCGAACTGTTCCATCTGCCGAAATAGTCTGAGCTTTTATTGCATAAAAAACTATTAGGAAAGAAAATCATGTAAAGATTGTAGCATGGTTTTCCTTGTTAATGACTGAATAAAAGAAAAGAGGACATATCATTACTTTATTTTTGATACACCCTCTATTTGAGTCTCTTTTTACTTTATTATGACAGCCTTTTCCTTTCCGAGTTTATAGAAGCCGGGCTTCATCTTTGCCGTTCCTTTCTTTGCGTTCCATTCCAAGCGACTTTCCACGAGAGGTGGGTTGGCTGAGCCGTCGTCTGAATAGAGCGTGAATGGCTGTGGGTTATCGCCGTAGGCACGCACGCTCAGCACACGGCTTTCGGCGTCGCTCGTCGTCTCGGTCACATGAGCCAACGGCAGCAGTGTGTTTTCCTTTACATAGAGGGGCATGCGGTTGAGCGGAAATGTGAGGTTGCGCCAACGCCCGCCTTCTATGCGTTCGCCGGTGAAGAAGTCATACCAAACGCCTTTTGGGAAGTAGATATTCTTTGAGTTGCTGCCTGCCGTGAGGGGAGCCACCATAATGTTGTCGCCCATCATGTATTGTCCGGCAAGGTCTTTGACAGAGTCGCGCTCGGCAGGATAATCCATTATGAGTGCGCGGAAAGGAGGAATGCCCTCGCGGTGATAGCGCACGAAAGCGGCGTGCAGGTAGGGCACCAGTTGCATTCTCAGATCTATCCATTGGCGGCAAGCGTCGGTCAGTTGCTCACTACGTGGGTCAATCACGCCGTCATTGTTCTTGCCACGGTCCATCTGCATCCAAGGCGGCAGGCGCAGGAACCATGCGTTGATCATTGCCAAAGGTGAGCACACCACTGATTGCAGTCGGCGTAAAAGGTCGGTCTCGCTGCCTGCGTCGCGAACCTCAGGGCACCATAGCAGCCCGTTGAAGCCAGCCTGAGCCACGGAGTTGATGAATGTCTGGTGGTCATAGAGGTCACTGTAGAGCACGAAGGGGTAGGGGGCTGCCAACGCTCCTGAGTTGCGCACAAGGTCATAGGTGCCGCGTCCTTTCTCCTTATACATGTCCCTTACCATCGATTGCATGGCAATGCCGAACAGACAGTGCATTTGCTCGCCGTCGGCACCGCTTGGGAAGCGCGCCACCTCGGGGAACGACCAGCCGCCCGTGAAGTCGGAGTTGTCGCACTCGTCTACCTTGAAGCCGGACACGCCAATGCCTTCAGTCACTTTGCCATGATAGTCCTGCCAAATGCGGCGAGCCTCATTGGTAAGGAAGTCGGGCACTTCGCCGCCCCATACTTCATAGTTGCCCGAATAGTTGAAAAGGTCAGGATAGATAGGTGAAGTGTTGCGCACGAAGCCTTGCAGCCACAGGTTCAGGTGCAATCCGTCGTCGCTCAGCTTCTTGGTCATGGCGGCAGGGTCGGGGAAAAGGTTGCTCCATTTGTACGAGCAAGAGTAGCCCTCAGTCTGCCAGTGAGGTTCCAGTCCCAGCACGTCGCACGGCATCTTTGTCTGGCGGAAGCGTTCAGCCATGCCGAGCACTTCGTCTTGCGTAGCCTCGCCGTTCATGCGGTACCAAAAGCCGAGTCCCCAGCGTGGGGGCAATGTGCCGCCGCCGGAGAACAGGTTGTAACGTGCCACGGCATCGCGCATCGTAGGGCCGCCGAATACATACACCTTCACGCCCTGTGCATGGGGCACCTCAATCATCATTTGGTCACCATTGCCGGCGGCGTTGTTCTTGTAGAACCCCATTGTGGTTTCGAAGCCGCCTTTAGGCTGAGGCTTCGGCTTGTCAGAGCGGTACTCCAACCGGTGGGCGTTGCCCATGTACACGGTCACATATCGAGCTGCATCCACGAGTACGCCATAGCCATTTGTCGTGACATAGAAAGGCACCGGGGCATGGCTGTCGCCGGTGTTCACCTGTGGGTCGGCGTTCACACGCAGCAGCTTCTTGTTGCCGCCACGCTGCTGGAACGACTGCATTTGCAAGCCGAAGCCGTACACTTGTTCGTCGCCCGAGAGCGGAATAGAAACCAAGGTGCCGCGGCTGCTTACCTCGGCAGTAGGCGTGACGGGTGTCTTTGCCACGGCAGCCATCTTGCCCAGTCCGTCGGCATCGACAGGCGTGCGGCGCACTGACGTGGGCGTGATTTTCTCGGGCGTGCCAAACGTGTAGCACCACACGCCCGGATATACCTGCTCACACTTGGAGTTTACCGGCTCTTGCGCTACGGCGCACAGTGAGGCGCAGGCAAGGGTCAGTGTCAAGAGCAATTTACTCATCATGTTTTCTGTTTTTATTGTTTTGTGAATTTTTGACGATGGATGGTATCTGTATTAATGACGAACCAAGGGCTCAAAACCACTAAACAGTTTCCCATATTAAGGCATGGATATTTGCGCATTACGATTATTTTTAGTAATTTTGCAACAGGTAAAACGCATAAGTTTAAAAGGCAGGCAACAGTACAAAATGTTGCACGTAGCAGTCTATACGTCCAACTTAAAATAATTCCCCTGCGTAAGGCAATACTATTCCTTACGTAGGGGATTTACTTTTTCTATAGCGTGGCAATGTCGTTTGCGGCGTAGATGTACAGCTGATCTGCCGCATAAGTACACTACGTGCGCCCTATAAGTGCAAAGAAAACGCCCTATAAGTGCAGGTAAATCGGCGTGGCAGCGCAGTAATGGCGGCGTATGTAGACAAGTAGCGTTATTTTGCCTCTGTTGTGAGGCTGTCGCGATACCACTGGTACAGGCGCTTCACGCCGTCTTCTATTTCCACCTTGTGGGCCCAGCCGAGGCTGTGGAGCTTGCTCACGTCAATGAGCTTGCGCGGCGTGCCGTTTGGTTTGGTGTTGTCCCACGCTATTTCGCCCTCGAAGCCTACGGTGTCTTTTATGAGGTTTGCCAAAGCCTTTATGGTGAGTTCCTTGCCCGTGCCCACGTTTATATGGCAGTTGCGTATCTCGCCGAGCGACGGAATGGCTCCGCCACGCCCTTCTGAGTTGTTGCGGTTTACTTCGCCGTCGGTCTTAGCCCCGTAGAAAACGCTGGAGTATTTCTCTATGCCTATGATGTACTTGAAGTCTACGTTGAGCAGGATGTAGACGGATGCGTCTGCCATGTCTTCTGACCAGAGGAACTCGCGCAGCGGCGAGCCGTCGCCCCAAAGCGTGACCTTGTTGTCTTCGATGCCGTAGAAGGCGAGCGTTTTCTCTATGCGTTCTTGTGGGTTCTTGCCGTCTACGTTGCCTTCGCCTATTATGGCGCGCAGTTTGTCGGTCGGGTTTACAGGCCGTTTGTCCATGTCTGCGCGTATGGCATCCCATGCGCCCTCATGCATTAGCTTGGCGAGGTATATCTTACGCATCATGGCAGGCATGACGTGTGAGTTTTCAAGGTGGAAGTTGTCGTTAGGCCCGTACAGGTTGGTAGGCATCACGGCTATGTAGTTGGTGCCGTATTGCAGGTTGTAGCTCTCACACATCTTCAGTCCTGCAATCTTGGCTATTGCGTATTC
>CAZZNO010000093.1:9433-11728 GCA_964655685.1 uncultured Prevotella sp.
ACGGCGGCTTGGTCGGTAAGGTCGAGCTCGTGGTGGGTGCGTCCTACGAGGTTATGATAGCCACGCTTTTCAAGATTGTTCCATATTGCTGAGCCTACGAGCCCGTGGTGTCCTGCCACATAAATTTTGCTGTCTTTGTTTAACATCCTGTTCTTTCCTTAATTGATTCTTTACAATTGCAAAGTTAGCTGTTTTTCACGAATTGGACGTAATCATAAGTGAAGAATTAAGAGTGCAGGGTGAAGAAATGGGGATTGGAGGAGCGACGGACTAAGAATTTGGGGCGAAGAATTAATGGTTTGGAGCAGGTAATTAAGGAAAAGTGGTATTCTTTTTCGATTTTCAAGCATCTTGTTTGCAAGGCTGCATTTTTTTTAATAAATTTGCCAAATGTTTTAAGTCTTGTGGCTTTATGGCGACGGACATACCATGCAATGAATGTCTTTAGACGTGAAAAACAGAATAACAAAACGCCAGTTTATAATATATTTTTTTGCCGTGACGGCTTTATTGGCAGTAGTGCGGCTCATTTTTCCTTCAATAGCCGAAGACCGTAAGCCGTCTTCGGCGAAGAAGCCTGTTGCTGCGGTCGAATCTATTGAAAACGCACGCCGCACGTCGGCGGCACAGCCTGTGGGTTTGCAGAATGGCGACATGCGGACAGTGTTCTATGGAAAGGATGGCAAGGAGGTGAAAAGCCGCATCTACAGCGTGCCTGGTTTTGAGAACACTTTCCCTGATCAAAACGACGTGCAGCTTTTGGCGGCACAGCAATGGGGCGTGAAGCCTGTGGCAGACAGTGCTGAGGCTTCCAAATGCAAGAAGTCGCTGGCGTATATTGGCTCTAATCCTTATTTCTATGTAGACCGCCTTCGTGACAGTTCGCCTTACCTTGTGCCGCGCGCTTCTGTGCTGTTGCAGGACATAGGGCGCAACTTCTTCGATTCGTTGCAGGCGAAACGCATCCCCTTGCACAAGATAATAGTGACGAGCGTGCTGCGCACGAAGGCAGACGTGGCTCGCTTGCAGCGGAAAAACTCTAACGCCACAGTCAGGAGCTGCCACCTCTACGGCACCACGTTCGACGTGTGCTACAACCGCTATAAAACCGTTGAGGCCCCTGGTGAACACAGGCGTGAGGTGCGCAACGATACGTTGAAATGGGTGCTTGCCGAAGTGTTGCGTGACATGCGAGACCGCAACCGGTGCTATATAAAATATGAGGTGAAGCAAGGTTGCTGGCATATCACCACAAGATAGAGGCTTAAGGAAAAGCATTAAGAGTAGAAAGTTAAGAATTAAACCAAAACTAAACAATATGAGCGAAAAAGAGAAAGAAACAGTGCAGTTGCCCGACAACGCGTTCCGCGAGTTGAAAGAAGGTGAGGAATACGTTCCTATAATGAAGCCTGACAAGACTTATCCTGAAGTCAACACGTGGTCGGTTACGTGGGGCATCATCATGGCTATGGTGTTCTCAGCCGCTGCCGCCTACCTCGGATTGAAGGTGGGACAGGTGTTTGAAGCCGCCATACCTATAGCCATCATAGCCGTAGGCGTGTCCACGGCTGCCAAGCGCAACAAGGCGCTGGGCGAGAATGTCATTATCCAGAGCATAGGCGCATGCTCGGGAGCAGTCGTGGCAGGAGCCATATTCACCCTTCCCGCCATTTATATTTTGCAGGCAAAGTACCCTGAGATGACGGCATCGTTCTTCAAGATGTTCCTTGCGTCGGCTTTGGGCGGCATCCTCGGTATTCTTTTCCTAATCCCGTTCCGCAAATATTTCGTCAGCGACATGCACGGCAAGTATCCTTTCCCCGAAGCCACGGCTACCACACAGGTGCTCGTATCGGGCGAGAAAGGCGGCGACCAAGCCAAACCGCTGCTCATTGCAGGTATCGTGGGTGGACTTTACGACTTCATAGTCTCGACGTTCGGTTGGTGGAACGAGAATTTCACGAGCCGCGTTATTGGGCTTGGTCAAGACCTTGCCGACAAGGCTAAGCTGGTGTTCAAGGTCAACACAGGTGCGGCAGTGCTCGGTCTTGGCTACATCGTCGGTTTGAAGTATGCCCTTTACATCACTCTCGGCTCGCTTGCCGTATGGTGGCTCATCGTCCCCGGCATGTCGATAGTGTTCCACGACCAGGTGCTCAACATGTGGGATCCGACCATCACCGCCACCGTAGGCGCAATGTCTCCGGAGGAGATCTTCAAGGCTTATGCGCGCTCAATAGGCATTGGCGGCATAGCAATGGCTGGCGTGATAGGCATCATCAAGAGCTGGGGCAT
>CAZZNO010000094.1:0-11628 GCA_964655685.1 uncultured Prevotella sp.
TTATTCCACGACAATCTTCTTTCCCTCTGTCTTTATCTTCAGTCCGGTTATGCTGCTGAGGTTGTTTAGGACTACGCCTATGCCCTGTGTGCGGTCGGCAACGAAGTGCATGTCGCGGTCAAGATGAGCCGAGGTTTTAAACTCTACGTCGTAGGCATTGTCTTGCGCAATGCTCTCTATGATGTCCTTCAACGCCATGTGGTCATAAAAAAGAAAGCCGTCGCGCCAGTATTCGTAAGGTGTTATGTCTGCATCCCGCACGGTCAGTGCTCCGTCGGCTGTTATTGATGCGCGCTGCCCCGGAGCCATGACGGTTTGGCTGCCGCCCGCCTTTGCCAGCACTTTGCCGTTTATCAGCGTCACGCAGTCTTTTCCGTTTCCGTATGCTTTCATATAAAACTCGGTGCCCATTACCTCGGTCTCCATTTCTCCGCCATGCACCACGAACGGGTGCTCGGCATCGTGAGCCACGATGAAGTATGCCTCGCCGTCGAGCCTGACCTCGCGCTTCGAGCCTGCGAAGCGGGACGGGAACACCAGGCGACTGTTGCTGTGCATCAGCACGCGCGTGCCGTCGCTCAGCACCATCTCGTAGGCGCTGCCCGTGGGCACTGCCGCCGTGAGCACTATGTCCGACTCGCTTTGGTCAAGCACGTTGAAAACCTTTGTCTGCTTTGTTTGCAGCGTCTTCTGCACGGTTTTGCTGCCTTCTTGCGCCATTATGGTCACACCCTTCAGGTTTCTTACTTCAGTATAGGCTATTGGCGACGAGTCGAGGTCTACGCTGTCGCTCCTCGTCAGCGTCAGTATCAGCAAAGCTGCCGCGCAGGCTGCCGCAGCCACGGCGCCCCAGACTATTCTCATGCGGTGGCTGTGGCGGTGGTGGAAAGCCTGCAGCCGTGCCTCAATGTCGCCGGGCGCGTCGTCGAGCAACATCGCCGCGCAACTCAGGTCGCGGCATGCGTCGAGCACTTCGCCATCGGGCATACAGCCTGAAGCGCCGGTGCCTCCGCTCTCCATTATGTTGGCGGCTTGCTCCTCTATGTTGGTTTGTTTTTCTATAGTCATACTTGTTTTACGGTTTATGTTAGTTAAAAGGTACGGTTTTATGTTTTTTTAAGTTTGTTCTCGCGTATGGTCTTCAGCGCGCGCATGACATATTTCTTCACCGTATTGATGCTTATGCCCATTTCTTCCGCCACGTCTTTATATTTTTTCCTTTCCACGTAGCAGGCGTGCAGTATGCGTCGTGATTTCTCGTCCATCTTCCCAAGCACGTCGTTTATGACCTTCGTACGTTCGTCGTGCTCAGCCAGCCAGTCATTATCGTCTACGAGGCTTGTCAGCCGGCGGTAAAGTTCTGCATAGTCCTTGTGGTGGCGCAGGTGCTCCAGATGGTCGAGGCAGCCGTTGCGCACAGTGGTGTATAGCCATGCCCTTGCAGTGGCGGCCTCTATGCGTGCGAAGTGCCGCCAAAGCATCTCGTAGGCATCGTTCACGATGTCATGGCATTCCTCCTCGCTCCACACCATGCGGTGGGCGAAGACGAAAAGCTCGGCATAGTATTGCCGGAACAGGCGATCAAAGTCGGCTTTGTCTTTCATCTTGTTCTTTCAACATGCAAAGATAGCATAATTTTCGCAGTAAAGGTGGCGTAAAGGGGAAAATAGAGTGTAAAAACATGGTGAAAACAGACAAATTAAAAGAAAAAACAAAAAAACTTAGCAAAAGCGTACCCTTTTTCAGTTCTTAGCGGTAAGATTAATAAACTTGCGACAAAAATAGTAATAAATTATAAAAATAGGGAAAGCTTATGAGAAAACTTCACTTGGTTGTCTTCTTGCTTAGCCTGCTCGTAGCCATTCCGGCAGCGGCGCAGGGCGGGAAGATAACGATGACCTTCCACGAGGAACCCCTTCCTACGGTGTTCAGCCGTCTGGAAAAGGCTTCGGGTTACAAGTTCAGCTATGCCTACGACGATGTCCAGGGCTTCCGTGTCAGTGCGTCTGTCAAGAACCAGGACATCAACGGTGCCATGCAAACCGTGTTGCGCGGACTTCCATTGCGATTCTCGGTTAGTGGCAAAGTGGTTAATATCGCGCGCGCCAAGCAGGTGCCGGTTAGGCAGCAGGGGCATGACGTGCGAGGAACTATTGTTGACGAAGATGGCGAGCCTGTCATCGGCGCCACGGTGAGGTCGCAAGGAGGCCAAGCCACGGTGACCGATGTGGACGGCCATTTCTCGCTGCCCACTGCCGGCGGCCAGATGCTGAAGATAAGCTATGTGGGCAAGAACGACATTTCCACCGTAGCTTCTGACGGAATGCGCGTGGTTATGCGTACCAATGCCCACGAGCTGTCTGACGTGGTGGTGACCGGTATCTTCGCACGTAAGGAAGAAGGCTTCACGGGGTCGGCACACCGCATGACGGGCGACGACATTCGCAAGCTTTCATCGGGCAATATCCTTAATGCCATAACCATGATGGACCCGGGCTTCCGCCAGGGAAGCAATATGATGTCGGGTTCCAACCCATCTTCGTTGCCCGACTATTCTATGCGCGGCCAGTCGTCTATGGGCGACTATTCCACTGACGAGACCGTAATCATGCGTGGTGACATCGACACCCGCCCTAACCAGCCACTGTTTGTGCTCGACGGAATCATCGGCGTGAGCGTAACCAAGATTATGGACCTTGACCCAGCGCAGATAGCCTCGGTCACACTGCTTAAGGATGCCGCCGCTATGGCTATCTATGGCTCTGAGGCTTCCAACGGCGTCGTCGTAGTGGAGACGCTCGCCCCCTCGGCAGGCAAGCTCCGCGTTACTTATAATGGCAATTACAAGGTTGAATATCCCGACCTGACCGACTATCATCTGCTCAACGCTGCCGACAAGCTCGAACTTGAGCGCCGTGCCGGCTACTATGACGAGACGGGCAGCTTGCAGCAACAGAAAAACGCAAGCGACACCTATCGCGCCAAGTACCTTGAGGTGCTGCGTGGCGTGAACACTTATTGGCTCTCCCAGCCCGTGCACACTGTCTTCGCACAGCGTCACGGCATCAACCTCGAGGGCGGAACCAACGAGCTTCGCTATAAGCTCTATGGCGGCATCAACCGCCAGCCGGGCGTTATGAAGGAGACGGGCGTTGACGGCACAAGCTTCAGCCTCGACCTGCGCTACCGCTACAAAGGCTTGTTGATAAGCAACATAGCATACGTAGACTATACCAAGTCTGACCGTACGTCGCCCTACGGCACGTTCGACCAGTACGCCATGCTCAACCCGTATTACCGCATCTATGACGCCAACGGGCAGATTGCACAGTATCTGGAGCACAGCATCACCACCACCGACCGCACCTTCTCTACCGTTGGCGCCAACGTCGGCAATCCTATGTATAACACCCTTTACAACACTTTCGACAAGAACACTGCATTCGAAATTCGCGACGCATTCCGCGCTGAGTATACGCCTATTGACAACCTGCGCCTCGCCGTCGACATGACTATTACGAAGACTTCTTCTGACCTCGACGCGTTCAAGTCGGCAAACCATACCGATTTCCTAAGCGTGAGCGACATCAACCAGCGCGGCTCCTATCGCTACAGCCACAGCACCTCTACAGGTTGGGACCTCGCTTTCACAGCCAATTATAATAAAGTGTGGCAGAACCGCCACGTGCTCGCTACCTATTTCCGCTACAATGTGAAGGAGACAAAGACCCATATGGTAGGCGTTTACACCACCGGTTTCCCCAATGAGGACATGGACGAGGTTTATCTTGGCGCAAAAGTGCAGTCGGCTTCCGGCGACGAGGGCACGTCTCGCTCGTTCGGCGGCGTAGCCACAGTGAGCTATACCTACGACCAGCGTTATGCAGCCGACCTTAACGGCCGCATGGACGCGTCTTCTCAGTTCGGCCGCAACAACCGCTACGCCCCCTTCTGGTCGGCAGGCTTGCGTTGGAACCTCGACAAGGAAAGCTTCATCAAGAAGCTTCGCACTTTCGACCAGCTCGTGCTCCGCGCCACCTATGGACTCACCGGTACGCAGGGCTTCTCGCCTTACCAGGCTCTACAGATGTACACCTACAGCAACACCATGCGTATCTATCAGAGCTCAGATGTGGTTGGCGCAATGCTCTATGGCATGGGCAACCCCGATCTGAAGTGGCAGACAACCAAGGCTTGGAACTTCGGCTTTGACTTCGCAATGCTTCGCAACCGCATCAGCGGTCGTTTCGAATATTATCGCAAACTGACGGAGAACACGGTGCTCGACTATTCGCTTGCTCCTTCAGTGGGCTTCACGTCGGTCAAGGAAAACATTGGTAACATAGCCAATAACGGTTATGAGTTCTCTTTCCGTGTAATGCCGATTTACATTCCGGCAAAGCAAATGAACCTCAGCATCACTGCCAACGGCAGCCACAACGAGAACGAGATTAAGCGCATCTCCAATGCAATGCGCATACGCAACCAGCAGCAGTTGCAGGAGGACCCGTCTAATCCTAACAAGCTTTCACGCCCGTTGCCGCGCTATGAGGAAGGCTATTCACAGTCGATGATATGGGCAGTTCGCTCGCTTGGCATTGACCCCATAACCGGTCGCGAGATATATCTTACGCGCAACGGCGAGCGCACCAGCGAATACAATGTGGCTGACCAGGTGCCTGTAGGCGACACTGAGCCTACGCTCCAGGGCACGCTCGGCATCAATTTCAACTGGTACGGACTTTCAATCTCAGTTGCCGCCCAGTATCATTTCGGTGGCGACTATTACAACCGCACACTTGTTGACAAGGTTGAGAATGCCGACTTGCACTACAATGTAGATCGCCGTGCTTTCTACGACCGCTGGATGCAGCCGGGCGACATCGCACGTTTCAAGGCTGTCACACAGGCTGTCAATGGCTCTGAGACGAAGGCTACAACACGCTTCCTCATGAACGACAACCAGCTCTCGCTCAACACCGTGAACATACAGTATCGCTTCGAGAGGCGCTACGACAAGTGGCTTAGCCGCTTCGGTCTGTCGTCGGCTTCGGTCGGTCTTTATCTTGAGGACCTGTTTCACTGGTCTACCATCAAGCAGGAGCGAGGCATACAGTACCCGATGTCACGCCAGGTGTCAATGTCGCTCAATCTTACATTTTAGAGAAAGGAGGAAAAAACATGAAAGCAAATCATAATAAAATAAAAGCTCTCAGGCTTAAGAAAAGCTTAGGCTCTTCTTTTTACCTTTTTACATTATTGCTTCTTTGCCTTGGCACGCTGAGTTCGTGCAGCGACTGGCTCGACGTTACTCCTAAGACAAACACCAAGGAAGAAGACCTGTTCAAGAACGAGCAGGGTTTCAAGGAAGCTCTCACGGGCATTTACATAATCATGAGCGGCCCAACGCTTTATGGCCGCGAAATGACCTACGGCTTCATCGACCAGCTGGCGCAGAGATATGTCAACTCAGCCTATGCGGCTGCCGACTATGACAAGGCTACTTGGTACACATACCCGTCGACACGCACCGAGGGCTATTACACAACCTTCTGGAGCGGCGATTACAATCTCATTGCGAATCTCAACAACCTTCTTTCAAACATTGAGAAAAGGGGAGAAGTAATCACTACCGCCGGCTATCGCGACATCATCAAGGGAGAGGCTTTGGGCTTGCGTTCTTTCATATACTTCGACCTGTTGCGCATGTTCGGGCCAATCTATAAGGACAACCCCACGTCGCCGTCCATTCCTTACCGCACGCAATTCAATCGCGAGGACAAGAAGCTCATGCCGGCTAACCAGGTTTGCGACAGCATCATAGCTTCGCTCAAGCAGGCTGAGCAGCTGCTTGAAAACGACCCGATGAACATCTCGTTCCCGTCTTCGGGCACGGCAGGCGGCGACCAGTTCCTTAACTACCGTTTCAACCGCATGAACAAGTATGCCGTCAAGGCAGAGATGGCTCGTGTCTACCTCTGGATGGGCGACAAGGCTAATGCCTTGGCAAAGGCTCGTGAGGTAATCGACGCTCGCCGTCCCGGTGGCGGGCTTATCTTCTCCCTCATAACCGACAACACGCAGGACAAGATAGGCTCCTCTGAGCTTATATTCTCAATGAGCGAAGATTCGGAAACCTTTGCCGACCGCATAACCGACGAGTTCCGCATAACCAACTGGAGCTACTACATCATTAGCGACGTTGACCGTCTGTACCAGATGTGGGATGTCACCAACGACGGACAGAACGACATGCGCCTGAAGGACGGCACGGGTTTCAACATCACCACAAACGGTGCCTACACCCTGAAGTATCAGCAGGAAAACCTCAAGTCGCTGGCTTTGCAGAACAACATGCCGCTCATACGTCTTCCGGAGATGTATTATATTGTAGCAGAGTGCACCGACGACATGGCTGAGGCTGCCAACATGCTTTCAATTGTGCGCTCGTCGCGCGGTGTTGACGACCTCAGGGCATTCGCCACGGAGAGGCAGCGCATAGAAGCGGTGGAGAAAGAATATCGCAAGGAGTTTTATGCCGAGGGTCAGCTGTGGTTCTTCTACAAGCGCCAGGGCTACCGCACGTTCCAGTTCTGCCCCATAAGCAACATGACAGAGTCAAACTATCGCTTCGCCATTCCTGACGACGAGACAGTGCTCGGCAACATTTATTGAACTGATAAAACACCGAATAACACATGAAGAAAAAATATATATTCTTGGCAGCCGCCTTCCTTATGGCGTTGGTGGGCTGTAAGGAGGAAGAAGTTGATACCTTCAACTCTGCACCGGGCATCAACTTCCTAACCGACAATGGCTACGGTGTGTATGTGGATGACTATGAGAACCTGCTCACCGAGGAGGACTTCTTCACCGCATACTTCACTCAAAAGACAATAGACATCTCCACCGAGACCACTATCCCCCTCTGCGTGCAGTTGGAAGGCAGGCTCAGCGACAAACCGCTCAAGATAAGCCTTAAGGCAATAAGCGAGGACGGATATGAGATGCCTGAAATAGAAATGCCGGGCGACTCGTCACTCGCCCCGGGAGAATATCAGAAGATATTCAACGTCACCGTGCGTAAGCCTGCCTATGGCGAGGAGCGCCGCTGCTACATCACTTTCGACTATGACAATAGCGACGTGGTGGCTGGAACAAAGGAAAGGCAGAAATATGAAATCAGAGTCAGCGACAAAACACCGTGGAGCGACATGGGCGTGACCGACGAGGCAAGCTGGAACGCGGCTTTCAGCGGCGCGCTCGGTCAGTATGGCGACGTGAAGGTGAGGTTCATACAGGCTGCTTTCGCTATGGACCGTTGGTATTCCCCACAGCAGGTGTATATCACCTATACGCGTCATCTTGAGAATCCGAACTTCGGCTTCACCACGCAGATGATTAATACCATCAAGAGGTATCTGAACGAATACAACTCCACCCACGACACACCGCTTCACGAAGTTGACGGCACGCCCGTCACATTCCCATAACGGCTGGCGAGAGACCCTTTCATAATAAAAACATATTAATGACAACAAGCAATATGAGCAAACATATAAACGGCCTTCTCGCCTCTGCCCTGTGGGGCGTGCTGCCCGCAGCTGCACTGCTGCTTGCGGGCTGCTACAACGACGAGGGCAACTATACCTACGACGACAGCATACACGACATATCCGTGGGCTTGAACAGCATGTACGGCGTGAGGCTTGCCGACAGTGCCTACAATTATACCATTCATCCTAATATCACCACAGCCGACGGCGACCGCTCCTATCTTTCCTACACTTGGGTCATGAACACGAGCGATGCAAACAGCCTTGCCAACGACACCATCGGGCATGACTCTACGGTCACCCTGCGCATAGACCCTGACCAGTCGCCAATGGTTTACAACTATTACCTGCGGCTGTATGTCAACAACAGCAAGACCAACACCGTGACGATGGTGCCTACGCAGCTTGAGGTGGCGAGGCCATACACCAAGAGCTGGCTTGTGCTGCACAATGTTGGCGGACACGCCGAGATGGGGTCGGTGGAGTATGCCGGCTCTGACGTGATAGTGACGCCTAATGCCTATTCCAACGATTCTCACAGGTCGTTCACGGGCAAACCGCTCAACATAGCCACCGTGCTCCACTCTACCGACGAGTACACAGTGGGCTATAACTCAGAGGCTTATCTCTATATAAACACCACCAATCAGGACGAATCGGGTATCTATAACCAGACTCACAAGTTCGACCTCGTGTCGGCATGGAGCGGCGTGAACTACATCCCATATATTGACCCGGGCTCAAAGGTCGACCTTGCCAATGCGCAGTTTGCATCGTCGGGCAATGGCGGATTAGTGATTTGCAGCAACGGGCAGGTGGCGCGCAACTGGGCAAGCGACGGCCCTTATATCATGTCAATGACCCCCGACCAGACTGTTACGGGCAATTATTACATCTCCAAGATTGCGGCAGGTCCCCATACCGCCATCGGCTATGACAGCATCGGGCATCGCTTTGTTCACCTTGCCTTGCAAACGGGCAGCATGTGGTCGTATGTCGGAGGAAGCATCTCGCGCATTCCTTACAAGAACGGCACTGACGCCGTCGACCCCAACCGCATAGATCCTAACGAGACGGTCATAAACATCGTCAACGGCTATCACTATGACATAAGCTCGCGCGCCAACTGGCAGCGTTACTCATGCTATGCCTATGCCCTCGGCGCAGGTAGCATGTCCCACGTCTATGTCTTCCGCTATTATCCGCTCACAAGCGGAACGGATGCCGTGGTGCCTGCCGACTATGAGTTTGTTACTCCCGACGGCGTGACGCAGAACACGCCTATGGCATCAGGCCCCACTTTCAACAATATCATCTTCTACGCCGCAGGCAACAAGATTTACCGTCTTGACATATCCACAGGCAACGCTACCGTAATTTGGCAGAGCGACGACCCGCGCGCTACCATCAGCTGCCTGAAGATGGCTGTAGACAGTTATGCATGGGGCAACACGTCGAACAGTGACCAGACAGGTGCCGATTCCTACGGCGTGCCTTTCGTGCGTGTGCTCGGAGCCGGCGTGAACAAGAGCGACGGCACTGGCGAAATGGTGGTGCTACAGCTTAACACAGCCGGACGTGTGGACAATGATAACAAGTATCCGTCGATACAAATCAACAGCGGCTTCGGCCCCATCAAGGACATTGCGTTCATTTAATGGCGCAGAGGCTTGACGAAAGAAACGATTAACAGACATGGCAATTCGTTTTTATAAAACAATGCTTGCAGCCGCCCTGCTGATGCCCTTATCGGCGGCGGCTGTAAATGCCAGCGACGGCACGGTTCATTTGCACGGACAGTTGGTGAACCTCGGTCGTGGGGCGGTTGTGATGGCTTATGACGGCGCGGCATCAATGGTAGGCGGCAGCCGCGACATAACGTTGCGAACCGATGCGCAAGGCTATTTCGACACAACCCTTGTCATCAAGGAGCCGACTTATTATAACATCAACCGCAACACGCTGTACCTGTCGCCGGGCGACGACCTCACCATACGCATATCCCAGAGCAACCACGACGCTACATTCTCTGGGCGTGGCGCGCAGGCTAACACCTACATGAAGGAGCGGCTCTTTCCAAAGGCTGGCTCTTACATCAACGGTGGCAGCAACCTCCGCCACGACTTTGCACAGACGCGTCAGCTCATAGACAGTCTTGCCGCCGTGCGCCGTCACGAGCTCGACACGCTCACGGGCGTTAGCCGGCAGTTCAAAATCTATGAGAATGCCCGCATCGATGCTGACATCATCAACAGCTATGTCATGTTCCCTCAGTATGCCGGACTAATCTATAACGGGCAGGCAAAGACTGAGCAGGTGAAACCGCAAGACTTCTATCCTTTGCTCACGTCGGCGGTCAAGCCGCTCTTCCGCAACATTACCCACGACTCGCTGCTCGATGTGGCAGCCGTGCGCCGTGTGGTGGAGTATGTGGTCAATCCGGAGATTCCGGCAATCAAGGAATGGGCTGAAGGCTTGACGATAACGCCGCGTATGCGCGAACTTTATAGTGCTGCCGACATGGCTTATTTCCTTCGCCAGAAGGCAGACAGCGCAACGCTCCAGAAGGCGCAGGTTCTTGCCGACAATCTGAAGAACAAGGATTTCGCCGCCGAGCTTAAGGCAAAGATTTCGCAAGACGGCAAGCTGGGTGCGGGACAACCGGCTATAGATTTCGCCTTTGCCGACAAAAACGGGAAATCTGCCAAGCTTTCCGACTATAAAGGCAAGGTCATCTACATCGACTTTTGGGCAACGTGGTGCGGCCCTTGCATAAAGGAAGCACCGGCTTTCGAGGCATTGGAAAAAGATTTCAAAGGCAAAGACGTTGTTTTCCTGAGCGTCTCAACCGACCAGACACGTGACGTTTGGCTGCGTTATCTACAGGCTCACAACAAGCAGGGCTTGCAGGTTCACAGCACCGACGGCAGCCTGCACACGGGCTGGGCTATATATTATATTCCGCGCTTTGTGGCAATAGACAAGGATTTCCGCATAGCCGATGCCTATGCCCCGCGCCCGTCGCAGCCCGAAGCGCGTGACTTGCTCGAAAGCTTGCTGAAGTGAGCTTGCGGCATAGCGCAACACTGACAGTCCTTTTCTTAAGGCAGTCAGCTTCTATTTGCAAACATTTTCAGAGTGTGTATTTATATGTTTGACGGGGGTGTGCCGGGTCTTCTGGTGCATCCCCTTTTACATGTATAATCTGAATAGTTTTTAGTAGCTTTAGTTTTCGCTCAAAAGTTTATCAACCACTTCCTTGTCAGCAGGAAGCCAGTCAACAGTATTCAGGTGCTCTTTGTCAAGCCATCTTGCATCCTCGGCTTCGAGAAGCTGTAGCTTGCCCGTTACTACATGGCACAGAAAACAGTGCATGGTGAGATGAAAATCAGTATAGTCACAATCTACCGTGCAAACGAACTTGTCAACTCCAATAGTGGTCGCAAGTTCTTCTTTTATTTCCCTTATCAAGGCGTCTTCACGGCTTTCTTCCGGCTCTATCTTGCCGCCAGGGAACTCCCATTTGTCTTTATAGTCGCCGTAACCACGCTGAGTGGCAAAGTACTTGCCTTTGTGCTCAATGATTGCAGCAACAACTTCAATATTCTTCATATATAGTCATATTCTTGATATTATGTTTCGGCATATTAAACCGGTTACAATTTGTAACCGTTTCATTCCCCCTCATACCTGTACACATTCCTTGATATGCTCAATATCCTCATTACTTACTGGCTTGTCAGTGTACTTCCGACATGTGAACCGCCTGTATGCTAAATCTTTGAAAGTCATTATAACTCCTTCTTTATACGCTGCCAAAGGTACAAAATTTTTTTTAAAACCCCAATCGGTCTTCATTGCAAGCACGATACTTAACGGGTCATTATTTGATTTTTTTGTTTGCATTGCCACTATTGGCAGGAAATGTCAATAATTTTATACTTTTCTGACAAATTCAGCCACAATTGGCACACTTTGAGTGAGTGTGCGGCATAGGCACGGACATTGCATATTAGTAAGTGAAGTTCGGAAGTCCGAACGAGGGATAACACCTTTGGGAAGACAGAAGAAC
>CAZZNO010000095.1:0-11531 GCA_964655685.1 uncultured Prevotella sp.
CAAGTGGCGCATGAGAGTTTTCTACGGTTTCAGGTTCTGACGGAGACTTACCCTTTATGATTCTCCTCCCAAACCTTCATTCGTTCTTCGAGCAGGTCGTACTGGTTGTCACGGATGAAGGATGTGCACACACGCAACCCTTCCTGATGGCTGCCTGTGGTGACGAGGCAGATGGCGGAGACACCATAGTACATAAGCTCGTGGGCGAGTTGACCGCTTGTCATGCCGGGGAAGCCGATGGTGAAATAGAAGCCGTCGGCAATGGGCTGGTCGAGATCCTTGTCATAGACGATGTAGAAGCCGTGACGACGGAAGATGTCTTTTAGTCTGTGGGCACGTTCTCCGTACACCTTTATCTCACTGCGGAAGTCGTATGTGCCGTCGGTGGCGGCCTTCAGCATTGCTGCCATAGCGTACTGCGCGCTGTGGCTGGTGCCCGACGAGAGGGCGTAGAGCATGCGCGTGGAAAACACGGGACCGAAGGCGAGACCCTCGTAGCGTGCCGACAGGTCGGGGAAGTGACGGTGGAAAAGCTTGTCGCTGATACACGTCACGCCGATGCGCTCGCCTGCGTAGCTGAATGCCTTGCTGCCGCTGATGAGGAGGATGTAGTTATCGGTATAGCGTGCTACGGTGGGCTGATAGAGTGAAGAATCTTTGAGAGAGGACGAAGACTCAGAAGTATGCGGTATGATGTTCTTGCGGAAGTCCATAGCAAAATAGGCGAGGTCTTCCATGACTATGCAGTCGTATTTAGTTGCAAGACAGCCTATGTCGTGCAGCTCTTGCTCGGTGAGGCATATCCATGACGGGTTGTTGGGATTGCTGTATATGATGGCGCAGATATTGCCATTCTTCAGATAGCTCTCAATCTTAGGCGCGAGCTTCTCACCCCGGAAGTCATAAACGTCGAAGGTCTCGTATTTCACGCCCATCACTTGCAGCTGCATCTTCTGCACCGGGAAGCCTGGGTCGATGAACAGCACCGTGTCCTTCGTGTGGTCAGCCTGTGAGCACGTGAGGAAAGAAGCAAAGGTGCCTTGCATGCTTCCGCATACCGGCACGCAGCCTTCGGGACTGATGTCTACGCCTATAAATGCCTTGACGAAGCGCGAAGCCTGCCGCTTCAGCTCCGGCAGGCCCTGTATATCGGGATAGCTGTTGGCAATGCCGTCCTGCAACGCTTTTATCTGCGCCTCCACGCCAACCTTAGATGCCGGCAGGCCCGGTATGCCCATTTCCATCTTTATGAACTCTACGCCCGATTCCTTTTCGGTGTTGGCTGCAATGCCTTTTACTTCACGTATAGTGGCGTGGGCGAAGTCTTGTATGCCGTAGTCGCGTATGGCATCGTCTATGATATGCTTTGGTATTGGGGTAGGTTTCATTTCTGCGCCTCCCTTCCTATGGCAAGAGCCTTGATGTTTGCCTCTACCACGGCTTCACCCTTTCGCGCGAACACGCGGCGTATGGCATCTTCAAGCTCGGTGTAGCCAATGCCGAGGGCTTTCTGTGCCGCGCCGAGCAGGATGACGTTTGCCGAGCGCGGCGTGCCGTTTTCTTTGGCAAGCCTGTCTATATCGAGCACGACAACGTTCTTCAGCTTGTCCAAGTCGGCTTGCAGTTTCTCCACGTCAGGGTAGTTGGGGATGTTCTTGAATGGCGCGCTCGAGGTTATCACCCATCCGTTTTTGCTGAGGTAAGGCAGGTAGCGCAAAGCCTCCATCGGCTCCATTGATATTATAACATCGGCATCGCCAAGGGCAATGATGTCGCTGCTGATGGGCCGGTCGCTAAGGCGCAGGTTGCTTTGTACATCGCCTCCGCGTTGTGACATGCCGTGTACTTCAGCCTGCTTGATGTATAGGTTTTCCTTCATGGCAGCCTCGCCAATGATGGTGGCGATAGAGAGAATGCCTTGCCCTCCCACGCCGCACAGTATGATGTCGGTTTTCATTCCTTGTCCTCCTTTTCCTTTTTAAGTTGAGCTTCCTTTAGTTTCTTCTGCTTCATGTGGCGCGTGAGGGTCTGCACGCATTCGCGCCTCGGTATGATGACGCTTGTGCCGTGGTATTCTATTTCCTCACGTATTATCTTCAAAATCTCGGGCATGTTCTTAGCCAATGGCACGAAGCCCCGCAGGTGCTCCTCCGGAATGCCGAGTCCACGGCATATTCCCTCAAACTTGTGGGTGCCAGCGGAGTCTTGTCCGCCGGTCATGGCAGTGGTTAGGTTGTCGCTTATGATGACCGTGATGTCGGCGTTGGCGTTGATAGCGTCAAGCAGTCCTGTCATGCCGCTGTGGGTGAATGTAGAATCGCCGATGATGGCTACGGCGGGCCATTGCCCTGCGTCGGCAGCACCTTTTGCCATACCTATGCTTGCGCCCATGTCGACACAACTGTGTATAGCCTTGAAAGGAGGCATGAAGCCGAGGGTGTAGCAACCGATGTCGCCGAAGACGCGCGCCTGCGGATAGTCTTCAAGCACTTGGTTCAATGCCTTGTACACATCGCGGTGGCCACAGCCTTGGCATAGTGCCGGCGGGCGTGGGACTACGTCTTCGCATGGCGCAAAGGTCTCATCAGAAGGCAGTCCGAGAGCTCGTTTTACGGCATCGGGGGTGAGCTCGCCCGTGCGTGGCAGTTCGCCCGTGAATTTCCCCTTGATGGTTGCGTTGCCCGGCATGATGCCCCGCAGCTGCTCCTCAATGAGGGGCTGGCCTTCCTCAATGACCAACACGCTGTTGCATTCGTCGGTAAGGCGGCGGATGAGTTCCTTTGGCAGGGGATATTGTGAAATTTTAAGTACGGGATAAGGGCAGCCGTCGGGATAGCATTCCATGAGATAATTGTAGGCTATACCGCTGGCAATGATGCCTAAAGAGTGGTCGGCGGCATCCTTGTAAAGGTTGTGGGGAGAGTTGGCAGAGTCTTGCTCAAGACTTTTCTGCTGCTCGCAGACGATGGCGTTGCGCCGCCGTGCGTTGGCAGGCAGGAGCACCCAGTTCTTTGCTTCGGAATTATAGTTAAGCTCGTTTTCCTCCCGTGGCTGTTCCTTGATGTTGACCACGGCGCGCGAGTGTGCCATGCGTGTGGTTACTCGCAACAATACGGGCAGGTGGATGCGCTCGCTATAGTCGAATGCCTCTTGCGTCATGTCGTAAGCTTCCTGTTGGTTGCTCGGCTCGAAGCAGGGAATCATGGCGAAATGCGCATAGAAGCGGCTGTCTTGCTCGTCTTGCGACGAGTGCATAGACGGGTCGTCGGCGACAAGCACCACAAGCCCGCCGTTTGTGCCGGTAATGGCTGAATTGACAAACGGATCGGCGCAGACGTTCAGTCCTACGTGCTTCATGCACACCAGTGCCCGTTTGCCCATGAACGACATGCCGAGAGCTTGCTCCATAGCTGTCTTTTCATTGGTCAGCCAACGGCGGTGGATGTTGCGCGCCTTGGCTATGGGCGACTCCTGGATGTACTCAGTGATTTCAGTCGACGGCGTGCCAGGATATGCGTAGACACCGCTAAGTCCGGCATCAAGTGCGCCCTGAGCAATGGCTTCGTCACCTAACAAAAGTTTCTTCATAATGCTTCCTTTTGGTTTTTACGAGGTTTATGTTCCTTCTTTTACTGAAGGTCTTGATTTTTAGTTTTCTCTTATAAGCTCGATGCAAAGATAGGCAAACGGGGTGATATTGCAAAGAAAAACGGCGACTTTTATATTTGTTTAGGAACTTTGGTGAGGTTGCTACAGAAAAGGCTTTCAACGAATTGCTCTAATTAAACTAAATATGTTTAATCAGAGAAACTTGTTGAAAGCCTTCACTGTATTGTCTTAATAGGAAACTAACGGCTGGGTTCTGCCGGAGGCAAACTCTGGAAATGGCGTGTAGACCAGACTTGATAGAAAAACACTATGCACAGCACGAGCCCTACCTTGTAGGTTGCCGTAAGGTCGTTGCCGAATAGGGCATGTGAGAGCGGAGTGACCACGATGGGCGAAATGAATTGTCCCATGTAAAGAGCCGCCGAGAGCAAAGGCATGACTGTAGTGGCGGAGTTGCGACCTCCTTTTATTGAAGCAATAGTGTTGAGATACGGTACCCCTACGCCGTTGGCTATGCCTACGAGTACTGCGCCTACAATAAGGAGAACAGAATCGTGGGCAAAGATGAATGCCAAATAGCCGAGAAAGAAGAATGCCGGAGCAAAGTATTTCAATCCACGACGGAAAGCAGTCATGAGCTGTCCGAAGACAAGCCCCGTGAAGAATGCCACTACGTCGAGCCCAACCATGATGAGGGTTATGGCGTTCACACTGAGAGTGGTCTGCCGTTCGGCAATGATTGCAAAATTGGTTGGGAAGATAAAGAAGATCATCATCAAGAGCAACATGCCTATGACTGACGGATGGAACTTTAGCAGTTGACGTGGCTCAAACGTCTTGCCGCGCTTGTTGCTTGAACCAAGTTTTTCGTTGGGCAGGTATAGCATGACCATGACTGTGGCAATGATGCCGAGCAGGTACACGAGGAAAGCATAGTTCCACTCAATGGTAGCCAATAGACCAGCCAGCAATGTGGCTACCACTCCGCCCATCTGGTTCATTGCCGCCGAGAGTCCCATCAACCGAGCCTGGTCCTCGGGGGGAAAATAGTAGGCGAGAAGCCCTGTAGAGAGCGGCATTATCAGTCCGACGCTGACACCGAGCAGAGCCCTCAGCGCAAGCAGGACGTAAATGTTGTTGGCAAAGAAGCACCCCGCCCCTGCCGCAACATAGAGAGAAAGGCCGGTAAGAGCGATAGCACGCGTCTTAAAATGGCGACTGATGGAAAGAAAGAAAAGGTTTGTAATGATGATGAACAGCGCGGGGATGCTGACGATGAACTGTATGAGCAGGTCAGGCTCGCCGGCGAAATGCTGCTTGATGATACCCAATGCAGGGGCAATGGCTGCGCCTGCCATAACTGTAAGAAGCGACATCGAGAGTATCGTCGATGTGACTTTCCTTGAAACGTTTGTCATTTGCTTTGTTTTGTTATGAACACTGATAAGCTCTCCCTTAGTTCATAACCGGACTTACATGCAAGCCGTCGCGGCGTACATTACTCGTTAGACCTCAATGGGAGATTTCGACTGCAAAATTACTAATTTATCATGACAAAAGCTACTTTTGTGGCAAAAAATAACAACTAAAAAAGGTAGCATCTTCAACAGATACTACCTTCTTTATTTCGAATTTATAAAAAAATTCTCAATCAAACTTTGAGCTTGACCGAGGGTTCCGCCTCACGGCGTTGCCATCGCTCTTGCATCAAATACCTAAAAAACAATCTATCAAAACCTAAAAACTAAAAACCTATATGAAAAATCTACTAACTAATCTTTTCTTGTTTACAGGTGCAAAGGTAGTGGGTTTTTGAGAAATGAGCAAATCTTTCTGCATGAAATGTTTCGAAAAGAATATAATTTTGATTTAAATCAACACTTTGTGTGCGAACACAACAAAGTTTTGGCTTACGTTTACAATAGCGAAAGGTCCTTTAACGCAAAAACCACTGCAACCTTTCGGCTACAGTGGTTAAAACTTGTCCTTAATTTTGCTTTTTGTAGTAATGTGGGTGGTGATGGATTCGAACCACCGAAGGCAAGAGCCAGCAGATTTACAGTCTGCCCCATTTGGCCACTCTGGTAACCACCCGTGCTTCAGATGTCCCTTTCTGAAAGCGAGTGCAAAAGTAGTAAAATAGTTTTATACCAGCAAATATACACGACGAAAAAAATATTCTTTAACAGTAGTGAAATGTGTCGTAAATGCCATAGTTACTTACTTCAGATTGTCGATATTGCGCTTAAGTCCCTCATATTTTGCACGTTTGACAGCCGAGCCCTTGAACAGTCGGCGATAATCATCGACCGACAGCTCGTGCCATTTTTCACGCGTCATGTGAAGCAACTCGTCAGAAGGTTGCAGCTCCGGTGTGTCATTGGGTTTGGCAAAACGGTTCCAAGGGCATGCTTGTTGGCACCTGTCACAGCCGTAGAACATGTCGCCCATCTTTTGTTTTGCTGTTTCTGAAAGCTTGCCTCTGTTTTCTATAGTCTGGTAAGAAAGGCAGAGAGACGCAGAGAAAAAGCCTGCGACTTCGCCGTTTGTGTGGTGAGCAGACGAGTCGTTGGGTGAGGGCGGCGTACCAAGAGCTCCTGTAGGACAGGCATCTATGCAGCGGTGGCACGAGCCGCAACGGTTGGGCATGGGACTGTCGAAGGGAAGCTCTATGTCAAGGAAAAGCTCACCAAGGAAGAACATGCTGCCGGCGTGAGGGATTATGAGCTGGTGGTTTCTGCCTATCCAGCCCAGTCCTGCTTGCACAGCCCAGTAACGTTCCAGGACTGGACCTGTATCGACGAAGACGCGATAAGACGGTGGAACGTTGTTTGTTTCACCATCTTTGTCTTCGGAACCGATGCGCTGGTTGAGCCATTCGGCGAGTTTGAAAAGTTTGCTTTTTACAATGTCATGGTAATCTTTGCCAAGAGCGTAGGCTGAAATCTGAGGCTCGTCCTTCGGCAATGTGTGAGCAGGAGCATAGTTAAGAGCAACGGAGACGATGGTTTTAAGTCCAGGCATGAGCAACCGTGGGTCGACACGCTTGTCATACCAGTTTTTCATGTAAGCCATGTCGGCATTGCCACCATTATCGAGCCATTGGCGCAAGTGTCGTGCCTGGTCGTCGCTGACGCGCGCAGCCTTGGCAAAGCCAATAGCAGAGAAACCGAGTGTGCCAAGAGCATAGCGACGCATGTCTTCGCCGATGGCGATGATTTCTTCTACAGGCAGTTTGTCTTCTGATGTATTTTGACTTGGCATATATATTCTTTTCCACAAAGTTACTACATTTATTTATATATGTGGACTTACGAATGTCTTTTTTTGCATTGGCTTGCCTATGGCTTGTCGCCTAATATATTGTCATTTTGTGCAACAAACAAAAAATAGATTAAAAGTTTGGACTGTGGAATAAACTTTTTTGCAGGTAAATGCATCGAATATATGTGAAAGGTCCTGGTAGGAACCTATGCTTTTTATGGGAAGGCATGAAGAAGCTCCACATATTATTATATTATTAATAAAAAGCATAGGTTCAGATGAAGAAGATTATTTCTGTGTTTGTATTGAAGTTGCTTGCGAGCGTCACGATGACGGCTATGGCAAGCCATGTAAAGAGTGTTACCGCTATAGGTGAGGTACTTGGCGACGGGGCTAAGACTACGACAGTTGCTGTGGAGTATGATGCGCCGATAAGCGTAAAGGGCCTTTCAACGGCATCTTACACTGTGGAAGGCCGTACAGTGAAGAAGGTTTATGTCAATTCCACTGCAATGAAGTCGCGCAAGCCGAAAGGAGGTCGTTTCGTAATTTTGGAATTGGAGACAACGGTGTCGCTTGTTCCTGACTTTGGACCTGACATGAAGGGAGGAGGCAAGGTTGGAAAAGATAAAGGCGACCAAACTGTGGAGAAAGACTCCAAGGACAATAAGTCAGGAGGTCCAGCAGGCGGCATAACGGCAGGCAATAAGCCTGCAAGAAAAGAGAATCCGTTTCCTATAACTGCAAACATAAAGCAGGTGAAGGATATAGAAACAGTGTCGGGCAAAACTTATAAGGGAGGTGTGACAATGACGAGCGATAAAAACCGCGTGCTTGTGGCTGAGGATTTCAAGCAGCTCGTTTTCAATGATGCCAAGACAGGTGTGACGTTGCGCTATAATCTTTATGTCCCGAAAAACTATGATGCCAATAAGCGCTATCCGTTGGTGCTGTTCATGCATGATGCCAGTGGTGCCAATCAGGTGGACAACTACACATTGTTGCAAGGCAATGGAGCAACCGTATGGGCTTCGCCAAGCGAGCAGGCAAAGCATGAGAGTTTTGTGCTTGCGCCACAATATGACGAAATAGTAGTTGACGACAATTTTCTTGCAACTGCCAGTGCCGAGGCTACCATTAACCTCCTTGACTCCTTGAAGAAAAAATATTCCGTTGATCCAGAACGTGTTTATACTACAGGTCAGTCTATGGGTTGCATGTTGAGTTATCTGCTAATGTCTACTCATCCCGATGAGTTTGCCGCTGGAATGCTTGTGGCAGGACAATGGGATCCGAAGGTAATTGCGCCTATGGCAAAGAAACCTTTATGGCTTATTTCATGTACTGGTGATACCAAAAGCTCGGCTGGTGCTGCCACGGCATTGAAGCTATGGAGTTCGTTGGGAGCCAAAACAGATTCGGCTTCTTGGCCTCTTGACACTACGGGTGTTGTTCGGGAAAGGGAGATAGAGGCATTGCGCAGCAAGCCAGTCACCATACGCTACAGTCGTCTGCGTGGCGGATGGCACAACGGCACGTGGCGTGTGGCATATACTTTCACGGGCATACGTGACTGGCTGTTTGAGCAACGCAAGGAGAAGTGAATAAGTTGCCAGGCATAACATAACAAAGCCTCCCCACGCTCATCCCTTATATGGGGTAGCGTGGGGAGGCTTTCTGTAAATTTAGAAGTGTGTTTATTGGAATGTCTTGAACTCATATCCCTGCTCTTTGAGCCATCTCAAGCTTTCGGGCAAAGCCGTGCGTAGTTTGTCGATGGCTTTCAGAGAGTCGTGGAATGTGATTATAGAGCCGTTTCGCGCATACCGCTTCACGTTGTTTATTACGCCTTGTGCTGTCATCCACTTGGAATAGTCACGCGTGACCAAATCCCACATTATTATTTTATAATAACGGTTGACCCACCAATAAACGTCGAACTTCATCCATCCATGTGGCGGACGAAAGAGATGTGCCTTGATGAGTTCGTTTGCCATAGCCACGTCTTGCCCGTAGGTTATTGCCATGTGCCTCAGCGAGCCGAGGTGGTGGAACGTGTGGTTGCCAACCTGATGACCTTCAGCAACGATGCGATTGTAGAGGTCATGGTAGCGCATAACGTTCTCACCAACCATGAAGAATGTAGCCTTTGCTCCAAACTCTTTAAGCGTGTCAAGAATGAAAGGCGTAGACTCAGGTATCGGACCATCGTCGAAGGTCAGGTACACTGAATGGTCGCGTTTATCCATGCGCCAAGTAGCCTTTGGATAAATCCAACGCAGGAACTTTGCAGGTTGCTCTATAATCATTCTTTACACTATTCTCTTATTTTTTCGCCTTTCTCATTCCATCGGCTGTCCGCCCTTGCCAATATACAGGTGGTACAGCTTGTTGATGGTCTCAGTTTGCTTAGCGGCGAGGCTCTTGTTTACTTTTTGGGTAACAGAAGCCACTTGCTGCATGATGCTGAACTGAATCATGATGTCACGTGTAGACTGGGCGAAGCGTGTACCGTTGAGTGTAAGGTAATAGTTGGCATATTGAGCCGCATCTTGCCATACGCTGTTTATGCACTTCATGGCGTTGGCTTTGTCGCCGATGCCTGCGTATGCCTGTGCAAAGTCGACACCTCCGGACATATAGTTCATGGGCACGTTGTAGGTAGGAATTTCCTTCATTGCCTTTGCAAGTACCTTGCGTGCTTTGTCAATCTTATGCTCTTGGATGAGGTGGTTGGCAAGCTGTCCAAAGAGGCGGCGATGGGTATAGCACATGCGCATCACAGTCTCGTCGATGTAGAGACCCGGAGTTGAGAGCCCGCCATACTTGTAGCGAGTCATCATGTTACGGTATGTCTTCTCTGTGTCGAAGTTCTTTGAGCCTTTAGCCTTTGTGTTGAATGGCGTGATGCGGTTGGCAAGGCCTTCTTGCACAAAGTTATCGCCAAGGTTCATGAAGTTTTCCTCACCTACGGTGATGGCAACATACAGAGGACGTGTCCAGTTGCACTGAGAAATCATCTCAAGCATCATAAGGTCGCTCTTGTACAGTGCATTCTTGCAATTGCCGTTTCCATCCCGGAACGAGATTGCCATCTTGTCAGGTATAGAGTCTGCCGCAATCAACATGCCGCTCTTCTTTACAGCTTCCTTATCGATGGTGACGTAAACGGTATCAGTAGGAATAGTATGGAAATTCTGATCCTTTGAACGAACCCAGTACTTCATGATATTCTTAAGCTCGAACGGGTCAGCACCAAACTGAGCCTTTGCCTGCTCAGGATTTTGCTTATAGAAATCACGAATCTGGCTCTTTAACGATGGCTGAATTTCGATATATTCATTTGTTCCTGAGCAATAGTCGAGGCGTGGCCACGAAATTGGCACTGAAGGAGAATTGTAGGCAGGACGCTTCATCTGGTCAATGTACCAGTCGGTCTGCAAGTAAGAAAGGTTGCAGACACGAGCGTCTGTGCGTACGCCCTCGGTCTCTTGGTTGTACCACAGTGGGAACGTATCGTTGTCGCCATTAGTAAAGATTATCGGTGCACCCTTGTCTTGAAGCGTCATGAGGTAGTTCTGACCGAAGTCACGGCAGGTGTAGCGTCCAGAGCGGTCGTGGTCGTCCCATGTCTGCGATACCATTTGTATAGGCACAAGCAGGCACAGCAAAGAAACGATTGCAGTTACTGCGACGCTGTTTACCTTAAGATGCTTCTTGAGCAGGTCTATGATGGCAGCTACGCCCATGCCGCACCAAATGGCGAATGCATAGAACGAGCCTGCGTAGGCATAGTCACGCTCACGTGGCTGTACAGGGGTCTGGTTAAGATAAAGCACTATGGCGAGGCCTGTCATGAAGAACAGGAAGAATACCACCCAGAACTGTCGTATGCCGCGGCGGCCGCGGAAAGCCTGCCAGAAAAGACCAATGAGTCCAAGAATGAGCGGAAGCCCGAAGAAGACGTTGTGCCCCTTGTTTCCTGTGGGGTTAGTCTTCGCGTCGTATGCCTTCAGGGCATTGGGCAACTTGCTTTGGTCGCCGAGCATAGCATTGTCAATGAATGGAATGCCCGTTATCCAGTTACCGTGTTCAAGTTCGCCTTGGCTTTGTATATCGTTCTGACGGCCGCAGAAGTTCCACATAAAGTATCGCCAATACATGAAATTGCATTGGTAAGAGAGGAAGAACTTTATGTTCTCCAACTGTGTGGGCACTTTAATGGTCATCTGTTCGCCACAACGGTCATAAGGCACATCATGTCCTTCTACGCCACCCATCCACGATTCATAATCTTGAGCGTGGCTGGAATCGTACATGCGTGGGAATATCATATTCTGCGCATATACATATTTATTCTTGTGGGTTACTACGAAGTAAGAGTCTTTCTCGTCCTTTGACGCCTTTTCTTTACGGCTGTATACGGGTGCGCCTTCCTTCATCACAGGGCGGCACATGTCACCGTCGGTTTTCAGTGCCACTTGCGAAGTGTATGCCTGTCCGTAGAACAATGGACGGTCGCCGTATTGATCACGGCTTAGGTAAGAACCGAGCGTGAATATGTCCTCTGGCGAGTTCTGATCCATTGGCGGGTTGGCAACAGAGCGGATTACGATGAGAGCGTAACTTGAATAACCTATCATCAGCATAAGCATGCA
>CAZZNO010000096.1:0-7785 GCA_964655685.1 uncultured Prevotella sp.
AAGGCTGGCTACAACCTCATCACAGATATTAAAGACGTGAAGGCGCAGGCTTTGCAGCAGAAGCTGCTGGAGATTAACAAGAAATACAAGCTCGGCTACGAGAAGCCTTCGCTGGAGGAAATCCAAGGCTGGATTGACAAGAGCGCCGTTGCCGGATAAGGAAGGCGGGGCAAGGCGGAGTCGCGTAAGGAGGTTCGTTCTGTTGGCAAGCCTGCCTGCCCTGCACGTTGTCGATAGCGGCAATAAGGTCAAGTATTTATGAGTATTTTTTCAAATCTTTGGCAAAAGGTTTCGCGTTCGCCGCTTCTTAGGATGGGGCGCGGGGGCGGCATAGAGTCGGTAGCCATCATTGGCGGCGGCTCATGGGCTACGGCAATAGCCAAGATGGTGGTCTCTCATACAGGACACATCGGCTGGTACATGCGCCGCAGCGACCGCATAGCCGCCTTCAAGAAGCTCGGCCATAATCCTGCATACATAACGTCGTTGCAGTTTGATGTAGACGAAATTTCGTTTTCTGCCGACATCAATGCAGTGGCTCGCAAGTATGACACGCTTGTCTTCGCAACCCCGTCGCCATACCTTAAGAACCATTTGAAGAAGCTGACGGTGGACATAAGTGGCAAGACCATCGTCACTGCAATAAAAGGCATAGTGCCCGACGAGGACATGGTCGTATCGGAATATTTTCATTCTCGCTACAACGTGCCCTACAGTCACATACTTTGCATCGGCGGTCCGTCGCATGCCGAGGAGATTGCCCTTAAACGGCTTACATACCTCACCATAGGCTGCACCGACGAGATGATGGCAAGAAGCTTTGCCGAAGTGTTGCAGAGCGACTATGTAAGGACGGAAATATCAACCGACATAATTGGCATAGAATATGCTGCTGTATTGAAGAACGTGTATGCCATCTGCGTAGGCATTTGCAACGGCTTGCGCTATGGCGACAACTTCATAGCGGTGCTTATAACCAACTGCATACGCGAAATGGACAGGTATCTGACAGCGGTGAACCCTGCCAAGCGCAATATCTGCGACAGTGCTTACCTTGGCGACTTGCTCGTAACGGGCTATTCAAACTTCTCGCGCAACCGCACGTTTGGCACGATGATTGGCAGAGGTTATAGCATAGAGAGCGCGCAGCTCGAGATGAATATGGTGGCGGAGGGCTATTATGGCACCAAGTGTATGGCAGAGCTGGACAAGCAGATAAACGTTGACATGCCGATACTCACCACCGTCTATGACATACTTTACCGTGGGGCGGCGCCTGCCGAGGCGATACTCGCGCTGACAGAGCGGCTGACATAATACGCCGGATGAAAAGACATTGTGACATAGTAGACATGTTCTTATATTTTTCTAAGTAATATACAGTGCTATATTATAGGTGAACAATTCTGAAAGAGAATCTCTTATATAATTAAAAATAACAATGGAGAACATCAAGTTAGACATTACGAAGGCTGTAGAGTTCCTTGACGCTGATGCGCTGAAAGGATATGAGCCAAAGGTAAATGCCGCCCAAAAGGCTTTGGAGGACGGCACGTGTGAAGGCAACGACTTCTTGGGCTGGCTGCACCTGCCTACGGAGACTACCGACGACTTCCTCAACGACGTGGAGGCTTGCGCCGAGATACTTCGCTCAAAGTGCGACACCGTGGTTGTGGCAGGCATTGGCGGCAGCTACCTCGGTGCACGTGCCGTGATTGAGGCTCTTGGCAATTCGCTGCAATGGCTTGTCAACGACGCTTCGAAGGCGCCGAACGTAATCTTCGCCGGCAACAGCATTAGTGAGGACTATCTTGCTGAGCTTACCGATTATCTCAAAGACAAGAAATTTGGTGTCATAAACATTTCAAAGAGCGGCACTACCACCGAGACCGCCCTTACCTTCCGCCTGCTGAAAAAGCAGTGCGAGGCACAGCGTGGCAAGGACGAGGCAAAGGACGTGATAGTGGCTATCACCGACGCCGTTAAGGGCGCTGCCCGCAAAACTGCCGAGAAAGAAGGCTACAAGACATTCGTCATCCCTGACAACGTAGGCGGCCGTTTCTCTGTGCTCACTCCTGTAGGACTGCTGCCGATAGCCGTAGCTGGTTTCGACATCAAGGCTCTCGTAAAGGGTGCGCAGGACATGGAGAAGGCTGTGGCTACAGATGTGCCTTTCGAGCAGAACATTGCTGCACAATATGCAGCCGTGCGCCAGGCTCTTTATACGCAGAAGAACAAGAAAATAGAAATACTCGCCGACTTCCAGCCGAAGCTTCACTTCATAGCCGAGTGGTGGAAGCAGCTCTACGGAGAGAGCGAGGGCAAGGACCACAAGGGCATCTTCCCAGCAGCTTGTGACTTCACCACCGACCTGCACTCTATGGGCCAGTGGATTCAGCAGGGCGAGCGCAGCATATTCGAGACGGTCATTTCTGTAGAAGCTCCAAACCGCAAATTGCTGTTCCCACACGACGACGAGAACCTTGATGGGCTTAACTTTCTTGAGGGCAAACGCGTTGACGAGGTGAACAAGATGGCTGAGCTTGGCACGCGCCTGGCTCATGTTGACGGTGGCGTACCTAACATTCGCGTCAGCGTGCCGCAGCTCAACGAGTATTATCTTGGTCAGCTCATCTATTTCTTTGAGAAGGCTTGCGGCATAAGCGGACTGCTCGAAGGCGTTAATCCTTTCAACCAGCCCGGCGTTGAGGCTTATAAGAAGAACATGTTTGCTCTGCTCGGAAAGCCCGGCTATGAGGATGATACGAAAGCCATAAAAGAGAGGCTCGAGAAAGAAAAGTAAAAACGATGGATATAAGAAAAGCCATCAACGATTATAACACGCGCCTTGGGGTGAAATTTCATCCCAAGGCTGTGCTTTTCGACATGGACGGAGTGCTCTACGACTCCATGCCAAATCACGCTACGGCTTGGACAAAGTCAATGGCTGAGTATGGCATTAATATGACTAAGCACGATGCTTACGCCACAGAGGGAGCTCGCGGTTTCGACACCGTGCGCTCTATGATGAAGCAGCAGAAGGGCATAGACATTTCCGAAGACAAGGCGCGGGAGGTGTACGCAGAAAAGTCGCGCATCTTCCATTCGCTGCCCGAAGCTCCAATTTTCGATGGTGTAAAGGAATTGATGCAGAAGGTGGTTGCCTCAGGGCTGACGGTGAACGTTGTTACGGGCAGCGCACAGCAGCAGCTCATAGCGCGCCTGCACGACGATTTCAGTCAGTGGCTGTCGCCAGACCATATAACAACGGCTTTTGACGTGAAGCACGGCAAGCCGGCTCCCGACCCGTATCTTGCAGGACTGAGAAAGGCTGGAGACTTGCAGCCGTGGGAAGGCATAGTTGTAGAGAATGCACCGCTTGGCGTGCGTGCCGGTGTGGCTGCTCAAATCTTCACTGTTGCTATAAATAGTGGTCCGTTGCCCGACAGCGCTCTTGCCGACGAGGGTTGCAATTTGCTTTATCCGCGCATAACCGGTTTGCTTAATGATTGGGAGCAAATCATCAGCCTCAGCAACGCGTTAGGGTAATAAAAGATAAAGGCTTTACTGATTTTAGACATGCAAAAGATTTTCTTATCTCTTTTCCTGCTTTGTGTTGCTATATTTTCGGCAAAGGCACAAGACGGCAAAGCTACAAGAAAGCTTGTCGTGGCTGATATGGAGACCAAAGTGCCGATGCGCGGAGTGATAGTAAGCACAAAGGACGGCTTTCGCGACACCACCAACTGGCGAGGTGTTTGCTATGTTCCCCAGATGTTCGACACGCTGACGGTGGCAAAGGCGAACTATATTCCAGAGCGCCTTCTGCCCAAGGAGCTGAAGGACTCAACGTTCCTGATACCGGCAGGCAAGGCGATAGGAGAGGTGACTGTTTGGGGAAAGAACAATATACAAGACGATGTAGACGCATGGAAAAACGGAATGCCGCTCCCCCTGCCCGACGGGAGCACGGGCGTTATCGGCGAGTTCGACTTTGCCAAGCTCCTTGATGCGCGTGCGCGCCGCGACCGCAAGCACCTGCGCAATGTGCGCCGCAGTTTCTCTACGATAGAGGAAAATGAAGACCCCATAGTGAGAGCCTATAACCAGGCTATGGCAGAGGAACAGATGAAGAAGGAACAGGAGGAAAAGAAAAAGGCTGACAAGAACAGATGATTGATTACGAGAAAATCAAGGATAAGCGCATTGCTGTACTGCTTTCGGGTGGCGTGGATTCTTCAGTTGTGGTTTACGAGTTCGCAAGCCACGGCATACATCCCGACTGCTTTTATATAAAGATTGGCCCCGAGGAAAAGGAGGAATGGGACTGCAATTCGGAGGAGGATCTGGAGATGGCTACCGCCGTTGCAGCAAAGTACGGTTGCAGGTTGCAGGTCGTGGATTGCCACAAGGAATACTGGAGCCAGGTGACACACTACACTATGGAGAAAGTCAGGGCAGGTTTTACGCCCAATCCCGACGTCATGTGCAACCGGCTCATAAAGTTTGGCGCTTTCGATGAGAAGAAAGGCCACGACTATGACCTCATAGCTACTGGCCATTATGCCCAGACGGAGTGGATAGACGGAAGCAAGTGGTTGACCACAAGCCCGGATCCTGTGAAAGACCAAACAGATTTCCTTGCCCAGATTTATCAATGGCAACTCAAAAAAGCCATTTTCCCTATAGGCAATTACATGAAGGACGAAGTGCGCGAAATAGCCGAACGAGAGCATCTTGTGAACGCTAAGCGCAAGGACTCGCAAGGCATCTGCTTTCTTGGCAACATCAATTATAACGAATACATTCGTCGCTATGTAGGCGAACAGACCGGCGATGTAATAGAGTTGGAGACAGGCAAGAAGATAGGCGAGCACCGTGGCCATTGGTTTCATACCATCGGACAGCGCAAAGGGCTCGGACTGGGTGGCGGCCCTTGGTTTGTGGTGAAAAAAGACACGGCTAAGAACATTGTCTACGTCAGCCACGGCTATGACCCAGCCGCCGCCTACAAGAAAGACTTCCGCATGCACGCCTTCGATTTCTTGACCGAGGGCGTGGACACATTGCCACGCCGTGTAACGTTCAAAATAAGGCACACGCCCGATTATCATCCGGCAACGGTTGAGAGCTGCGGCGACGGTGCTTTCATCATACATAGCGACGACAGCATACACGGCGTTGCGCCCGGGCAATTCTGCGTCGTTTACGATGATCAACATTACAAGTGCTACGGTTCGGGCGAGATAACTGTTTAGAAGCTGCCTGCCATTATATTATATTTTATAAGTAGAAAGAGGAATCGCCTATATAAAAAATGTGAAAAGATTTTGCTTATTGGGCAAATGATAGTACATTTGCAGCAAGAATGAAAGCGGAAGAACATTGGAGGCTGTCCTGATTCGATCGGGATACTCATCAAATTACTTTGAAAACAGAGTTGCTTCTCTTGCCAATGGCGGGCCACATAAGCCTGTGGGAGCGGGCTAAGCTGTAAAGCCAGTGGATTACAAAGACGGAGAGCGCTCACAACTTTTATAGCTGGAGTTTTCATCACATCGTCAGGGCGGCTTCCTTTTTTTATCAATACCTGATTTTACCAAAGATGTTTAGTGGAATAGTAGAGGAGATGGCGACAGTTGTCGCCGTAAAGAAATACGGGGAGAACATGGATTTCACCCTCAGTTGTTCATTTGTCGGCGAGCTGAAGATAGACAAGAGCATCAGCCATAACGGCGTGTGCCTAACGGTGGTGGACATCAAGGACGGCACGTACACCGTTACCGCCATGAAGGAGACACTCGACCGCAGCAACCTCGGCTTGCTCAAGCCAGGCGACAAGGTGAACGTGGAGCGGTCGATGCCGATGAACGGCAGGCTCGATGGTCACATCGTGCAGGGGCATGTGGATGAGACGGCGGAGTGCGTGGCTATGCGTGATGCCGACGGGTCCACATATTTCACTTTCCGCTACAAGCCCGACGTGGAGATGGCGCGGCGCGGCTATTTCACTGTGGATAAGGGCTCGGTGACGGTGAATGGCGTCTCTCTGACGGTTATTTCGCCGACCGACTGTGAGTTTACGGTTGCCATCATCCCCTATACTCGCCAGAATACCAACTTCTGCGACATGCACGTAGGTTCGAAAGTGAATATAGAATTTGACATTCTCGGTAAATACATCGCCCGTCTGAGGCACTTCGAGGGCTGAGCCGACAGTTTCTAATCCCTGTCCACGCTTCATGCTTCAACAACGAAACCCGTGGCAAAACCTGTTGCCACGGCAGTTGCTTTCATATAGCACAGACAGTGGCAGAGGCTGTTAAAGTATCTTTTAACCTTGCAAAATCTACGGCTAATTTCTGTTAATCTTTCGAGCGTCCAATAAACTTTTCATTTTTCCCCGCATCATAAAGTCAGTACAGACAAGGAAAAAATAAACATTAGGACGCATGAAAAAAACATTCGCGACATTTGCCTTTATGCTGTTGCTTGCGAGCGTGCCACCTACAGCCAAGGCGCGTACGTGGACGCTGCAAGACTGCATCAGCTATGCGCTGCAAAACAACATCACTTTGCAGAAGAACCGCGTGTCTCGGCTTTTGGCGATAGAAGACGTTAAGCAGAGTCAGGCGGCGTTGCTTCCCTCACTTTCGGCTTCTACATCGCAAAACGTGTCTTACAACCCGTGGCCGGAGCAAGGCACTTACACCGTGGCCGGGAGCAAGGTGCAGACGCAGGTAGACAAAGTCTATTATAACGGATCCTATGGCATTAACGCCAATTGGACGGTATGGAACGGCAACCGCAATTACAATCAAATCAAGCTCAACAAGATTACAGCCGACCAGGCTGCGCTTGACAGCGCGCAGACTGCCAACTCGCTGCAAGAGCAGATAGCGCAGCTCTTTGTGCAGATACTCTATTCGAAGGAGGCGGTGAAGGTGAACGAATCAACGCTGGAGACCTCAAAGAAAAACGAGGAGCGTGGCAAAGAGTTCGTGAAGGTGGGCAGCATGAGCAAAGCCGACCTTGCACAGCTCACCGCTCAGCGGGCGCAGGACGAATACAGCGTGGTGCAGGCGCAGAGCTCGCTTAACGAATACAAGCGACAGCTGAAACAACTCTTGCAAATCACCGACCAGGAGGAGTTCGATGTGACGGCAGACGAGCCTACAGATGCTATGGCGCTTGAAACAATACCTTCAGTAACGTCGGTTTATGATTCGGCGCTTGGCAGCAGGCCTGAAATAAAGAACGCCATGCTTGGCATAAAGAGCAGCGAGGTTTCTCTGAAGCTTGCCAAGGCGCAGCGCATGCCGACAGTGGGGTTATCAGCAAACATAGGCACCAACACGACGTCAATGAACGATAACAACTGGAGCCAGCAGATGAAGAACAACCTTATAGGCGGTGCAGGGCTCACGGTCAGTATTCCTATCTTCGACCAACGGCAAACGAAGACCGCCGTCAACAAAGCGGTGCTGTCAAGGCAGAACTATGAGCTCGACCTGCGCGACAAGCAGACGCAGCTCTACTCCACAATTGAGAATTATTGGCTACAGGCTTACAACAATCAGGCTCAGTACAAGAGCGCAAAGGTGAGCACCGAAAGCGCACAGGAAAGCTATGACTTGCTTTCGGAGCAGTTCAGCCAGAACCTGAAGAACGTCATAGAGCTCATGACCGGCAAGGACACGCTTCTGAAAGCCAAGCAGAACGAGCTGCAGGCTAAATACCTCGCAATACTAAATATAGAAATGTTGAATTTTTATCAAAGCGGAA
>CAZZNO010000096.1:7885-11242 GCA_964655685.1 uncultured Prevotella sp.
AAAAAGAATTATGAAAAAGAGAAAGATTAGCAGCATTTGGTACATCGTTGGGGCAGTAGTGCTGCTGGCTATAGTGGCATGGCTCCTGTCGGACTCAAAGAAAGAAGAAACCGTGAACTTCACGACTGAGGCTGTTGCACCGGCGAACATCGAGAACAGCGTCACCGCTACGGGAAGCATCGAAGCTGTGAAAACCGTCACCGTGGGTACGCAGGTGTCAGGCATAATAGATAAGCTGTATGTAGATTATAACAGCGTGGTGAAGAAAGGGCAGGTCATTGCCGAGCTTGACCGCTCTAACCTGCAAAGTCAGCTCAACTCAGCCAAGGCAAATTATGCCGAGGCGGTGGCACAATACAAGAGCGCAGAGAGTGACCTTGCCTATCAGAAGGCAAACTACCAACGTTATAAAACACTTTATAACAAAGGGCTCATCTCTGCCAACGACTACGAGCAGGCGCGGCTGAGCTTCCAGACGGCATCTGCCACGGCATCGCAGCGCAAGGACGCCATCTCCGCGGCAAGAGAGGAAGTGAACCGCGCGCAGACCAACCTCGGCTATGCCACCATCACTTCGCCTATCGACGGTGTGGTAATATCAAAGAGCGTTGAGGAAGGGCAGACCGTGGCGGCAAGCTATTCTACTCCTGAACTGTTCACCATTGCCAAGGACCTGCGTGACATGCGTGTGGTTGCCGATGTTGATGAGGCTGACATTGGCGGCGTGAAGGAAGGGCAGCGCGTTACTTTCACTGTTGATGCTTATCCCGATGACACTTTCCAGGGCTACGTGACGCAAGTGCGCCAGGAAGCCACTACGACAAACAACGTTGTCACCTACGAGGTCGTCATCAGCGCCCCCAACGAGGACTTGAAGCTAAAGCCCGGGCTTACGGCAAACGTCAACATCTATACCGAGGAGACCAAGGGTGTGCTAAGCGTGCCGTCGAAGGCGTTGCGCTATACGCCTGAGAAAGAAACCGTAGGCGGACGCAAAATAAAGGACATCACTAACGCCAAGAACAAGGTGTGGACGCTCGAAGGCAACACGCTCGTGGCGCATGCCGTTACCATCGGGTCGACAGACGGAGTGCACACGCAGATACTCAGCGGCATAAAGAAGGGGCAGAAGGTCATAACAGGCGTATCAGTGGAGTCGGCAGACGATGAGGCATCTTCTGACGACACGTCGAGAAGCCCGTTCGCACCTGGACCACGTGGAAAAGACAGGAAAAAATGATGAGTGGTACTAATATAAACAACGGCGCGGCGGCGAAGCCCGTCAGCCAGGCACAGGCACCTCTGTCAGAAAAGAACGGTGGCGGAGCGAAGGTGGTCATAGAGCTTGATAACGTCAAGCGCGACTTCCAGGTGGGCGACGAAACCGTGCATGCACTGCGAGGCATCTCTTTCAAGATATACGAAGGAGAGTTTGTCACGATAATGGGCAAGTCGGGTTCAGGCAAGTCTACGCTTCTAAACCAGCTGGGTTGCCTCGACACACCGACGAGTGGCGAGTATTATCTTGACGGCGTGTCGGTGAGGCAGATGTCGCGCTCACAGCGTGCTGTTCTGCGCAACCGCAAGATAGGCTTCATTTTTCAGAATTACAACCTCCTGCCCAAGACCACGAGCGTGGAGAACGTGGAGCTTCCGTTGATGTACAATCCCAACGTGACGGCGAAGGAGCGGTTCGACAAAGCTGTGGCTGCGCTGAAGGCAGTGGGGCTGGGCGACAGGCTTTATCACAAGTCGAATCAGATGTCGGGCGGACAGATGCAGCGCGTGGCAATAGCGCGAGCCTTGGTCAACGACCCTGCCGTGATACTTGCCGACGAGGCAACCGGCAACCTCGACACCCGCACGAGCTTCCAGATTCTTGTGCTGTTCCAGAAGCTCTACGCCGAGGGGCACACTATCATCTTCGTCACCCACAATCCTGACATAGCCAATTACTCGTCGCGCAACATCGAGATTCGCGACGGAAGGGTTATCAGCGACACTTACAACAACAATATAAAGTCGGCAGCCGACGCCTTGGCGAAGCTGCCGGAGAACACGGACGAATAGTAACTATCATCCCTCCCTTTGTGGAGGGCTTGGAAGGGTTTTATGAATTACACCAATCTTTTTAAAATAGCAATACGCGCCATCGCCGCCAACAAGCTCCGCTCGTTTCTCACGGCACTGGGCATCATAATCGGCGTTGCGTCGGTCATCACGATGCTTGCCATAGGGCAGGGCTCAAAGCGCAGCATACAGGCAAACATAGCCGAGATGGGCTCGAACATGATAATGATTCACCCTGGACAGGACATGCGTGGAGGCGTGAGGCAGGATGCTTCGTCGATGGAGACTCTGAAGCTCACCGATTACCAGACGCTAAAAAACGAGTGCTCCTATATAAAGGCAATCAGCCCTGTGGTGAGTAGCAGCGGACAGTTTATAAACGGCAACAACAATACGCAGTCTACAATCTACGGTGTCAATACCGAATACCTTGACATACGCCAGCTCTCCGTGAGCGACGGCGAGTGTTTTACCGACCAGGACATCAAGTCGTCGGCTAAGGTCTGCATACTCGGACAGACCGTGGTTGACTATCTGTTTCCCAACGGCGGCGACCCTGTGGGCAAGGTAGTCCGCTTCAATACGATACCTTTCCGTGTGGTGGGCGTGCTGAAAAAGAAGGGCTACAACTCTATGGGCATGGACCAGGACAATCTCGTGCTTGCGCCATACACCACGGTCATGAAGCGTATCCTTGCCCAGACTTATCTCAGCGAGATACAGGCATCGGCAATAACCGAGGGCGTGACCGACAAGGCTGTGGACGAGATGACAAACATATTGCGGCGCACACACAAGCTGAAGGACGCTACTGACACTACCGAGGCAGATGACGACGATTTCAACATACGTTCGCAGGAAGAACTATCGTCGATGATGAATTCCACCACAAACATGCTCACCATCCTTCTCGGCTGCGTGGCAGGCATATCGCTTATCGTGGGCGGCATCGGCATCATGAACATCATGTATGTGAGCGTGACCGAGCGCACACGCGAGATAGGACTCCGCATGAGCGTGGGGGCGCGCGGCGTGGACATCCTCAACCAGTTCCTAATAGAAGCTATAATGATGAGCGTCTCGGGCGGCGTCATCGGCGTGTTGCTGGGTGTAGGCGCAAGCTATGCCGTCAAGTTCATTGCCAACTGGCCTATTTATATAGAGCCGTGGACCATTGTAATGAGCTTCGCTGTCTGCACCTTCACGGGAGTGTTCTTCGGCTGGTACCCGGCAAAGAAGGCCGCAATGCTTGATCCTATTGAGGCAATAAGGTACGAATGATATTTT
>CAZZNO010000097.1:0-2266 GCA_964655685.1 uncultured Prevotella sp.
CTTTAAACATTGAATTGCCACAAATGGAACACGAATTGCTCATAAATTATAGCCTAAAGCACTTATGAAAAATACAATGAACAATTCTATGGGAAATTTGTGTGAAAGGAAAATCATGTGGAAAAGAGGCTATCGGTCTACTGCGCCTATAGGGCGGAACTGTTTCTGCTCTGAGCTGTACATATAGCCATAGCCTTGCAGGTAGCGCTTAAGCTCAGCTGCGTCACGACCGAAATTGTAACACAGCTGCTCAAGCGAGTCAAACTCCTCGTCTCTCAGCAACATGTTGATGCTGGAGACGAGGATTGCGGGATCTTTTGGCAGGTGGTCCATCGGCTCAGCCTGCTATTGCAGCTCCCCATTCGCGGCACTGCTGCTCTGCCTCAGTGTCGGGAGCCCATTTTACTTTCAACGGCTCGGCGCAAATGGCGAAGCCTGCTTCTTCAAGGCGTTGCTGTATGCGTTTCTCGCCGCCTCCGCCCCAGCCTATGGAGCCGAATGCTGCGGCACGCTTGTTCTTGAACTTCATGCCGTGAAGGAGTTCCAGTATTCCAGCTATGGCGAAGGTGATGCCCATGTTGACCGTGGGCGAACCGACGAGGACTGCCTTGGAGTGGAACACCTCAAGAAGGATGTCGTTCTTGTCGTCTTTCACAGCGTTCATCAGCACTACACGCACCTGCGGGTCTTTCTCGCGTATGCCGTCGGCTATAGCCTCAGCCATGCGGCGCGTTGCCTGCCACATAGTGTCGTAGATGATGGTTATCTGGTTCTCCTGATAGTCGCTGTCCCACTGCTGGTAACGGGCTATGATGTCAGGAATATGGTCGGTCCAGATGACTCCGTGAGACGGAGCAATCATCTTCAGCGGCAGGTTCATGCCTACAATCTCATTGACCTTTTTCTTTACCATCGGGTTGTAGATGTTGAGAATGTTGGCATAGTATTTCTCGGCCTCGCGGAAAAGGTCGCGCTGGTTCACTGTGTCGTCATAGAGGCTCTCGGTGGCATAGTGTTGCCCGAAGACATCGTTGGAGAAAAGAATCTGCTCCTTGTCGGCGTAGGTCACCATAGTGTCGGGCCAGTGGCACATAGGACACTCCACGAACGTAAGGGTGTTTTCGCCAATGTTGAGCGTGTCGCCCGTCTTCACGTTCACGAAGTTCCAGTCCTGATGATAAAGCCCACGCAGTATCTGCTCGCCTTTCTTGGTGCAGTAGATGGGCGTATCGGGTATCTCAGCCATCAGCGCAGGCAGGGCACCGCTGTGGTCGTTCTCGTTGTGGTTCATGACGATGAGGTCAATGTCCTTAAGGTCGATAGCCTCCTTAAGGTGAGACACGAACTCATGGTCATAAGGCCCCCACACGGTGTCGATGAGCACGTTCTTCTTATCACGGATAAGATAAGAGTTATAGCTCGAACCGAAATGTGTAGACAGCTCGTCGCCGTGAAAATGCTTCAGCTCCCAGTCTATTTTACCGACCCAGGAGACGCGTGATGTAATAGGTTTCATGAGCCGTTAGTCCTCCTGCGGCTCAAAGTCATCCTTGCCTACTCCACACACGGGGCATGTCCAATCATCGGGAATATCCTCAAATGCTGTTCCCGGCTCTATGCCATTGTCTGGATCGCCCTCTACGGGGTCGTAAACGTAACCGCAAACTGTGCAAACATACTTTTTCATAATGCTTTTGTATTTAAATATGGTGAATAATATTTTTTGTAAAAATTACAATGGCAAAGGTAATGGTATTTATTGAGACACACGACAAAAAGATGAAATATTTTATCTATAAAATAATAAAAAACATCCTTGCCGATATTTGCTTTTAATTATTTTTCGTAAATTTGCAACATTATACAAGAAACATTAATCACCTAAAACTGTCAAGCTTATGAGTATCCTCATGATTGTCCAGCTACTAATTGTCTTGCTTGCCCTCCTTGTAGGCGCACGCTATGGCTCGCTGGCTCTTGGTGCCATCTCCGGCATCGGTCTCGCCGTCCTTGTGTTCGTGTTCACGCTCCAACCGAGCAATCCGCCCACCGACGTAATCTACATCATCATTGCCGCCGTGACCTGTGCCGGCGTCCTGCAAGCATCGGGCGGCATGGACTGGATGATCCAGATTGCCGAAAAGATGCTGCGCAAGAACCCAAGCCGCATCACGCTGTACGCTCCTTTCACAACGTTCTTCCTAACCGTGCTTGTAGGCACAGGCCACGTGGTCTACACGCTCATGCCCATCATCTGCGACATAGC
>CAZZNO010000097.1:2366-11204 GCA_964655685.1 uncultured Prevotella sp.
CTCGGTGCCTTGGCAATAGTGCTCGCCATATCCATCCTCAAGATGTTCGGCATTGAAGTGCTGCCGTCGTGGACGGTCAATGGCAAGGACAAAGTGCTGTCGATGAACGTGGTGATACAAATCATCATGCTCACTGCCGCCGCCCTGATGGTGATGTTCTGCAAGGCAAAGCCTGTGGGAGCCGTGCGCGGCTCGGTTTGGCAGAACGGCATGGTGGCTGTGGTAGCCATCTACGGTATCGGTTGGATGACGAACACTTTCTTCGACAACCACAAGCCGGAACTGCTGACTATGCTCACTGACGTGGTGACGGCATACCCGTGGACAATAGCTTTTGCTTTCTTCTTCGTCTCGGTGCTCATCAATTCTCAGGGAGCCGTAGTGGTGTCGATGCTGCCGCTCGCCTATGCGCTGAAGATAGAGCCTTGGATTCTCGTAGGCGTAATGCCGTCGGTCTACGGCTATTTCTTCATTCCCAACTATCCGTCGGACATTGCGACGGTCAATTTCGACAAGTCGGGCACAACGGTAATTGGCAAGTACCTGCTCAACCACTCGTTTATGGTGCCCGGACTGATACACGTAGTGACTGCCACAATCGTAGGACTCGGCATAAGCTACGCCTACCACTTCTGGTTCGGGCTGTATTAAAAGGAATAGATTATAATTAAAGAGAAATTTAATGGGCAATTTATGAGTATTCGTGTTAAACATTGAATAACCATAAATTGCCCATTGAGCTATAGCTCTCAAGCCATCTTACCTGTTTCAAGTTCGTTCTCCAAATAAGAGAATACATATCTTGGACTTTGGTAGTAAAGGCATGTTTTATCATCGAGAAGCTTTTGGTATGTATCAGAATTGAACACTAACGACAAAGCTTGCTCCATGCTCAAGGACTTGTTTTTTTCCATCAAAAGCACTGTCAAGTCCTTGACCATATCATTTTTCATTTCATCAATCTCACTCATAGCTTCTTAAGATATTTAATGGCACGTTCTGTTCCAAAAAAATATTGGAAGGTGCTGCCCTTCATGTACGTTAGATTTCTAATCAGAGTTGACATGTCGATGTCATGATTACTAAAACGCCAAAGCTGCCTGCCAACTTTATCGTTTGTTATCGGTCCTATGACTATATCGTAATCATGAACTGGACGGCTCAACTGACTATTACGATTTGCAAGTATAAACTTCGCCCAATCTTCTGTATAATTATCAAACTGCAAAACCTTTAATACTCCAGAGTTGAGAAGCCTTTCGTCAAAATCATATTCAAGAACAATAGGTTCGCCACCTACAAGCTCTACTCTTGCGGCAGCTAATTCACGAGCTTGCTGAAAATTTGCAGAAAGGTAGAACCCTTGACCAAAATCTTTATTAGGTTTAGACTTTTTCAAGTCAATCTCATCGAAATCAATGTTTGTTCCATGATAAAGTTTCATTGCAGACGTCCTCCCTTCCTTTTACACAGTTCAGCAACATCATCGACCATGTTCTCAAACGATTGTGTATGCGCATAACCATAGTGCTTGTCTATGAAGTCAATGCCCTTAAATCGGCTGAGATAGCCGAAGCTCTGCTTCATATTGAGACCGAATTTCTTGCCAAACTCGTAAATGAATATCATTGTCCATTCGAGCTTCTCGTCGTTTCCGTACTCCATAATTCTTTTTATTTGGACGATTCTAAGGAACGTTCTTTTTTAAATTACCCAAAAGTTATAAATGGGCATGATAACATATTCTTCCCCTGTATCAATCCATAGATTGCAAATTTAATCACTTTCCTTGAAGTTAGCAAACTTTACAGCAAAATTCTATCTTAAAACTCTTTATGGCAATTGGAAAGTTCTTCGACCTGCTAAAAATAAAACATGTTATCCTTTGGACTTCGAGGTTTATTTTATTAACTTTGCAAAAGGATATGCATATAAAGAAAATTTGTATTTTAGTCTTGGCAATGTTCAGCCTTGCCCTAACGTCGTGCTACCAGCACCGCATGGACACCAGCAAGCTGCCAAAGAACTTCCGCATCAACGAGCGCGCCATCGACTCGCTGTCTTTCTTCTCAACCCACCACTATACCAACAACTATAACTTCGTGGTCAAGGGCGACAGCCTCGTGCTGGTATCACAGTTGCCGGAAGAACAGCTTGCCGGAATGCAAACCGACTCGTTCTGCATCTACCGTGGGGCGCATGTCGTCGTGGCTGACATACGCATTGTCCCTGCCGACAGCATCGACTCTGTGTGGGTGCAGCTTGCCAACGACACCTCCGCTTTCGGATGGACCCACGAAAGCAGCATGTTGCCTGTTGTAATGCCTGACGACCCAATATCCGAATTCATTTCCGACTTTTCCAATTCCCACCTCATCATATTCCTTGCCATAGTGGGGCTTTTCGGTGCCGGATGGCTTATCTGGCGGCTGTTGCGCCGCAAGGCATACATTGTTCATTTCCACGACATCGACTCCTTCTACCCTACCCTGCTCTGCCTCATCGTGGCTTCGTCAGCAACGCTTTACGCCACCATACAGACCTTTGCGCCGTCGCTATGGCAGCACTTCTATTTCCACCCCACGCTCAATCCTTTCTCCGTGCCGACAGTGCTCGGGGTGTTCCTCATTTCCGTATGGGCTATGCTCATAGTGGCGATAGCCGCCTTCGACGACGTACGCCACATGCTGCCTGCCTCACAGGCTATACTGTATCTGAGCGGACTGGCGGCAATGTGCTGTGTGTGCTACATTGTTTTCTCCATTACGACACTGTATTATATAGGCTATCCATTGCTTGTGGCTTACTTCTGGTTCGCCCTGAGCCGCTACTTCAAGCACCACTCCCATTACTATTGCGGACAATGCGGGCACCGCCTGAACCGCAAGGGCCGCTGCCCTTATTGCGGCGCATGGAACGAATGAAAGTAGCACAAGCCTAATATTTACCATAAAGATTGGCATTTAACTAAATTATCAACACTACTATCATCTTTTTTTTGTAATTTTGCCCATAATAGCCATTTTAATAATAAAAACACCATGAAAAAGCTGTTGATAATAATGCCGATGCTTGCCTTGTTGCTGCTCACAGGCTGCGGCAAGTCGCAAAAGCGCGACTTCAACCACATGCTCGTGGAACTGGCAGCCAACGACCAGCTGATAGACCACGCCGACTGGGCTAAGATAGAGAAATACCTCGACAGCAACAAAGCTCATTTCGGCGAGTTCTACAAAGACGGAAAACTTGATGCTAAGGCTGTTGAAGATTATATCACCGACTTGTTCAGCCATCGCCGTCCGCCGATAAAGGTGCGCTTCACAGGCATAAGCTCCAACCAAATGGCTTTCCACTTCTACATCGAGCGCAGCGGCTCAATGCTTGCCTACGATAGCCCAAAGGGCGACGGTTCTTTCCGCGCCGCCATCATGGCTCTGCGCAACGCCCTGCCCGGCAACAGTCAGGTGGACAGCATCGGCGAGAAAGGCTACACTGATTTCCGGCAAATATTTGACAACATCCTCAACAAGACCGGCGAAGGCGACGTGTCGATACTCATCACCGACCTGATATACTCCGTTCGCAATATGCAAGGCGTAAACCCGCAGAAGGTGTTCGCCGAGATGCAGGAAATGATAAATTCAGTGTTCAAGGACGAAGTGAAGCACAAGTCGATGCTTGTGGTGCGCATGAACGGCTCCTACAACGGTGCTTACTATGCTTTCGACAACAGCGTACACCAGTTCGACGGCAACCGCCCTTACTACATCATCATCGTTGGAAGTAACGACAACATAGCCCAGCTTGCCTCATCGCCCGATTTCCGCACGTTCTCAAATCTTGAAAGCCTGCGCGGCTACGACGGCATGTGCCTCTTTACCGCCGACGACATTTACGAGCCATACGCCTCGTTCCTGCTCTCAGGGCGCGACATACGCGGGAGGTTCCAGCCTGAGCACGGGCAGGGCAACCAGATACTGAGCCTTGAAAACGTAGAGCCAGATCGCGATTCGGACGACATACAGCTCGCCTTGGCGGTTGACCTGAGCCACATGTTCATAGACAGCCGCTATCTCACAGACAAGTCAAACTACAGGCTCGAAAGCGACGGCGACATAAAAATAAAGGAGATACGGCAAATACAGAAAGCCGACATTACACCTGCCGAGAAAAAATACATAGGCTCGGCAACACATCTTTTCATATTGACCGCAAAGAACATAGGTCACAATAACGACGTGAAGCTCTCGCTTCTCAACCGACTGCCACAATGGGCATCAACAGGCTCCACGGACAACGACCTGCATCCGGACAGCCACACTACCTTCGGCTTGTGCTACCTCATGCAAGGCATCTACGACAGCTATGCCCGCAACGCCGAGGACAATCCAGAATACTTTGAAATAGAAATAAAATTAGACAGATGAAAAATGCAATATTGTTGATTGTCGGCATTGTGCTGACGCTGCTGTTCCTCATCTTCCCTGCACAGATATTTGAAGTGGGCTATTACAGCAACGAGTTTTCCAACGAGATGTATAACGAAAGCCTTTACATTGTCGTGGCTATAATAACATTGGCAATAGCATGGGGCTTTGCGCTTCTTTTTTATTATGCCATCAACTCGGTGAGCTTCTCCAGATGGTACCATTGGCTCATTGTTCTTGTCATTGCGGCAATAGCTTCACCCGTGGTTTGCTATCTTTACTGCAACCACGTCTTTGCCGACCTTGGTTATGATTTCTCCTCCCAGCTCACGAGCTTCAGCCTCATCGACTGCGTCATCACAGTTCTGTTTTTTGTCGTAGCCTCCTTCTCGATGAGATGGTGGAGCAGCAATTGCCGGCATACGCCAATACCGGAATAGCTTGAAATCAATAAAACAACAATCGGCTTCGAGACTTTAAAAGAGGGCTAACGCAAAGCATAAAGCCGAGCCCTCAACACTAAGCTCCCGATTCCCCAACTTTCAACACTCTACACTCAATGCGTCTTTTCCTATTTCTTGTAGGCGGCACCGGTTCACGCGTCATGCGGCCATTGGTAATGCAGTTTGCCGCCGGCATACACCCAATAGACGAGCAAGGGCAGCCAATACCTTTGGAAGTGGTGCCCATAATAGTTGACCCGCATAAGGCAAACGAAGACCTTAAGCAAACGGAGAACCTGCTGCGCTGGTACCGCTCGCTGCACAAAGCCATCTATGGCAACGCAGCCGACGTGACACACGGCTTCTTCTCAGTCAAAATATCTACGCTCAGCGACATTCTCCCGGGCGGCTCGCGCCTGAGCGACACCTTCCTTTTCAACCTCGGAGCCGTGGAGAGTCTTAAATTCAAGGAGTTCATAAACTATAATACCCTTGACACCGCCAACCAGGCACTGTGCTCAATGATGTTCTCCAAGGACCAGCTCGACACCAAGATGGACATAGGCTTCATTGGGTCGCCCAATATCGGCTCAGTGGCTTTGAACGAGTTCAAGGACTCCGAGGAGTTTCGTCAGTTCTCCAACGTGTTCCGTTCTGCCGACCGCATATTCATCGTGTCGAGCATCTTCGGCGGTACCGGCGCGGCAGGATACCCCATCATAGTGAAGAACATTCGCAACGCCGCCAACAATGCCGCCATCAACAACCGTGGCGACCTGCGCGACGCACGCATCGGCGCGCTCACGGTGCTGCCCTATTTCAACATACAGCAAGACGAGAAAAGCCCTATCTCGCGCGCCGACTTCATTTCGAAGACCAAGTCGGCACTGTTTTACTACCACGACAACCTCACGGGGCTGCGCCAAGGCGGAAAAGACTTGGGCGAATCGAAAATAAACGCCTGCTATTATCTCGGCGACGAAGTGCCGTCGAATCCTTACTATAACGACCCGGGCGGCAACGGGCAGCACGACGAGGCGCACGTGGTGGAATACGTAGGAGCGCTCTCCGTGCTCGACTTCCTCGGCATCCCCGACGACCAGCTGACGACCGTTGGAGGAAACGCCACCAACCCCATTTACAAAGAATACGGGCTTGCCAATGACAAGCTCACGCTAACGCTGAAGGATTTCGGGCTCGCCACACGCTCGCTCGTCAACAAGCAGCTCATGAAGTTCCACCTTGCCTACCAATATCTCACCCATCAGTTTAAGCACGACGTAGGGCGCGGATATACCGAGGACAAGCCGGAGATAACGCAAGCGTTCCTTTCCACAAGCTTCTACAACACGCTCATGTCCGACTTCTTCGTGGCTTACCGCTCATGGCTCGTGGAGCTGGGGCACAACCAGCGCGCGTTCCAACCATTCAACCTGCACTCTGAGAAGCTTGCCGACTGCGTGAACGACGTGGCACCGAAAAAGACATTCTTCAGCGGCGAGATAACCTATAAGACTCTGCTCGCCGCCCTCAACAAGGCATCGCAGCAAGCTGTCAAGGACGGTCGCTTTCCTGCCGACAAGACAGCCCTGCGCCTGATGTCACTCCTCGACGAGACACTCGACAAACTCGTAGACGAAAAGTTCGTGGGAGTGGTGTAAAGCGCATGATGAATGTTGAAAGATTTGGATTACAAATAAAAACTAAAACTAATGAAAAAGAAAGGAATGTTGTTGTTGGCAGCCCTAATGGCATTGCCGACAATGGGCGTTGCGCAAAAGCTTGCGCCACGGACTAACACATTAAGCAACTGGCAATTTAGCAAGGACAGCACAGAATGGACACCTGTAGCCATTCCTCACAGCTACAATGCCATCGACGGCCATTCAAAGAGCTACTACCGTGGCAAAGGGTGGTATAAGCGTACGTTGCATGTCGATGCAGCCGACCTGAAAAGCCAAACAGCCTTGCTGTTCGAAGGTGCCGCCCAAAAGGCAGACATATACGTAAACGGTAAATTCATGACGCACCACAAGGGCGGCTACACACCGTTTTATGTAAAACTTGACGGCAAGCTACACGCCGGCGACAACGAAGTGATGGTTGTTTGCAACAACGAGGAGGACGTAAACCTCATTCCTGTTTCATCAGACTTCAACAAGAACGGCGGACTGCACAACCCTGCCTTCTTCCTTCGCTTCCCCCAAGTGGCATTCTCGCCCGAAGGCACAGGGCTCTATCGCGTTCATGTCAGCACTCCTTCTGTGAGCACAAAAGAAGCACTGACCATAGTCTCAGTCAATCTATCCAACGCCACAGGAAAGAAGCAAAGCCTCACCTTGCAATACCGTCTGAAGGATGCCCAAGGCAATGTAGTAGCTGCACGGACAAAGAAAGTGAACCTGCCAAAGAGCGTACAGGCGGAGAAAGTAGACGAAACAATAACGTTGGCAAATCCGCACCTGTGGAACGGGCTTGCCGACCCCTATCTCTACACGCTACAAGTGGCTATGCTTGACAAGAAGGGAAAGCAGACTGACCTGGTAGAGACAAAAGTGGGCTACCGCTTCTTCCACCTCGACCGCGACAAGGGCTTCTTCCTCAACGGCAAGAGCTATCCGCTCCGTGGCGTCGCCGAGCATCAAGACACCGAGGGCAAAGCCTCCGCCCTAAGCAAGGGCGATTTTGATGCCGACTATAAGATCATAAAAGAGCTGGGCTGCAACTTCCTGCGCCTTGCCCACTATCCGCACAACGATTATGAGTTCCGCCTTTGCGACTCGCTCGGCATCATTGTCCAGACCGAGATTCCTTGGGTCAACGTCTGCGGCGTGAACGCAAAGCCCGCATACTTTGAGACCATCCACAACATGATGCGCGAGATGATACAGTCGCTTTACAACCATCCATCAATAGTCTTCTGGGGCATGTGGAACGAAGTTGACACATGGGGCAACAACAATAAGCTGCAAGGCAAGATAGACTACCAGAGAGTAGTAGACGAAACCGCAAAGCTTTATAACTACGCTAAGACCCTCGACCCATACCGCCCCGTAGGAATGACCGACGACTGCCTTTACCGCAACCCAGGCTACGCCAGCCTTAAGGGCGACTTCTTCTCAGAGAACCGCTACAACGGCTGGTATTACGACCAAGGCAACTTTGAGGTTTTCACCAAAAACATGCAAAGAGTGCATGAAGTAAAGGGCGTAAGCAACGTTGCCGAGTATGGCGCAGGCGTCAATCCTTACTGCCATTCATATGAAACCGACACGAAAGTGCTTCGTGAGAACGACAAAAAACACTTTGAGGAGCTTGGCAATATGTTCCATGAGAGCTATGTCAAGCAGATTCAGGCAATGCCTTTCCTCAACTTCACCTCCGCATGGGTGCTTTTCGACTTTCCCGTGGCAAACCGGCAGGAAGGCTTCATGGATTCGGAAGACGGCGTGAAGTTCGTAGAAAATCCGCAACGGAAATACACCAACGACAAAGGACTTGTCACGCGCGACCGCAAGATAAAGAAAGATGTCTTTTACCTTTACAAGTCGCTATGGAACAAGAACGAGACCACCGTGTACATAACGTCACGCCGGCGCACCGTAGCCCCGCCGTCGGGCATCGTCCCCATAAAGGTGTATAGCAATGCCTCGTCGCTTACTCTCACGGTCAACGGCAAGCCTGTGCAAACCCTCGACCACTGCCCCGACAGCACTGGCGTGATATGGCGGTTTGCTCCCGTCACCCTGCAAGAGGGAACGAACACCATCCAAGTCTCAGGCAACGGCGTGACAGACACTGTTACTATAAAACGATAATTAATGCATAATTCATAATGCTTAATGCATAATTATCGTCCCCACCCTAATTATGAATTAAAATGAGCCTGGAAGGCTCGCCACTTGCTTAACCTCGTCTCATCCTGCGAAGCAGGTGAGGCGGGGTGTTGCGTAGGGTGTGCACCCGAC
>CAZZNO010000098.1:0-8667 GCA_964655685.1 uncultured Prevotella sp.
TGTACAATTCGTTTCATGTCATATCACCCTGCTCAGTGGTATTGAATTCCTCACCAGTGTCCTCGCAAACATAATAGCGCACATGCACCGTGTATTGTTCCTTGCGAAATTCCTGTGTCTCAGTATCCTCTACAAGAAACACCCGTCCGCCAGTGAACGGACTGCGCATGCCCTTAACAATATTTTTTTCATGATTCCGTATCCTCCTTGATTTTAGTTAGGAATAAACAAGCAAATACGCAAGTAAAGCACGTTAAAGTTTTATTATTGCTTGTTTTTTAACTTTATGATTGTCTGTTGCTGAGAAGGTGCTTAAAGCTAAATCCACAAAAATTATGCAACGCGCCGTTTCATGAAAGACTCCTTGATTACATTAGAGTCGTGGAGAGTCGTGTAAAATCGATGCAGAAAATAGTCATGGTGTGGAAAGTCGATGTAAATCACGCATCAGTTGTCATGTTGGTTTGTTCTGTATCTTCTTCAACGAAATTCTGGGCATAGTCCTCCGTTGAGACAACATCAATATTATTTTTGCAGAATTTGAAGTGTTTGGTATTACTTGTTACAATAGTTTTACAACCACCAGCCTTTGCGCATTCATACTGAAGGACATCCTCAAAGTCCGGGGCGTCAATTTTAACAGCCGCTTCAAGTTGGCTTTTCTCCATAGGAAGGACATTCAAAATTTTCATGGTTTTCTGCAAGATTTTCATCAGTTGTTCGTGTTCAATGTCTTTCCTCATGATATAAGCAATGTTGGCAAGCGTAAGGTAAGACACGTATCCTTCCACTTCACCAAATTCACAAGCAGAGATGATTGCTGAAGCCTCGTCGAAGTACGGCCGATTCTTCAAGAAAGAGTCCAACAGCACGTTGGTGTCAAGAAAAACTTTCATTTGTCCAGAATATATTTCATTCGTTCATCTTCCTCAATATGTTTGGGGTCTATACCCACGCTGCCCATAAGTTCTTTCACTGTTGGAGAAAACCTGAATTTTTTTGCCTTGACTTTTGGTGTTGCCATTGCTTCTTTTTTGCCTGACATCTCCGATGTCTTTGTTGCAAGCCAGTTCCAGTTGTCTGCCGTCAAAGCAAGCCCCTGTAGGTAAGTCCACAGGTTGTTCATAGATACTGCGTTCATAGTTTTTCTTTTTGTATTATACCGCAAATGTACGAATATTATTTGGAAACTGCAACGTTACATTGATTTTTCCTATTTTTATTTGCATTGTTCGTAAAAATATTCCGCAAAGCGGATCTTGCGGCTCTGACGGCCTTTTTTATTGGCCGTCTTTCGCCCGCAAGTCTCCGATTTGCTCTATGCTGTTTTCAAGATAGAACTAAAGGGCGAGGCGCAAGCCTATGTTGAAGTAGCGGTAGACTGGCGAGTAGTAGTTGCGGTACGACACACGACAGTTCCCCGCGGAGTAGTACCAGCTGCCGCCGCGAATGACACGGTTGGAGCCCAAAGACGGCCCCGCAGGGTTAGTCTGGCTATTCGAGCTATAATCGCTATACCAGTCCTGACACCACTCCCAAACATTGCCACTCATGTCGTAGAGGCCAAGCTCGTTTGGCTGTTTCGTGCCTACGTCGTGTGTAGTATTGCCGCTATTGTCTGCATACCATGCTACGGCATCAATGTTATTCGAACCTGCATATTTATAACCCTTACTCTTGTTACCTCCACGCGCGGCATACTCCCACTCTGCCTCAGTAAGTAGACGGAAATGTTTGCCAGTCATGGAGTTCAGCTTCCCTATGAACTTCTGGCAATCATCCCAACTGACACACTCCACGGGTCTGTTGTCACCTTTAAAATATGACGGATTGCTGCCCATAACCGTTTTCCATTCTTTCTGCGTTACCTCGTATTTGCCGATACTAAAGTCAGAGAGTGTCACCTCGTGGGCCGGCTTCTCGTCATCATACACATCTTTGTCTTGCTCAGGAGTTGCTCCCATAGTAAATGTACCGCCTTCGACCGGCACCATGTTCGCTATGATGTTGTCTATGACGACTTGCTGCGCAGGGGTAAGTTTCTTATCCACCTGTGTCGTTTGACCGCTTTTCGACGAGAATAATACTATTCCTCCGATGACAGCTACAATTCCTATGATGGCTAAGGCCAACGGAATGTGTTTCTTTGCTTGAGGCGGTTTGTCAGGATTTGTTTCTTTTGTTTCTTTCTCCCCTCTGTCACCTTTGTCCGCATCGGCATTCACCTTTTTCTCGGATACCTGCGTTTCTTCTCTGCTATCCCTGTCGGTTTCTGTCTGTCCGTCATCAATTACCGTATCATCATCCTCATCATTCGCAAGGAAGTTGCGGATTTGTGCCACGCTTTGTGGGCGGTCATTAGAGTCGTAGGACATTAGCAAAAGGATTAGACGTTTAGTCTTGGGACTTATCGCTTGCGGCAGGGGCAGGGTGGATGCCTTCTCGGAGGAAGAATCCCTAAGTATCTTGGTTGGCGATGGCGGCTTCCGATTGGTCAGCAGGGTGTAGAGGGTTGCGCCGAGGGCATAGAAGTCAGTCCACGGGCCAAACTCTTCAAGCTCCTGCTCTATCTGCTCTATGGGTGCGTAGCCTGGTGTGTAGGCGATGGTCGTGGAGTTGGTCGTCGCACCTTCGCCGTCAGGCCGCCGCTGCTTGCTTGCGCCGAAGTCGATGAGCTTCACGTTGCCCTGCCTGTCAATCATTATGTTGGCGGGCTTGAGGTCAAGGTGCCAGATGCGGGCACTGTGGGCGGCATCAAGGGCGTCGAGCACTTGCGGCAGGATGCGCAACACCTCGGCCTCCGTCAGAGGCTTGCCCGTACGCTTCAGCCACTCTGACAAGCTTTCGCCGTCAATCAAGTCCATCACATAGTAAGCGGTGCCGTTCTCCTCAAAGAGGTCATAAACCCTAACTATGTGGTCACTATGCAACTTGCGCAATCGCCGTGCCTCTTTCTTGAACTTTTCGAGCTGAGAAGCAAACGCTGTCTCGTTCTCGGCATTGCTCACGCTGACAGTGGTGTTGTTCCCGTCACGCTGGGATACGCCACGCATGAAGAATTCCTTGATGGCATACTTCTCGTCGAACTCTACGTTAGTAGCCACATAAGTGTTGCCGAAGCCACCCGACGAGAGGTAGCCGTCAATTCGGTAAACACCACGTAGCACGGTACCTTCCCGCAACATATCTTTCTTGTTTATCTCTGCCATATTCGTAGTAAGTAGTGTAAAGTCGGTGCAAAAGTTACTAAAGGGCGAGGCGCAAGCCGAGGTCGCTGTCGCGCTTGTCTGGCCAGCCGCTGAAGCGGTACGCCACACGGCAGTACCCCGCGATGTAGCCATAGTAGCCGCCACGATAGACGCGGAAACGGAAAGAACCAGAATTAGGGCCAGTGGGGTTCGTCCGCCCACTTGAACCATAGTTTCCATACCAATCCTTGCACCACTCCCAAACATTACCGCTCATATCGTAGATACCGAGCTCATTAGGCGACTTTGTGCCGACATTATGAGTTTCCATTCCACTATTGATATTGTACCACGCCACATTGTCTATGTTGTTAGACCCCGCGTATTTGTAGCCGTTGCTTCTGTTGCCTCCACGTGCAGCATACTCCCACTCCGCCTCAGTGGGCAGACGGAAACGACGACCAGTCAAAGAATTCAGACGACTGATAAATGTCTGGCAGTCATTCCAACTTACACTCTCTACAGGTCTGTTGTCACCCTTAAAGCTTGAAGGGTTACTGCCCATGACGGCTTGCCACAGTCGTTGCGTCACCTCTGTCTGTCCTATGCGGAAACTACTTATCGCAACACGATGTATTGGCTTTTCATAGCTATCTGCATCACTACCTTGCTCTGGTGTTGCTCCCATCGTGAACACGCCGCCTTGCACACCCTTCATCACGAAGCTTACACCATTAACGGTAATAGTCTCGTCAGAAAGATATTCCGTAGAGTAGTGTCCTGTTGGCTCTTGAAGACGAGAAGAAGTTCTTTTGCGAGTTGTTTCCGACGACTTCTTAGAAGACGATGGCTTCTCTGAAGGTGTTTGCTGCTTTGAATGCTTATACTTATTCTCTTTCTTAGGCTTAGGTGCCGGTTTTCGCTTGATGACAGTACCCTGCGCATATAAAGAAAAAGGCAGTAAGCAAAGACACAGCAGAAGTAGCAGTCGCCAAACGTTCTTTTTCCTATTTTTGTTCATAACCACAATATCTTTACACGTTCTGTATCTTGTTTCCATTCTTGTCATACCATGCGCCATCCTTTGGCTGACCATTACTATCGTAAGTACCAACAAAATAGGACTGGTCCTCTTTCATGGTGTAGCGGCCTTTAGAGAAATGGTCTTTGACAAAAGATCCTTGATAAGTGTCGCCATTAGGGAAGCGGAAGAACGCATCGTCGTCGACCATCATGCCATTGGAAAACAAGCCTTTGTAGTATCTGCCATCCTTGAACCATGCTTCTCCTTCGCCATCAGGCATGCCTTTCTCGTTGACAGAGCCTGTATAAGTGCAGTAGCCCTGCGCGACATGGCATTGGCGTTTGGTTACCTTTTCAGTATTTATCGATGTCGTATCTACGGCGGTAATTTTAGAGTCGACAGCAGGCGTGCCCGATTTATTGCCATTACCAAGACCACTCGAAGCTACAATGACAATAATAATGACAACAATGAGCACAGCACCTATTCCGAACACTTTCTTCTTTTTGTTGCTCCTTTTGCCTGAATTGCCGTCTATGGGAACGAATTGAGGCTGCGGTTCGGGATTATTCGCCTCTTTACTCACGTCCACAGCATCGTTCTTTACCACAGATGCCAAGGTGTCGTTCTTATCTTTGTTACCTCCCGCAACCTTTGTCTCATCATCGTCGTCTTTACTATCATCTGCGGATTGTTCTCCTGTTGCAATAGTAACATCGCCGTCACTTTCGAGGAACTTCTGAATAGCCTCAACACTTTGCGGACGCTTCTTCCTGTTGGTGTTCATCAGCCAGAGAACAAGGCGTTTGGTCTTCTTGCTTATAGACGGAGGCATCAGGAGAGACAGATGCTTGTCGGGGGTCTCATCGTCGTCAATATCCGATGGCAATGGCGGCTTCTTGTTGGTGAGTAACGTATAGAGCGTGGCACCGAGGGCATAAAAGTCTGTCCACGGCCCGAACTTGTCCAGGTTCTGCTCCATCTGCTCACGCGGGGCATAGCCTTGCGTATAGCTCACGGCTGTGGATGTCGTTGCGCCACCTTCGGCACTTTGTTGCTTGCTCGCGCCAAAGTCGATGAGCTTAATGTTGCCCTGCTTGTCATTCATTATGTTGGCAGGCTTGAGGTCAAGGTGGAAGATGCCCTGCTTGTCGCCATCAGAATAGTTGTGGGCAGCGGCAAGGGCATCAAGTATCTGCGGCAAGATGTGCAGCACCTCAGTCTCCGACATTGGCACTCCTGTGCGCTTCAACCGTTCGCTGAGGCTCTCACCGTCAACATAGTCCATGACATAATATGCCGTGCCGTTCTCCTCAAAGAGGTCATAGACATAGACTATATGTTCGTTGTGAAGCTGGTGCAGACGGCGCGCTTCCTTCTTGAACTTTTCAAGCTGTGAAGCAAAGGTAGTCTTATTTTCCGCATTGCTCACGCTGACGGTAGTATTGTTATCGTCACGCTGCGATATACCTTTCATGAAAAACTCCTTGACAGCCAGCCTGTCGCCAAGTTCTATGTTCGTCGCCACGTATGTATTGCCAAAGCCACCCGAAGACAGGTAGCCGTCGATGCGGTAGGTGCCATGAAGTATGGTGCCCAATCGCAACATGGTGCTGTTGTTGATATTATTGGTCATACGTTATCATTATTATCATTTGATTGCTGCTCGTCGTTAGTCTCTGACGGATTTCCTTTCTTATGGCCTTTTAGCTTTTCTATCGTTTGCCTTTGTGTCCCCGCCTCTGTTTCGGCTTCTTTGCCTGAAGTTGGTGTAATTTGAGTGGCACCCGCCGAACCTTCCGGCTGGGATTGTTCGAACTGTATTTGAGAGGATACAACTCCAGCTTTCCCACTTGCCGGTTTGTTTTCAGCTTTAGGCAAAGTAGTTGTAACAGCCTTTACGCCCAGCCTGGTAATAGTAGTTTGTTTACTGTGATATGCGTCTTCTTCTCCTCTGCCACCGCCATAAGGGCTCTCTTTCTGAGACTCCGCCTTCTTCTCAGAAGGCTTTATTATCATAATGCCACATGCAAGCAAGACAACGACCGCCAATCCCACCAACACAGCCAATAAACCTTGCCATGACGACTTTTTGCCGCCTGCTTGGATGATTTGTGGAGGCGTTTGCGGTACCTCATTATTTCGCGTGGCAACCACCGCTACGTCATCCTCTGCATCCCCAATATACGGCTTTATGTTAAGTGCATTATCCTTGGAGGTTTGCTCATCGTCTTTGAGGTTGTCACCTTGTTTCTTCGTCACATCTTTTATATGAACAAAGTAAGCCGAGTGATTGTCCTTATTGTCGGCGGTGGCATCAATGAGTTGTTTCCGCTTCTCCTCGTCAGAGCCTTTAGCAGAGAATAGGTCGCAAAGCTCTTCATTGTTCATCTGCTCTAACATACCGTCGCTACATATATAGAAGTAGTCGTCAGCCTTAATGTCCGTAATATGTACTATGGACGGGCGCACGCGGTTGTCCTCGCCAGACTGTATGGCACGGGTGATGATGTTCTTCTGTGGCGAGGTGCGCATCTCGTCGTAGGTTATCTCGCCTGCCTGATAAAGGTCGTAGACGAGAGAATGATCCTTGCTCTGATACAATAAACGATGCTCAGAAGGGCGAATGTGATAGATACGGCTGTCACCAATGTGCATTGCCGTTAGTCCGCCACGGTGGAAAAGAAGCAAGCAAAGCGTAGTGCCCATTTTCTTTGCCGCGCCGTCGTCTATAGCGTCGAGTTGCTGATAAGCGTATTCAAGAGTTGCAAGCAGGACGTCATCGCTTACCACTTCGTCTGCACTTGCGTTCTTGTTAAAATACTCTGCCATTGCCTTGCTGACGGTGTTGCTCGCAACTTCGCCCTTCTCGTGACCGCCCATGCCGTCACAAAGAATGAAAAGGCGGTCGCGCTCCGTTGCCTCACCTGGCTTCGGATATATGGCATCCTCCTGGTTCTCGCGCTTGCCAAGCTCATGGATGGCTTGCGGGGGATATAATGTAAAATTCATAATTCCTTGAATGTTACTGTTGTATTGCCCATGACGATTCGGTCTCCGTTCTCCAATACTATCGCATCTCCTTGAAGCAAGTCCTGACCGTCAATAGTCGTAATGTTCTTGTTGTGGTCGTTGCTGATGACAGCCTTAAGCCTGCCGTCAGGCAATCTTGTGACAACAATCTTTGCATGCTGGCGGCTCATGTAGTGGTCGGATGTTTCTATCTGCACCGTTGCTTGCGAGGTTGATCCCTTGCGTCCAACGATATTCGTGCCGATACTCAGTGGATAACTCTTGCCATCTACATTCAGGTAAACTGCCTTTACATTGGAAGTTCCTTTATGTAATTGCGTTTCTACATTGTCCTTATAGCCTCCATACTTTGTTTCCCCATCTTTGGAAGCACCAGAATAATAAGTCTGGGCATCCATAATATTCAGCTCCTTAAACTTCACTTTCAATGTTGCCTTGCACTGTGGGCAGGTGATGAGTTTCACAGCCTCATCCTTTGAGTTTTTTATGTCAAGGATTGTTTCACAGTTCGGGCACTTTATTCTCTTTATTTGCTCATACATATTCACCACTTTATTATAGGCATGTTATCATTGAATTTCCCCCACATCACTGGATGCTGGCGGCCACGAGACCGGCTTACTACACCATTGTGTACATAATTGTATAGTTCATGGGCAGTAATGGTGCAGTTGCGGTCAGCATCAGCTCCGCCACGCAAGCCACGTTCAAGATACGCCGTAAACAAGCTGTTCTTGAAACCGCTGCGCCTTGGCATTTCCAAAGAAGTCTCGTTGGAACGGGAAGACAGGAAGAACATGGCGTTGAGGTTGGAGTAGTTGTCATTGCGCTTCTGTGTGTTCCTCATTTTCCCGGAAAAGCAAGCATCAGCAATTACCACCTTGTTAAGTGCCTTGCTTTCGCTCATGGCATTAAATATAGACTTATAATACAAGGCGCCATCGTAACAAATTAAGCCTCCAGGCACGCCGTGACCACTGAAGAAGAATATCACAACATCGTCAGCACCAGCCTTTGCAAACACTTCACTCATGCCTTTCAGCACATTGGCACGAGTCGCATCACTGTTAGTGTAGCGCACACCTTCGGCATTGTTGTTCTTGGCAAAGATGGTGGCTATGGTTACCGCGTCGTTGGCACTGACACGCAAATCATTGCGTGTGCCGGGATAGTCGGATATACCAACACACACAATGTATGTCTTTGCCTGCATAAGAATGGCAAAGAACAGCAAACCTGTTATCAACGCTATCCTACACATAAATCAAACCTGTGTTCCGCTGACATCAGCGTCATTCATGTAGTCGGGCATGTCAGGCGAAAGGTCGGGATTACCGTAAGAAGCCTGTTGCATGTTTGGGTCAAGGCTGGGGTCCGTCGTCGGTTCAGAGCCACCCGATGTGTAACCAAAGCCTTCATCAG
>CAZZNO010000098.1:8677-11129 GCA_964655685.1 uncultured Prevotella sp.
CACTGAATACAGCGACATCAGGGTCGTCAAGCTTGCCATTGTCATTCATGTCTATGATGGCAACATCAGCCTCACCATTGCCGGTCATGTCGAAAGCAACAGCTTGATGCCCTTGCACATAACCAGTACCAACTACATGCACGTCGTCATCGCCTGCACTCTGTTGCTGAGTGCCCGCATTCAAGGCAACGCTACTACCCGCTGCATTATGTGCCACAGTCTGAACATCTCCTGTAGTTTCTGCCGCCCCGTGTGGTTCTGTTGCCACTTGTTCTTTAATTATTATCACATGCGGCTCTGCCTCAGACATACGCTCTGCTACAATCTCATCTGCGCGTACCTCGGGACGGATAGCCCGTGTGAAGGCTGCTTTGTCTTCGTCTGACATGCCATTCCATTCGTCTTCATTGTATGTGCTGTAGAGACCGCCATTCCATCGGAACACGCCGCCGGAGCCAACCTGTGCGCGGGCTGCGTCAAAGGCATCCTTGAAAGAAAGGTCGTCGCCCACCTTCGCTACTTTCACATTATCTACCTGATCAACAGCATTATCAGCATCTTTGTTGGTGGAGGCATAGGCACTTGCAGCATACACAGCTCCTGCGCCGACAAGGATGCCCGCAGAACCTCCAAATACTACTTTTTTCCATGCGTCGTTTTTCTTGTCTCGTACATTGGCATTGCACCTGGCATTGACTTTGTTGTTCTGCTCGTTGGCAAACTGTCTGCCATCCATTGCAATTGTGTCGTCATTTGTCATCATAGTTGTAACTTTTTTATCGGTTCATTTTCTGTTTACACCGCAAATATCGGAAATAATCTCCAATCATGCTGCCTTCAAAAACCAATATTGTATGAAATGGTGGGATTTAGTGATGAAATGCTTTATTTCTTAAACTTCGCCTTGCAATACGGACAATTGTCATATTGCGAAAGCGTGTCGTAATCCATGTTGAACGAGTGACCGCAGTTAGGACACTTGTAGTTGTTGCGAAGCCACTTCTTCCATTCTTCTTGTTGGAGCGGAATCTTTGTAGCGTTCTTCCATCGAGTTATGATGGTAATCAAGATAAATACTGCGGCAACTACATAGCAGGCAATCCTTGCCTCCAAGCCTACACCCATGAATGACAGCACCACGGCAGCCATCGTGATGAGTCCAGTGCCTGAACTGAGTGCTACGAATTTGCCTTGCTTGATTTTCATTTCGAGCTGGGCATTGTTGTATTCATCCCATACGCTTTTCAACTGACGAATATCCACAACCTTAGGCATTGCTTTCTTTACAGCCGAGATTATTTCGACGAGATTGATTTGATAGTGGGCAGACCCGAGAGCTATGCTGTCATTCGCCGTTATGCTTTTACTCTCAACGGCATGACAGTTGACGTAAGTGACATTCTGCGGTTTTAAGTTTTTAATGCTCATTTGTCCGTTATCATCAATAGTAAGCTGGCAATGATGGCGGCTAACGGTCATAGGCACACTGCCCAGCGAACCGAGACGGATTACCTGTTGCCCAAAGGTAATGCAGAGTTGCGACGTATTGGCATCGCGTCCAATGATATAATCCATGATAGTCTTTTGAGTTTTAAGTCTATAAATTATAGCTTATCATTTGCAGTTTGATCATTTTGTGTAGGTACAAGCAACTGCTTCATCCTGCGTAATGCTTCTTTGGAAACCGGCACCTTGAATGCAAACCTACTAAAATCTGAGAGTATTAAGCATTGATTATGCAGTGAAATCTTATAAATGAAGTTTCGGTTTATTATAAACCTCTTGCCAAGACGTATGAATATTGTCGCTGTCACGCCAAGTTGTTTTGCAAGAGCAGTTTCCATTTGTCCGAGGTTCAAACCTACAACACTTGTCAACTTGTTGGCAGTAACTACTTTTGTGTAGTTGCCGTCAGCTTCAAAGTAAACAATGTCAGCGATACTGAGCCTTATCAGTTCATCGCGAGAGTTAAAATATACATATTCCATTAGTCCGCTCCTTTTGCCACATTATATCGGTGAAGTTCTTAGATTTATTTGGTTGGCTTTGAAAACCTTATTGGCAAAATTAAGAAAGAATGTTTAAAGTTCCAAAAAAACAGACTGAAATATTTATAAAAGAACCATTATGAACCAATTATTACGCCATTTTGTTAAAGAACAAGAAAGATAATGAGCTTTTTTGATTTCAAGAAAAAGGATATAAAAAGAATGTAGGTGTGTCAAAAGCTATGTCCTCATAAAGGTCAGCACTCTGCCTTACGGGCACGAGCGTGCAATAATCATGTGACCTTTAAGGTTCTTTTGACACACCTACACAATTAATTTGAAGATGCAGCCTGTTGCGTCAGAAAGGCATTACTTAAGCGGATTCCAGCCTTGCGCGGTAATATCGAATTCCTGCCCGTCACCACGCGAGATAAGGCGGCAGCCAAGCTGTTCTTTTGTAATAT
>CAZZNO010000099.1:0-4009 GCA_964655685.1 uncultured Prevotella sp.
TCACCTCTCGCTTCGCTTCGAGGATGAGTGAGGGTTAAAAGTGCGGCGAGCCCGCCGGGCTCATTTTTGATACACCATCTTTTTCTGTAAAAGGCGTGTGCCCTTGTTTACTTTATGGCATTCTTCTTTACGCCCTTGAAGGTTATCTTCACGGGCTTGATGAAACCTTTGCTGTCAAACTGTAGCTTTTCCATGCACACCACGCGGTGGTTGCCATCGGTGTCGCCAAGGGGATGGCGATGGTACACTATGTAGTATTCGTCTTTACCCGGTATCTTTATCACGGAATGGTGTCCGGCGCCGGTTGCCACTTTGGGGTCTTGCTGCAATATTTTTCCTATGCGCTTGAAAGGCCCGAAAGGAGAATCGCTGATGGCGTATGCCACGCAATAGTCAGGGCCGGTCCATGAGCCTTCGCTCCACATGAAGTAGTATTTCCCGTTGCGCTTCAGCATAAACGGGCCCTCTACATAGCTTTGGGGTGTCACCTCGCGGTAGGTTGTTCCGTCGCTGAACGGCACTATGCTGAGCAGGTCTTGCGAGAGCTTCACAACATTGCAGTGCCCCCAGCCACCATAATACATATAGTATTGCCCGTCGTCATCGCGGAAGACGAACTGGTCGATGGGCTGTGCGCCGTTGACGATGTTGCCTATCAGAGGCTTGCCAAGGGCATCGGCATAAGGGCCTTCGGGGCGGTCGGCTGTTGCTACGCCTATGCCGCCAATCTCTCCTTCATGCACGTCGTTGGCTCCGAAAAAGAGGTAGTATTTGTTGTTGGCGTGGATTACGGCAGGTGCCCACATGGCGCGCTTGCACCACTTCACGCTCTCATTGGTGAGGACGCGCGGATGCTTGGTCCACTTTATCAGGTCGGGCGACGAGAAGGCGTCAAGATATGTTTGCTCCTCATAAGGGAGGGAGCTCGTGGGGAATACCCAGTATTGGTTTTCGTAAATCGTAGCCTCAGGGTCGGCATACCAACCTTGGAATACGGGGTTACCACTCCATTTCTGTCCCCATGCGCCCATCATCATGAACGCCGCAAAAACGGTGGCTGTCAATCGCTGTGTGTGTTTCATGTTGTTTTTTGTAATTTAGAGATTCTGTGCAAAGTTACGCAAAATCTTTGAGAAATCAGCTTTGAGTCTTGGTTTTTGGCATTGTGACATAGAATATAGAGCGGTTGACGTATGGAAATGCGGCTTGAGGCTAATTGAACACGTAGCCGATGGTGAAGTATATGGCTCCGTTTTCAGGGAAGTTGTTGCCATCTGGGTCTTTTGAGCGTAAGGCTACGAAGCCCACTTCAGCTCCAATGTTAAACTGCACGCGCCTGTATTGGTAGCCTATCTCCACGTCGGCACCCGTGTCAAACCTATGGTAGTTGAAGTATTCGCCGTTGAAGACTTCATAGCTCGTGCCCTGGTATTTCTGGTTGCCGGACACTGCGTAAGCCGCATAGAGACCTAACGCAAAATGCAACAGCGACTTGTCTCCTGTGGGAAGCTTGTAAAAGAAGTTCACCGGCACTTCAAGGTAGTTGAGTCGCAAGGTCGTGTTGTTGCTGTCGCCCTCGTTCCACGGAGCCTTGGCTCCTTTCATTATGAATCTGAGCCCCGGCTGTATGCCGTATTGCGGATTGTTGAAAGGAATTTGTAAGCCGCCTTCCACCATGCCACCGCACACGTTGCCCAAGCCGTTGCTGTTTTCGCCGACGAAGCTGCCTACGGACAGTCCGCCGCGCAGGTAGGGCTTTATTTTGCCATTGAGGGCTCCGCCTTGTTCAGAGTAGATAGTTGATTGTGGTTTCTGCGCTTTCTTGAACACCGTCTGTGCCTTAGCGCAAGGCAGCAGAAGCAGCATTGTCAATGCCGTCAGCAGGACTGTTTTCATGTTTTATTTGCTTAAAGTTTATTTTCAGAATTTGCTTTCCGGAAAGGATATAGACGTTGTCGCCGAATGCTGCGCCCAGCGTCACGGTTTTGCCAATGCGCCCCACGGGCTCGCCGTTGTCTTTTATGATGAGCAGTTCGCCATTGCCGCTGCCGTCTTCGTTGGTCACCACGGCAAAGCCGTCAGCGCCGTAGAGCTTCTGATAATAGTTTGCGGCATCGAAGTCGTCGGTAATGTCCAATGCCTTGTTGACAACCTTCATCTGCCCCTTGTCGGTAGTGACGACGCAGTGGGTAGAGTCGGTGTGCAGGGGCGTGAGCACCTGGTCGTTGAGGCGGAACGTGTATATGGTGTCGGTAGGCAGCATGACGAGCGAACCGTATGCCGTCGTGTTCCAAGGTTGTAAGCGGACTGCTGAGTCGCCAAGTTCTTGATACACCATGTGGTCGGGAAACATTATGAAGGCATTGTCGTTGTCTACGTATGCATCCGTCACCATGTCCTTGCTGTCTGTCAGCTTTGTTGTGTAAAGCTCATTGCCGTTGGTTGCGTCAAACGAGGCAATGAAAGGTTGTCCGCATGGCTTCTTCATTGCGCCTCCTGCAAGCCCGTAGCCATAGTTGACCACGGTCACGCGGTTGCCTTCGCCGGTAATGCGGGCATGGCCCATGACCTTTGACGGAAAGTCATGTGTCCAAATGGTCTTGCCGTTAGCATCAAGACAAGACAGGCGATTGCGGTCGGAGAAATAATACTTGTCGCCCATGCGAAAGATGTTGGAGCAGGTGTTGGTGTAGACATCGGCTGAGAAGAAAGGGGAATTGCCCGTAGGAATGACTGCCACGCCCGTAAGTCCGCCCATCACGCCGCCTGCCACTCCTGCGGCAAGGGCTTTCAGCAACATGTTGCCCGTGCGCTGGAAACCGTTGCGCGAATCGTAGGCATACAGGTTGCCGTTAAGAGGGTTGAGGAAGTTGAGTTCGTCGGCTGCAACAATCACCAACGAGTCGTTAGCTTCATAAATCTGGTTCCAGCCCCAGTTGGTGCTGTGGCTCACCTTCTGCTGCCACAGCTGTTTGCCGTCGCTCAGGCGGTAGGCGCGCAGTTTTGCCGATGAGCCGTTGCTGTAGCCGAGCAGCAGATCTTTTTCCATATTTAGGAGCACCGGCATGAGCGTTACCTGCCACAGATTGTTGCCGTCGTTGCCTACCATCGTGCATTTGCCGCCTTCTACTATAAGCGTGCCGTACGGCGTTATCTTGCTTTCATTGGATGCTTGGCGAAAAATGGCTTGATAACCTTGACCGCTAATGCTGCTTTGCTTGCCTTTATAGCTGCATTCGCGTGTCCAGACGAAGGCTTTGCTTTTGAGGTCATAAAGCCCTGCCATGCCCTTCTGCTTTTTGGGTGACAAGCTGTCAGTATAGAAAATGAGAGCCTGGTTGCCGTCAGGGGACAGCGACATGTCGTATGCTCTGTGGCTCAGGTTGAATGTATCGTTTGGAATAATGTTTTGTGCCATGCAATATGCCCCTATGTTAAGGAACATACACAACAGTGCAAATGCTTTTTTCATGCTTACGGTTTAATGTTTCTCTTAAGTAATTACAAAGATATATCTTTTTTATAAGATTTATTAGTCGTTGTCTTTTTTTTTGTGTCGTTAAGCAAAATTAGCAATAAGCAGGTTTTTAATGTATGCTTTCGCCTGTAGTTTTACATTCGTTTTTCTTTCATTGTCAACAAGAAAATCCGCCGGCAAATGATTGTAAACATAAAGTCAAGGCAAACCCTCTCAGGAGCATCGGTTTTTCGTTCAAGCCGATACTTTTTTCTGTATGGCGCAATTATGGGGTTGGTTGCAAGCTGTTGTAAATCAGCGGAATAGAGAGGTGTTTGTTTTGAACGATAAAAGTAGTGTCATCTTTACGGCGGCAAGGTCTGTTGATTACGCCGTAAAGGCGATTCCTCTGCGCCGTAAACGTCATGCTTTTACGGCGTAGAGAAGGTGTATTTACGCCGCAAAGAGGATGCTCGCGTGCCGTGTTTTCATTGCTGCGCCACTGTCGGTGTGCTTGTTGGTGGCTTTCCTTCTTCTGGAACACCACTTTCC
>CAZZNO010000099.1:4109-11102 GCA_964655685.1 uncultured Prevotella sp.
GGTAGGAGTGGAAGATGGTTTAGGCAATAGTGATGTCTTTATCAAGATAAACATCCTGTACGGTGTTGAGCAACTCGACGCCGTCCTTCATAGGCTTCTGGAAAGCCTTGCGGCCACTGATGAGGCCTATGCCGCCGGCGCGCTTGTTGACAACAGCCGTCGTTACAGCTGCGGCAAGGTCGTCGCTCTCGTTGCCGGTGCTTGCGCCACCGGAGTTGATGAGGCCTACACGACCCATAAAGCCGTTGGCAACCTGATAACGGGTCAGGTCTATCGGGTGGTCGGTGGTGAGCTTGTTGTAAACCAAGTCACTTGTCTTGCCGAAGTTGAGAGCCTTGAAGCCACCGTTGCAGTTAGGCAGCTTTTGCTTTACTATATCGGCATGTATTGTAGCGCCTATGTGTATTGCCTGCGATGTGAGGTCAGCGGCAGTGTGATAATCAACGCCGTCTTTCTTGAATGCCGAGTTACGCAGGTAACACCACAGTATTGTTGCCATGCCAAGCTGGTGAGCCTCCTCAAAGGCTTGTGCAACCTCCACAATCTGGCGGCGGGCATCCTCAGAGCCGAAGTAGATGGTTGCGCCCACGGCTACGGCTCCCATGTTCCACGCCTCACGCACGGTGCCGAACATGATTTGCTTGAACGAGTTAGGATATGTAAGCAGCTCGTTGTGGTTGAGCTTCACGATGAACGGAATCTTGTCGGCATATTTGCGTGCCACGTTGCCCAGCACGCCGAATGTAGAAGCCACGGCATTGCAGCCGCCCTCAATGGCAAGCTTTACGATGTTTTCAGGGTCAAAATATTCAGGATTCGGGGCGAAAGAGGCTCCGGCTGAGTGTTCAATGCCTTGGTCAACTGGCAGTATTGACAGATAACCAGTGCCTGCGAGGCGGCCGTGGTTGAACAGCGTCTGAAGCGATTGCAGCGTGCGTATGTTGCGATCGCTGTCTTTCCACACCTTGTCAACGAAATCGGGGCCTGGAGTGTGTATCATACTCTTGTCGATAGTCTTGCACTCATGGTCGAGATAATAGCTGGCGTTTTTGCCCAGCAAGTCAACGATTTTCTGATTCATAGCTTATACCTTTTTAAATGTTATGACTTTCATTATTATTGCTGCAAAAATAATGCTAATCTTGCATAGAAAGGCTGTTTGGGGGTTTAAAAAAGCTTTATTTATTTCAATTTACCTTCTAATGGGGATAGATTTTAAAAAAAACTCCGAAAAAGTTTGTGCGAACGAAAAATGTTTACTAATTTTGCAAATATTAAACAAGCGAGAGGAAACTTTTAAAAAAACGATGACATGTTTGCATGCATGTGCAAAAGCATTATATTCTAACCTTATACCTATTTAATTACAAAGTCCGTGCCCCACAACCCTGTTTGTGTGGCGCGGGCTTATTTACAGACAATTTATTTATTATGAAAAAAGTTTATCTATTATTACTATGTCTTGCTTCCTGTATTGGAGCTACGGCGCAAAACTATGCCAAAAAAATGAGAAAGGCGAAAGGCATAGAGATTGTGTATAGGAGTGTTTACAAGGACAAGACTATGCCTGGAGGTGTGAAGATGCTTGTGGCTGGAGATCAGGTAAGACTTGAGCCGGTGAGCAATAAAGAGGCAGGGCAGCCTTCTTCACAAACACAGTCGGACAGGCGCCGCCTGCAGCAGAACAGTTATATCGACTACAGTCGCAGGTGCAGCTACAAGCGCGCAGTGCTGCCAAATGGCGAGATTATTTCTGCCGTATCGCCGTTTGAATATGGCAAGGGCTTCAAGGAAATAAAGGATACCGTTTTTCTCGGCTTGCACTGTAAGGTGGTGCGCACGATAATAAATTCCAACACCATAGATGTATGGTTTACCAACGACTTGGCTTTCCGCGGCACTCCGCAGTCTTATGTGGGTGTGCCCGACGGACTGGTGCTTCGCGTGGTGCGTAATGGCGACATGGTTCAGGAAGCCACAGAGATAAAGGCATTCAAGCCAACAGGCGATTTGCTGCCTGCCGACTGGGGACAACAGCTTGACAATGATTATTATCAATACGCAATAAACCAAAGCGGAGTAATATCTGTGCCAGTGTTTGACCAGCAGCGCATCTGCTTTAGCGGTGCTAAATTGGAGGGCGACCTTAAGGAAGGCGTGGTTTATCCTGCGGCCGGCGGCACGGTGGTGTTGAAAAAGGTAAAGCTGCCGGAGAATATAAATGACCGCTCTGTTTTCCTTGAAGTGGTGCAATATTCAGACGGAGATGCCTATGACCGTACGGGCTCTATATTTGTTATACCTACTGGCAAGGCAAAGTCTTTCATCGACGCTTTGAAGGATTTGAAAAGTGTGCCAGCCTTCCAGTCTGGCGGCAAATCTTATCCTGCCGTAATTTCTACACCTGACTATGACGTGCCAGTGGAACTGATGAGGTTTTTCACGGGCTTTGGCGTGCGTAAATACAACCACAACAAGGTGCCCGGGCAGACATGGGCAGACTCTGTCGTTTACAAAACCGAAGTTACCAACCTGGCTCAGCACTTGCAGGGTGAGGCATGGATAGGCGCATACATCGGCAACTGGGACGCAAAAGGGCATCGAGTGTCAGTGAAGCTGAAGTATTATCCTGACGAGGAGGGCAAGCGGCTCAAGGCGTTGCCACTGTTCAACACCGTGAACTATATAGAGCAGGCAGGACAGGATTATCCTACGTTCTTGGGCAAAGACTCGCTGAGAGTGAAGTTCACTTTGAAAGAAGACGTTAAAGGCGCAAGGCTCTATTACCTTACCACCGGACATGGCGGCTGGGGAGGCGGCGACGAGTTTAACCAGAAAGTGAACACAATATATGTTGACGGGCAGAAAGTGATAAGCTTTATTCCTTGGCGAGACGACTGCGGCACCTACCGCAACTCGAACCCGTGTTCTGGCAATTTCCCCAACGGACTAAGTTCGTCTGACCTCAGTCGCTCTAACTGGTGTCCTGGAACGGTGACTAATCCTGAATATATATATGTTGGCGACTTGAAGGCTGGTGAGCATACGGTTTGTGTTCAGATACCGCAAGGAGCCCCGGAGGGCGGAAGTGTTAGCTATTGGTGCCTTTCCGGTTCGCTTATTTATTGATTGTCTATGAAAAATAAATGTTTAAGCTGCATCCTCTTAGGGATGTTGGCGTGTATGCTGCCGCAGGCGGCAAGCTCGCAGGAACCAGCAAAGCAGAGTGATGAGAACATGGCTTGGTTTGCCAATGCCAAATTGGGGATTTTTATCCATTGGGGCATTTATGCCGTAAAAGGCGTGTCGGAAAGCTGGTCGTTTTATAACAAATATCTGCCTTATGAGGAATACATGGACCAGTGCAAAGGTTTCACGGCTTCAAAATATGACCCCAAGGCATGGCTTGACCTGATAAAGGAAAGTGGGGCTCGCTATACGGTCATTACCACAAAGCACCACGACGGGGTGGCTTTGTGGGACACCAAGGCAGGCGACCTGAGCGTTGTAAAGAGCACGCCGGCAGGCAGAGACCTGATAGCTCCGTTTGTGAAAGAAGTGCGCCGTCATGGGCTTAAGCTCGGGCTGTATTATTCATTACTCGACTGGTCGCATCCTGATTACCCCAATAAGACACGCACGGAGACGAGATATAAGAATGACTCTGCGCGGTGGCAACGGTTTGTCAATTTTGACATGGCACAGCTAAAGGAGTTGAACACTCGCTTCAAACCTGACTTGTATTGGTTTGATGGCGACTGGGAGCAGACGGCGGAGGCATGGAATGCTAAAGGAATAGTGAACATGTTGCGCTCAACCAACCCCAAGGTCATCCTCAATTCGAGGATACAAGGCTATGGCGACTATGCTACGCCTGAACAGGGAGTGCCCGTGGTTCGCCCTGCCGACAAATATTGGGAGCTGTGCATGACCATGAACGACTCGTGGGGATACCAATATGTAGATACCAATTATAAATCACCTTATATTCTGCTGCGTACTTTTGTCGACTGCCTTAGCATGGGCGGCAACCTTTTGCTCGATATAGGGCCGAAGGAAGACGGAACTATACCCGACGAGCAAGTGGCTATACTTAAGGAGTTCGGACGCTGGACAAAAAAGCATAAAGAGGCAATCTACGATACCCGTGCCGGCATTCCTGCCGAGCATTTCCAAGGTTACACTACGCTAAACAAGGCAGGCGACGTGCTTTATCTTTATTTGCCATACAGACCCAACGGCCCTGTGGAAGTAAAAGGACTGATGAACAAGGTCAACCGCGTTTGGGTGGTTGGCAGCGGCGAAATAATACCTTATAAGATTTATAATAAAAACTATTGGAGCGAAGTGCCGGGCAATCTATACATTGATGTGCCGGAACGTGCACTTGACCCACAGATTACGGTAGTTGCGGTGTTGCTCGACGGCCCTATAAAACTATACCGCGGAGCGGGCAAAGTGATAGAAAGCAACTAAGGCTCTATCTTTTCGTAAAATCATGTTTATGGCATAAATAAAACATATAAACTATGAAGAAAACTTTCCTATCATTCGCAATGCTCATGTTGACTATGCTGCCTGCTTCTGCCCAGCATCAAGTCACGGCAAGGTTTGCCAGGCAACTAACCACACCACGCAGCTATGTCTGTTACCGTACGGCAGACAAAATGAAAATAGATGGTAAGCTGAACGAGGCTTCTTGGAAAAAGGCTGAGGCTACGGCATCGTTTGTTGACATAAGCGGGGAAGACTTTCCCAAGCCTAAGTATGACACAAAGGCACGCATGCTTTGGGATGACGAATATCTGTATGTGGCAGCTGTTTTGGAGGAACCAAACATTGTTGCAAAGCTGACACAGCGTGACACCATAATATATCATGACAACGACTTTGAGGTGTTCATTGACCCTGACGGCGACGGACAGAACTATTTCGAGATAGAGAATAATGCACGTGGGGTTGTGTTCGACCTGATGCTTGACAAGGCTTATCGTTCGGGTGGCAACTTCATGGTGCAATGGGATTGCCCGGGACTGAAGCTTGCCGTATCGCGTGACGGCACACTTAATAAGGAAAAAGACACCGACCGCTCATGGACGGTGGAGATGGCTATTCCGCACAAGGCTCTTACGGTGAATTTCAATAATCCGCTTAAGGCTGGCAACACGTGGAGACTAAACTTCTCGCGTGTGGAATGGCTCAAGAAAGGTGGCCCGGAGGAAAACTGGGTATGGAGCCCGACGGGCAAGGTAGATATGCATTGCCCTGACAGATGGGGCTTTGTGCAGTTCTCGGACAAGGTTGTTGGTCAAGGCACCGACACTTTCAGTTTCCCTTATCAGATGGATGTCTATAAGCTGTTGTGGGCGATGTTCTATGCTCAGTTGGACAACAAGAGTAAGCAGGGTGACTACATACGCTCCGTAGACCGCTTCTTCCTGACCGATGCAGAACTTGCCTCGCTGCCAGAAGGCAGTGATGTGAAGGTTGAAGCTTCTGCTCACTCTTTCCGCATAGCTATCAGTGTGCCAAAAGAACATGTGTATTACGTGGTCGACGAAAATGGCAAGTTCACGCGTGAACCTTTTGAGCAACGCATTGTGAAGAACTGGATGTGGATGCGCATCGACAAGAGCAAGAGCGCCGACAAGCTTAAGGCGCGCTTTGACTTGATGAAGGCGTGCGGCATTAGCGGCGTGCTGTTTGAGGGATATGATGAGGAAACTTATCGCCTATGCCATGAGGCTGGTTTGGAAGCTCACTATTGGAAGTGGACAATGAACCGGGATGAGGTTCGCCAAACACATCCAGACTGGTTTGCGGTAAACCGAAAAGGAGAGTCATGCTATGACAAACCTGCTTATGTAGATTATTATCGCTTCCTTTGTCCTAACCACAAGGGTGTTGCTGAATATTTGGCTGCCGACTATGTACGCATAGCCAACCTGCCGTACGTAGACGGTGTTCATCTTGATTATGCTCGCTTCCCTGATGTAGTGCTGCCTGTCGGGCTATGGAAAAACTATGGAATTGACCAAACCCGCGAGTTGCCAGAATACGATTATTGCTACTGTGATGTATGCCGAGCAATGTTTAAAGCTCAGACAGGTCGTGACCCTATGGAGATAAAGATTCCGCAGGAAGACCAGTCGTGGATTAACTTCCGCCTTGACGGCATAACCCGTGTCATCAACACTATAACAAAGGCTCTTAAGGCAGATGGCAAGACCGTGTCGTCGGCAGTGTTCCCAGGTCCGTCAATGGCAAAGAAAATGGTAAGGCAGGATTGGGGCCACTGGTCGCTTGACGCTTATTTCCCAATGATCTACAATGGCTTCTATAATGAGGGGCCAGAGTGGATAGGCCGTTCTGTGAAAGAGGGCGTTGAGGCTGTCAACGGACGTGGAAAGATATATTGTGGACTTATGTTCCCGGACATAAAGAACACTTTTGAGAAAGCTCTTGATGAGGCTTATGACAACGGAGCCTCTGGCGTGTCTTTCTTCGATGGCCCAGACGATATCTATTTGCACCGTCTGAAGCAATATCTTGATAAGAGAGGCTTTAAAGTGAAGTAAAGTTACAACCTAATTCAGGAAAAACACTAATGTTGTCTAGTATGTTTTTGCTGGGCTTCTTTATGATATAAGCATTCGCTTTCTATTGTAAAGAAGCCCAGTATTTATTTTGATTTAAAAAGAGTTTCAATTCCATAAAGGTACGATTAAGACCAACGAGACTAAGTTTCTCTGCGTAGTAGAGTAAGTTTCAATTCCATAAAGGTACGATTAAGACGAGTGTGACGCTTGGATCAATCAAACAAGATAAACTAGTTTCAATTCCATAAAGGTACGATTAAGACACCACGGCGGTGAACTTATAAAGGTCTTGCTCTTGTTTCAATTCCATAAAGGTACGATTAAGACATGCAATGCGCTCACTGTCGTCCATCTTATTCCAAAGTTTCAATTCCATAAAGGTACGATTAAGACC
>CAZZNO010000100.1:0-2585 GCA_964655685.1 uncultured Prevotella sp.
GGATGAGTGGGGGTTATGAGTGCGGCGAGCCCGCCGGGCTCATTTTGATACACCCACGCAATGCGTTTACGCCGCATAGCATGTTTCGCCGTGCTCATATATGTCGAGCCCTTCTTCCTCTATGCGTTTCGGAACGCGCAGGCCTACGGTCTTCTTTATTCCGTAGAACAATATCAAACCTGTGGCGGCTGCCCATGAGTCAATCACGAGTATGCCAAAACACTGCGCTCCGAGGAAGATGAAGCCGTGGCCGTAGAGGCAGCCTTCTGACACGGAGAACACGCCTGTCAGCAGGGTGCCGAGTATGCCGCAAACGCCGTGAACAGAGCTTGCGCCAACGGGGTCGTCGATGTGAAGCTTTTGGTCGATGAAGGCTACGGCAATCGGCAACACTGTTCCGCAAATTATTCCTATAGCCACTGCGCCTGCCGGTGACACTACATCGCACCCTGCTGTGATGCCCACGAGCCCTGCCAGTATGCCGTTGAGGGTCAGCGAGAACGACGGTTTGCCATATTTTATCCATGTGAAGAACATGGTTGCCAACCCTGCGGAGACCGCCGAGAGGTTGGTTGTCAGGAAGACGTGGGAGATGCTTGTGCGGGCATCCACACCGGCAGCCGCCTGCGTAGAGCCGGGGTTGAACCCGAACCACCCCATCCACAGGATGAACACGCCGAGGGCTGCCATAGCGAGGTTGTGGCCTGGAATGGCGTTCGACGTGCCGTCCTTGCGGTATTTACCAAGGCGCGGGCCAAGGGCTATGGCTCCAATGAAGGCGAGCACGCCGCCCACGGAGTGAACAACGGCAGAGCCTGCAAAGTCGTGGAACGACGTTCCGAAGATGTTCATCATGAACGAACCGTCAGTGGCGTTGAGCCAACCGCCTCCCCACGACCAGTGGCCTTCGATGGGGTAGATGAGCAGGGAGATAAAGAACGAATAGACGCAATACATCGAAAACTTGGTTCGCTCTGCCATTGCGCCCGACACGATTGTAGCCGACGTGGCGCAGAACACGGTTTGGAAAACCAGCTCGTCCTCGGTGGGCAGCCCGTTGGCGTTGTGATACCAAGAGAGGTCGCCGAAGTGCGGCATGCCCATGAAGCCTGCGCCGTCGTTGCCGAACATTATGCCGAAGCCCACAAACCAGAACAGCAGTGAGCCAAGCATGAAGTCGACAAAGTTCTTGAACAGTATGTTTGCGGTGTTCTTGCGGCGTGTGAAGCCTGCCTCGCAGAGCGCGAAGCCCGGCTGCATAAAGAACACGAGCATGGCGGCAAGCAGCAGCCAGACGGTGTTGAGCGATATAGATAAATCCTGAATAGTCATTTGCTTAGAACTTTTATTGTTTTAACTTTGAGCCTTGGGCTTTGTTGCTTATTAATGAGCCAGGTCATTTCTCCTGCTCGGCATTGTATAGCGCTATGTCGCCCCTTTCGCCCGTGCGTATGCGTATGGTATTTTCCACAGGTATTATGAAGATGCGGCCGTCGCCTATCTCGCCCGTGCGTGCAGCCTTCTCTATAGCCGCCACCGTTTTCTCTACGTTCTTGTCGCGCACCACGATGTTCAGCAGCACGCGCTCAATGCTGCTCGTGGAGTACATAACGCCACGGTAGATGCGGTCTTGCCGCATCTTGCCTTCGCCGCGTACCTCATAGTAAGAAAACCACTCGATGTCAGCGGCAAGCAGCGCCTCCTTTACATCCTCAAACTTTGTCCTGCGTATTATAGCCTCTATTTTCTTCATGCTTATACTTTTAGTGTTTTCTGCCTTTTTCTTTTATTAAACATTATCCTTTTGCTCTTTTACCTTACATGTAGCAAGCTTGCGATGCAAAATTACAACAAAACGTCAATTGCAAAGCGGTAAACTTGCCTTTTTGTAAGTTCTTGTTTTTCTTGTATGACAAAGTGAAAGAAAGGTTTGTTAAATTCTTGCAAACTGTAAGGATTGAATGATGCGGGGCTTACGATTTGCTGTTTTTTACTAAAAAGTATGTTTTTTTATTCGTTTTCTTTTTAATGTACTAACATTTTGTTGTACCTTTGCACTGTAATAAGAAATCTTTGTAAGAGCCAAGATTCGAGAAGACTAAAAGGTAAAAGAAATAGAGTTTAAATATAATGTCAACCACAACGATACATTTCACGAAGATGCAGGGTGCTGGCAATGATTATATTTATGTCAACACATTATTATATAGCATTGCAGACCCCTCGGCTGCGGCAATAGCCTGGAGCGACCGTCATTTCGGTATCGGCTCTGACGGGCTTGTGCTGATAGGCGCACCGTCTGACGCTTCCAAGGCAGACTTCTCCATGCGCATATTCAATGCCGACGGTTCTGAGGCTATGATGTGTGGCAACGCAAGCCGCTGCATAGGCAAGTATGTGTATGAGAAGGGGTTGATGAAGGCAGATGTCATAAAGCTCGAAACCTTGTCTGGCATAAAGACGCTGAGGCTTCATACGGCAAACGGCATTGTGGAGAGCGTAACCGTTGACATGCTTGAACCTGCGTTTGACGTTCCTGAGCAGTATGCCGGAGGCAGGTCGGACGGCGTGTTCGTGAGCATGGG
>CAZZNO010000100.1:2685-11000 GCA_964655685.1 uncultured Prevotella sp.
CGCAAGAGCGACATCGTAATGGACGGAGGCACGCTGCACATAGAATGGAGTGAGGCAGACAACCATGTCTACATGACGGGTCCGGCTGAATTTGTTTTTGAAGGAGAAATCAAAATATAGTATGGCTTACGCAAATGAATATTATCTTCGTCTTCCTGGTAGCTACCTGTTTGCCGACGTGGCAAAGCGCGTCAACGCCTACAAGGTGTCGCATCCTAAAGTGCGCGTCATAAGCCTTGGCATTGGCGACGTTACACGGCCGCTTGCTCCTGCCGTCATCGAGGCAATGCACAAGGCTACCGACGAGATGGCTGTGAAGGCTACCTTCCGCGGATATGGCCCGGAGCACGGCTACGACTTCCTGCGAGATGCAATCATGAAGGGCGACTTCCTGCCTCGAGGCATACATCTTGACCGCGACGAGATATTTGTAAACGATGGCGCAAAGAGCGACACGGGAAACATTCAGGAACTGCTGAGGTGGGACAACAGTGTGGCTGTCACCGACCCTGTTTATCCGGTCTACATCGATTCCAACGCCATGATAGGGCGTGCAGGCAAGTTTGAGAACGGCAGGTGGACTGACATCACCTACCTGCCGTGTACGGCTGAGAATAATTTCACGCCCGAGCTGCCCGACCACCGCGTAGACATGATTTACTTGTGCTACCCTAACAATCCTACGGGCACGGTGCTCACGAAGGATGAGTTGCGCAAGTGGGTGAACTTTGCGCTACGCAACGAGGCCGTCCTCTTTTATGACGCAGCTTACCAGGCATACATACAAGATCCTTCCATTCCTCATTCCATATACGAGATTAAAGGTGCCCGCAAGTGCGCCATAGAGTTCCACTCATACAGCAAGACGGCTGGTTTCACGGGCGTGCGCTGCGGCTATACGGTCATACCAAAAGACCTTCACATAGTGACGCTTGACGGAAAGGAAGTGTCGCTCAACAAAATGTGGGAGCGCAGGCAGTCGACCAAGTTCAATGGCACGAGCTACATATCGCAGCGTGCCGCCGAGGCAACCTACACTCCTGAAGGACACAAGCAGACACGCGAGACCATTGCTTACTATATGGAGAACGCACGCATCATGCGTGAGGCTCTTACCGGGTTGGGCTACAAGGTGTTCGGCGGTGAGAACGCCCCTTATCTGTGGGTAAAGACACCCAACGGCGAGGACAGCTGGAAGTTCTTCGACACGCTGCTTTATGGCTGTGGCGTGGTGTGTACGCCCGGTGTAGGCTTCGGACCTTCGGGTGAAGGCTATTTCCGCCTGACCTCGTTTGGCAACAGAGAAGACGTGGAGGAAGCTATGGAAAGAATAAAGAAGCTTTAAAGGCAGCCTCTACACTCAATATCTTCCAACGGGGAGACATGACTAAGAAAGAGTTTTATACAATAAAAACATATTAATAACATTATAAACAAGCCTTGCAACTTTGGTTTACGCTTGTCGTAATCATCTCCCCTTGCCTTTTGGCAGGGAAAAAGAAGTGGGGCTAATTATAGCTTACTATGACAAATCAAAGATTTGATGCCGTAATCGCCGCTTCCCACAAGAAGCCTGTCGAGGTAATCGCGCCAGTTGAACGTCCGTCAGAGTATTTTGGCAAAAAGGTGTTCAACCGTGCCAAAATGTACAAGTACCTGCCAGCCGATGTGTATCAGAAACTCATCGACGTGATTGACAACGGTGCAGAACTTGACCGCTCTATAGCTGATGCCGTTGCTAAAGGCATGAAGCAATGGGCAGACGAGAACGGTGTCACTCACTATACTCACTGGTTCCAGCCTCTCACAGAGGGCACGGCTGAGAAACACGACTCCTTTATAGAGCATGACGGCAAGGGCGGCATGATAGAGGAGTTCTCAGGCAAGCTGCTCGTACAGCAGGAGCCTGACGCAAGCTCTTTCCCTTCTGGTGGCATTCGTTCCACTTTCGAGGCTCGTGGCTATTCGGCTTGGGATCCTACATCGCCAGTCTTCATCATCGACGACACGCTCTGCATACCTACTATTTTTATATCTTACACAGGCGAGGCTCTCGACTATAAGGCCCCGTTGCTGCGTGCGCTGCATGCCGTGAATGTGGCTGCAACAGAAGTTTGCCATTATTTCTACCCAGACGTTAAGAAGGTTATAAGCAACCTTGGATGGGAACAGGAATACTTTCTCGTTGATGAGGATTTGTATGGTGCACGCCCCGACCTCATTCTCACGGGACGCACGCTGATGGGGCATGAGAGCGCAAAGAACCAGCAGATGGACGACCACTATTTCGGTACCATACCAGAGCGTGTGGCTGCTTTCATGCGCGACCTTGAGGTTGAAGCTTTGCAGCTCGGCATACCGGTGAAGACCCGCCACAATGAGGTGGCTCCTAACCAGTTTGAATGCGCCCCTATCTTCGAGGAGACAAACCTTGCCGTTGACCACAACATGCTCTTGATGTCGCTCATGAAGAAGGTTGCCCACAAGCATGGCTTCGAGGTGCTGCTTCACGAAAAGCCTTTCGACGGCATCAACGGTTCGGGTAAGCACAACAACTGGTCGCTTGCCACCGACACGGGCATCCTGCTTCACGGCCCAGGCAAAACTAAGGAAGACAACCTGCGCTTCGTGGTGTTCACCGTTGAGACGCTGATGGGAGTTTATAAGCATAACGGACTGCTGAAGGCTTCAATCATGGATGCTGGCAATGCCCACCGTCTCGGAGCCAACGAGGCACCTCCTGCAATCATCTCGTCGTTCCTTGGCAAGACAGTGAGCGATGTGCTTGAGCACATAATGAACTCCGACAAGGACGCTCTCGTCATAAAGGGTAAGGAAGGCGTACAGATTGACATTCCTGAGATTCCGGACATCATGCGCGACAACACCGACCGCAACCGTACCAGTCCTTTTGCTTTCACGGGAAATCGCTTCGAGTTCCGTGCAGTGGGTTCGTCGGCTAACTGTGCCAGTGCTCAGATTGTTCTTAACACTGCTGTGGCTGAGGCTCTTACCGATTTCAAGAAGCGTGTAGATACTCTCATCGCCAAAGGTGAGGACAAGTTCTCTGCCATACTCAGCGTCGTGCGTGACGACATCAAAACTTGTGCGCCGATACATTTCGACGGCAACGGCTACAGCGACGAGTGGATTGAGGAAGCCGAAAGGCGTGGATTGGACACCGAGAAGTCGGCTCCTGTAATCTTCGACCGCTATCTTGACAAAGAATCAGTACAGATGTTCGAAAGCCAGGGCGTGATGACAGAAAACGAGCTTAAGGCTCGCAATGAGGTGAAATGGGAGACCTACACCAAGAAGCTACAGATTGAAGCTCGTGTGCTCGGCGACCTGTCGCTCAACCACATCATTCCTGTGGCAACCCATTATCAGTCGATGCTCACTAAGGACGTTCAGAACCTTATGGCTATCTATGGCGCAGAAAAGGGCAAGCAGCTCTCCGACCGCTTGATGAACATCATAGAGCAGATTTCTGACCGTACGGCTACCATTGAGAAGGACGTTGAAGACATGGTCAACGCACGCAAGGTGGCTAACAAGATAGAGGATGCCCGCGAGAAGGCAGTGGCTTATCACGACACCGTTGAGACATGGTTCCAGCCCATCCGTTACCAGATTGACAAGCTTGAGCTTGTCGTAGCCGATGAGCTTTGGACATTGCCAAAGTACCGTGAGCTGCTGTTTATCAGATAGAAATCATACCGACAATCTATTTCTTTTATTGGTTGTTTAAGTTTTGGCGGGGCGGTGTCGTGATGACACCGCCCCGCTTTCTGTGGCTATTCCCAAGTGTTTATGTAATCATAAAACCTGATTGTCGTTGAGAATATTAATATCATTTGGGGTGAATATGCCCCGCTACTACATTTTACAGTTTTGCTTTAAAGAATGTGCGGAGCTTGTCGCTGATCTGGTCGACGTATTCTTTTACGAAGTAAGTGCGGATGTGGGTGGCGCCCGGAACGATGAAGAGTTCCTTGTCGGCTGTATGATTAGCCTTTGCAAAAGCTTCTTCGCTCATGTAGCGGCTGTCGGCAATGGAGCCTGCAATGACAAGCAGCGGCTGGGTAATGAGGTCGGCGTGGTCGGTAGCGTCCCAAGCCATCATATCCATGAGTGAGCTCTTGAGATAAGTGCCAGGTGCATTTGGCGACTTGTGAGTTACGCCATAGTAGAAATAGCCGTCACGATACAAGTCGACTTTCAGTTTGCGTGCTTCATCGGGTGTCATATTCATGAAACCAGCTACTTCCGGCTCTGCGCCTGCGGCTTCCTTCTGTCGTGCCAGGGATGCATCACGAAGACGCTCGTCGATGTTGTTCATTTGTGTGCGCATATATCCGTTGCGGCGCACATCGCCAGTGTTGAAAAGGCTCAGCGTTGCCACTGCCTTGATACGGTGGTCTTTAGCAGCTGTCGCGAATGTATAGCCGCCACCTCCACAGATGCCGAATGCGCCTATGCGGTCAGGATTTACACCGGGATAGTTTTGGATAAAGTCTATTGCGCCCATAATGTCTCCCATGCGGTTGGCAGGCTTGTCGGTACGGCGTGGCAGTCCGCCGCTCTCTCCCTGGTAACGTGCATCGAAGGCTATAGTTACAAAGCCGGCTTCGGCAAGTTTCTGTGCATAGAGTCCGGCTACCTGGTCCTTGCTGCCGCCGTTAGGATGTGCAACGACAATGGCAGCATAGCCACCCTCTCCCTTTGGAGAGTGGCTGGGGGTGAGGCTTCCTTTTTCTGTGTAGCCTGCCGGAGTATATACATTGGCAACGACATCAATCCCGTCAACCTTGTAGTTTACCCGATGGATATTTACCTTGCCCGGCTCATTTTTCTCTATTGCGTTTTCGTAGACCAGTCCGAGCTTGTTAGGTGTGAGTGTAGGTCCCTCGTCGCCATACCTGCCTTCGCCTTTTGCGGGCGCGCCGATGGTGGAGCTTTGTGCGTTTACGTTCATAGCTATAGATATTACAGCGATTAATAATGATATAATTTTCTTCATTGCCTTTACTTTTTATTTTGATGCAAAGGTAATAGCTTTTATGCACATACCGGTTATAAGGAAAACGGGTATCATTATACTTTTTACAGAATCAGAATATTACTTTTTTGCCGTCGACGATATACAAACCGTGCCCAGGCGCGCCGTTTACCTTTTTGCCATCAAGGGTGTAGATTTCGGAGAAGGTGTGGGCTTTTGCCTTTGCTGAACTTATGCCTGTTGTCGTTGGTTTCGGGAAGAAGAACGGCAGGGCATTATAGATGTATTCCATCATCGGGCGGTATTCGTGCCTGGCTCCGTCTTTCTCGTGGAAAGTGAGATTCTGACGGGTGAAGAAACTATTCTCTGCCATGCCACGAACCTGATTAAGCGTCTCACCGTAAGCAGAGTCAGATGTTCCGCTTGCTGCCCAGATATAGAAGTCGTTCTGCCCGAAGCCCTGCTGACGTATGCGGTTGATGAGATAGTCGATGGTCTGTTGCGGGCGGTTCATGCCTGCGAAGGAGCCAAGCGACCAGCAGTCGCCGCTCATAGGGAGGAAGTAGCGGAAGAAAGCGAGCGTCTCGTCAAGGGCAAACCACGTCGTAACTCCGCCCATTGAGAAACCACCTATTGCACGATGGTTACGTGAACGTAGCAATCCTAAAGAATCAGTTGACTCAGCGTAAGTGTGGTATCGGCTTTCTACCAGCGGCATGAGGTCGTGTTGAAGCTCCTCAGGCAGAGCACGGCAATATGTGCCTGCGTCAACATAGTTTCGTGTCGGCTGACCATAGTTGTAAGTCGGAGTGACAACAATCATCGGGTCGATGTCGCCATTTTCAATCATGTGGTCGAGGACATTGCGGAGCAGTCCGTTCTCTGTTGATAGGAACGTTGAAGCGTCGCCATAATGCCCGTGCACGAGATACACAATATTATAATGTGTATTGCCGCTCGCATCGTAGTTGTAAGGCAGATAGACGTATGCGTTGTTAGTGCGTGTAGCGCCACTGTTGTTTACATAATCACGTGTGGAGTATGTCAGTTCTGTTACAGTTCCTCGTTGGTCGGCAGGCTGAGAATAACTGTCTGGATAAGCTGTAGTTTTGCTAATCAATTCAGTATATTCTGTTGACGTACTTACCGCTTCATTATCATTGCTCGGTGTGTCGGTATTGATTGCCTGTGCATCGTCTGATGAGCAGCCGAGCAAACTCAATCCGAGCATGCCTAAAATCAATTTCTTTGCCATAGTGCTTAATTATCTTACGAAGAACTTGTGACCGTTCATTATATAAATGCCCTTATCCAGTCCTTTAATGTTTCCGTTGCTGTTTACCTTCTTGCCGTCAATAGTATATACAGCTTTGCTTTCCCCGACGCTTGCAGCTTTTACGTTGTCAATGCCAGCAACCACGCCGGCAATACCAATGCGCTGAAGCCATGCGGCGATATTTGAAGAATTGTAGTAGCTTGCACCACGCACACCGTAGCCTTCAAGATGGTTTGCATTTGGTGTTCCAGCCACAATATCTGTCAATGCATTAGACGTTCCTGAAAAATATGTGCAGAAAGGAATTATTGTCTTGCCTGCAAAGCCATTATATTCAGGAGTCTCCATAAACGTGTGGATAATCATAGGGTCTTGCATCCACCAGACTGGCGTGCCTATAAAAATATAGTCGTAGTCGTCGGGGTTCTGAATGGTGTTTTTGATTGCCGGACGAGCCTGGCTGTCGCGCTCCTGAACACTTGTGGTGTAAGCCACAGTAGTGTAGTCGGTAGAATAAGGCACCACCGGCTCTATGCGAAACATGTCTGCTCCAGTCTGGCGTTGTATCTCCTCGGCGAGCGCCTGTGTGTTTCCGCCCCATGAGAAGTATGCTATAAGGATGTTAGACTTAGCACTAACGGTTGTTGCAACGAAAAGCAACACGAAACTCAAAACTACGTAAAACTTCTTCATAATACTTTACCTTTTTACCTTTAACTGGGTGCAAAGTTACTATGGTTCACCGAATTGCCTTTTACACAAAATTCCGCTGATGAGGATATTTTTTCAGAAAGTTTTCATTGCGTGTCGGTCATCATATAATTAAATGACGGTCGTCACAAAATTATGTGACGACCGTCATTTGAATCTGACAGAATAAGATAAAATCTAAAAAGTAATTCTGAGGACATTATTTATCAATCAGTGCCTGGCTTGCGGCGTTGTAGCGGTTGCCGGAAAGCTGGATGCTGTTAAGATGCTCGTCGATGGACTTCAACTCTTCGGGAGTGAAGGTAATCTCGGCACTGGCTACATTCTCCTTGATTCGCTTCAGCTTGCGCATGCCGGGGATAGGAACTATCCAAGGCTTTTGGGCGAGGAGCCATGCCAGGGCAATCTGGGCAGGAGTGGCGTTCTTCTGTTTTGCAATCTCGCCTACATAGTCGGCAAGTCGGAGGTTCTTGTCGAGGTTCTCGCCTTGGAAACGGGGAACAGTGCTGCGGAAGTCGGTTTTGTCGAACTTCTCGTTTTTCTTCACAGCGCCTGTCAGGATGCCCTTGCCGAGCGGAGAGAACGGCACGAAGCCTATGCCGAGTTCTTCGAGCGTAGAGAGCAGCCCGTTGGTCTCGGGCTCACGCCAGAACATGGAGTATTCGCTCTCAACGGCTGTGACAGGATAGACCTTGTGGGCACGGCGTATGGTTTCTGGCGAAGCCTCGGAGAGACCGTAATGCAGAATTTTGCCTTCCTTTATGAGGTCAGCAAGGGTGCCGGCAACGTCCTCAATAGGCACCTGAGGGTCTACGCGGTGCTGATAATAAAGGTCGATGTGGTCGGTGCGCAGGCGCTTCAGCGAGCCTTCCACAGCCTCACGTATGTGCTCGGGGCGGCTGTTCAGCACCGAGTCGTCCATCTGCTTGCCAACGCTTGTAAAGTTCGTATCGGCAACGTTGAAGCCGAACTTTGTGGCAATGACTACCTTGTCGCGGTAGGGCTGGAGCGCCTCGCCCACGAGTCGCTCATTCTCAAACTTACCATAAATCTCAGCAGTATCAAAGAAGGTAACACCTTCGTCGATAGCCTGATGAATGGTGTTTATGCTGTCCTCCTTTGACGGGAATGGAGGGTAGCCCTGATTGAAGCCCATGCAACCCATTCCTAATGCGGAAACCATCAGTCCGCTCTTTCCTAATTCTCTTTTCTTTGTCAACATAATATAATTTATAGTTTTATTTCCGAGTGCAAAGTCAGTGCAAACGAACGCAGAAGAGCTTGCTCTTATGCTGAGTGCAGCCTGACTTCGAACGACAGTGCAAA
>CAZZNO010000101.1:0-8712 GCA_964655685.1 uncultured Prevotella sp.
AAAAACACTTATAAGTACTGGCTGGAGAACATAAAGGACTGGTGCATAAGCCGCCAGCTGTGGTGGGGACATCGCATTCCGGCTTACTATTATAATACAGCAGACGGCAAGAAAGACTTCGTGGTGGCTGAGACAGCCGAGGAAGCTCTGAAGCTCGCACAGGAGAAGAACCCGGCATTGACTGCCGCCGACCTCGAACAGGAAAGCGACTGCCTCGACACATGGTTCTCGTCGTGGCTGTGGCCGGTGTCGCTGTTCAACGGCATTCTTGATCCTGACAACGAGGAGATAAAGTATTATTACCCCACGTCAGACCTCGTGACCGGCCCGGACATTATTTTCTTCTGGGTGGCAAGGATGATTATGGCTGGCTACGAATACCGTGGCGACAAGCCTTTCAAGCACGTCTACTTCACAGGCATCGTGCGCGACAAGCTCGGCAGGAAAATGTCTAAGAGCCTCGGCAACTCGCCCGACCCGATAGCACTCATAGAGAAATACGGTGCCGACGGCGTGCGCATGGGCATGATGCTTTCCGCACCTGCCGGAAACGATATACTCTTTGACGAGTCGCTTTGCGAGCAAGGCCGCAACTTCAACAACAAGATTTGGAATGCGTTCCGCCTGGTGAAGGGCTGGAAGGTCGCCGATACCGAGCAGAGCAAGAGCAACAAACAGGCTGTGGAATGGTTTGAGGCTAAGCTGAAGGAAGCCAACGAAGTGATGAATACTCAATTCAAGACCTACCGCATATCGGAGGCCCTGATGACTATCTACCGCCTGTTCTGGGACGAGTTCTCGGCTTGGTATCTCGAGATGGTGAAGCCGGCTTACGAGAATGGCGAGCAACAGCCTATAGACAAGGCAACGATGGACGCAACGCTGCGCTTCTTCGACACACTGATGAAGATGCTGCATCCGTTCATGCCGTTTATAACAGAGGAATTGTGGCAGCACATCTACGAGCGCAAGGACGGCGAGAGCATCATGGTGGCTCAGCTGAAGATAGACGCTCCGACCGATGCCGACCGCAAGCTCTGCGCAGACATCGAGAACGTGAAACAGATTGTTGCCGGCGTGCGTGCCGTGCGCAACGACAAGAACATTGCCCCGAAGAAGGTACTCGAACTGCAAGCCATCGGTGAAAACCATTATGAGGACTATGCAGACATCATCTCGAAGATGGCAAACCTGAAGGCGTTCAGCACTGCCAAGGAGAAGGCTGCCGACGCTTCTGCCTTCATGGTAGGGACTGACGAATTTGCCGTGCCCGTGGGCGACCTTATCGACGTGGACGCAGAGATAGAGAAACAGGAGAAGGAGCTCCAGCATCTCGAAGGATTCCTTGCAGGCGTGGAGAAGAAACTGGGCAACGCCAACTTCGTGGCTCATGCCCCCGAAGCCGTTGTGGCAAAGGAGCGTAAGAAGAAAAGCGACGCCGAGGAAAAGATTGCTTCCCTGAAAGAAAGCCTCAAAGCCTTGAAGGAGAAGAAGTAAACAAGCGGAGCCTCACCAACAATGCCTCTCCAAAGGGAGGGTAATTATAAAAAAGTAACACATATTCCATGAATATAAAAAAGTTGATTGCACGTTTTCTAAACCATTGCTCTTTCAAGGAAGGTGCGGGGGTGAGGCTTATGCTCTTGTTTGTCGCTTCTCTTACCTTTTTCTCTTGTACAACTGAGGAATCGGAAGATGTAAACGACATAAACAAGCAAACGATTGTTGTCTTCATGCCTTGGACAGGGTCGAGGTCAGACAACGGGCTATACGGCTACTTCCAGCAAAACCTTGACAGCATAGAGAGTGCCATCAAGAAGACAAGCAACACGAACGGGAAAGTGGTTGTGTTCCTGAGCACGTCGGCAGACAGCTCACGTCTGTATGAGATAACATACGAAAACAAGACCATTGCCCATAGGATAATAAAGCGATACAGCGGCAATCTCTACACCACAGCCGAGGGAATAACAGAGATTCTGAACGATGTGCAAAGCTCAGCTTTCGCCTTGAACTATGCAATGATAATAGGCTGTCACGGCACCGGCTGGACTTTCAAGGAAGACTGGGAAGAATATCCCTACCGCTCTAAAGGGCTTCCTTTCACCACAACATCGGCAACGGCGAAAGGCACAAATGGGAAAGGCAGTGCCTACCCCACTACCCGATTCTACGGAAGCGTGCAGGACGACAACTATGAAACGAACATAACCACGTTGGCTGACGGAATAAGGGGTGCAGGAATAAAAATGCAGTATATACTGTTCGACGATTGCTATATGGCGAACGTTGAGACTGCCTACGAACTGAAAGACGTGACCAACTATCTCATAGCCTCTACATCTGAGGTCTTGGCATTGGGCATGCCTTATCAAACCATGTGGGCTTCGCTGGCTTCGGCAACACCTTCTTATGCCAATGCCGTATCGGCTTTCTATGATTTCTATTCCAAATATCAATATCCCTACGGCACGCTGTCAGCTATCGACTGCCGCAAGCTTGACCGGCTGGCTGAGGAGATGAGGATGATAAACGGCAACAATACCTTTGACAACAGCCTTGTTGACAGCCTACAGGTTCTTGACGGCTTCAACACGCCTATATTCTACGACATGGGCGACTATGTTGCGCACTTGTGCAAGAACACCGATATTCTGAATGATTTCAACGCCCTGTTGACACAAGCCGTGAAGTCGTCGGTGCATACAGACAGCGTTTTCTCAAACCTTTATCCCCTTGGAGACGTGAAATTTATTGCGATAAAGCGCTTTTCCGGCATAACAATATCCGACCCAAGCCGAAACAGCGTGGCTATAAAAGGACGAGAAAAGACCGCCTGGTGGAAAGCCACACACTAACTGGCGGAAAGCCACACACTAACTGGTGGAAAGCGACACACTAAAAAAACAGTTGCCTTAAGCAGAGGCAACTGTTTTTTTTGCTTTGTTCAAACATTCATTACAAACGCCTTTATAATATAGCTGAGCTTCGTCAACGAGGTTGCCGTCCACTTTAAAAGGTTTCCTGTAAACGGGCGCCTTCACGTCCATGAGGTCGTAGACCCTGCCGCATTGCTTGCAAAAGAAATGCACGTGCGGATGGATGTCGCCGTCATAGCATACGCGATGGTCGTCGATGGTAATCATCTGAGCCGCGCGATGCTCGGCAAAAAGGCGGAGCGTATTGTAAACAGTGGTTCGGCTGAGGGAGGGGATTTGCGTGACTACGCCTTGGTAAACATCTTCTACCGTGGGATGCGTGCGATGGGAGAGCAGGAAGGACATTATCGCCACGCGCTGTGCAGAAGGGCGCAATCCTTTATCTTCAAGTCGCTTATAAGCCAACTCTTGTGTATTTGTCATTTTGTTGTTCCTTGTTTTTGTATATTCCTTTGCAAAGGTAAAGAAAAGAATGGTAACGACAAAAGAAAATTGGAATAATTACAATGAATGAATGCAATTTTTCCAATCCTATATAGTAAGTGTTTCGTTCAACCAGCCTTTCAGCCTATGACTTCTTTCACCAGTTCGTCTGCCGTGACAAGCTTCTGTTCGCCCGTAGCCATGTTTTTCAACGTGACCTTCCCCTGGGCTATCTCATCGTCTCCGGCAAGAGCCACAAAGGCAATGTTTTTGGCGTTGGCATAGCTCATCTGCTTTTTCATCTTCGCCTTGTCGGGATAAATCTCCGTGCGTATGCCAGCCTTGCGGGCTGAAGCGGCAATAGGCATGCAATAAGCCGTCTCCTTTTCGCCAAAGTTGATAAACAGCAGCTGTGTGGCAGTGATTGCTTCCTTCGGATAAAGATCAAGCGCGTTAAGGACATCGTAAATGCGGTCGGCACCGAAGCTGATGCCTACGCCTGACAAGCCGGGCATGCCGAATATTCCCGTAAGATTGTCGTAGCGTCCGCCACCGGTGATGCTTCCCATTGGCGTGTCCAAAGCCTTGACCTCGAAGATTGCGCCGGTATAATAGTTCAAGCCGCGGGCAAGGGTAAGGTCGAGCTCAATCTCGTTCTTCAAGCCAACACCCTTTAGGTTGTCAAGAATGAACTTCGTTTCCTCAACGCCCTTCATGCCTGTTTCCGAATCCTTCAGCACATCGGCAATGACGCTTAGCTTCTCGTCATTAGTTCCCTGCAACGTGATGATTGGCTGTAGCTTCTGTATGGCTTCTTCGGGCAGTCCGTCCTGCCGAAGTTCCTCGTTCACATTGTCAAGCCCAATCTTGTCAAGCTTGTCAATAGCCACGGTGATGTCTACTATCTTGTCGGCTTCGCCTATCACTTCGGCAATGCCGGAAAGAATTTTGCGGTTGTTGATCTTTATACAGACGCGCACACCGAACTTCGTGAAGACCGTGTCAACAATCTGCATGAGCTCTACCTCGTTGAGCAAAGAGTTTGAGCCGACCACGTCGGCATCGCACTGATAGAACTCACGATAGCGTCCCTTCTGCGGACGGTCGGCGCGCCAGACAGGCTGAATCTGATAACGTTTGAACGGCAGTTGAAGTTCGTCGCGGTGCATGACGACGTAGCGCGCAAAAGGCACGGTAAGATCATAGCGCAATCCCTTTTCGCAGAGCTTGGTTTGCAGTTTCAACGTGTCGCGCCCTTGCAGTTCTTCATCGCTGATGCCTTTGAGGTAGTCGCCGCTGTTGAGAACTTTAAACAAGAGCTTATCGCCCTCGTCGCCATATTTGCCAAGGAGCGTGTGAAGCGTCTCCATAGCCGGTGTCTCAATCTGCTGGAAACCATAAAGAGCGTACACGTCCTTTATGGTGTTGAAAATATAGTTTCTTTTAGCCATCTCCTCGGGCCCGAAATCGCGCGTGCCCTTGGGGATGGATGGTTTATTGTTGCTCATTTACTTATAATACTATTGTCTGTTCACGGTCGGGGCCAATCGAAATTATGCCTATGCGAGTCTCCAGCTCGTCTTCAAGGAATTTGATATAGTCTTTGAACTCCTGCGGGAACTCGTCGGGGGAAGTAAAGGCAGTCATGTCAGTCTTCCAGCCCTTTATCTCTTTATAAACCGGCTCCACGTTGTCAATCTCATAGGGGAAGTCACGAGTGACGGTGCCGTCGGGCAGCTTATAGGCAACACACGCCTTGATGGTGTCGAAGCTGTCGAGCACATCGCTTTTCATCATGATGAGCTCAGTAACTCCGTCCACCATGATGCTGTAGCGTAGCTGCACGAGGTCTATCCAGCCGCAACGGCGCTCACGTCCCGTAACAGCGCCATACTCATGGCCGAGGTCACGGATGGTCTTGCCAGTCTCGTCGAAAAGCTCAGTCGGGAAAGGCCCTGCTCCAACGCGTGTGCAATATGCTTTCATGATGCCGTAGACATTGCCAATCTTGTTTGGGCCAATGCCAAGTCCGGTGCAAGCTCCGGCGCAAATGGTATTGCTTGAGGTGACAAACGGATAGCTACCAAAGTCTACATCAAGCATTGTGCCCTGTGCGCCCTCGCAGAGTATGTTCTTGCCCTCGCGAAGAAGCTTGTTAATCTCTATCTCGCTGTCCACAATAGGGAACTTGCGCAGATAGTCTACGCCTTCCATCCATTTCTTCTCTGTTTCCTCAAAGCCGGTGAAATCAGTCCATCCCAGAGACTTCAGCGTAGCCAAATGGCGCTGCTTGTGGGCTTCGTACTTAGCCTCGAAGCCTTCGAGAATGTCACCAACGCGCAAACCGTTGCGGCTTACCTTGTCGGTATAGGCAGGTCCAATGCCCTTTCCTGTTGTGCCTACCTTGTTTTTCCCTTTGGCAGCCTCTAAGGCACGGTCAAGGATGCGGTGCGTGGGCATTATGAGATGAGCTTTCTTGGATATATGCAAGCGCGAGTGCAGCTCATGGCCGCTTTTCTCCAAATCCTTTGCCTCGTCCATAAAGAGGTCAGGAGCAAGCACAACGCCATTGCCGACAATGTTTACTTTACCCCCTTGGAAGATTCCGGAAGGGATACTGCGAAGAACGTACTTCTGCCCTTCAAATTCAAGGGTATGACCTGCATTGGGGCCTCCTTGGAAGCGCGCCACAACGTCATAATTAGGCGTAAGGACATCCACGACCTTACCTTTGCCTTCGTCGCCCCACTGCAAGCCGAGCAGGACATCTACTTTACCGTTTGCCATAATAAAATAAAAAACTTAGCCTTACCCTTTCATCCCCTCTACACGGGAGAGGGTGACGAAATAATTGGGTATATCGGCCTTTATTTTAAAGTATAATATTTATCTATTTAAACCTCAATACACTCTCGGCCCGAATATGGCGGTACCTACGCGCACCATCGTAGAGTGACACTCCACCGCTATCTTGTAATCGTGGCTCATGCCCCAGGAGCGCTCCTTGAAGTAAGGCGCATCGGCAAAATAGTCGTGCTTCACTTCGTTGAAGAAGTCCCAGGCCTCAGTCATCTCCGAGCGTATCTGCGCCTCGTCGGGCACATTGCTTGCCATCATCATCAAGCCGCAAATGCGCACGTTACTTAATCCGCGCCATTCGCCCTCTTTCAGCATTTCGCGGCATGCATCGAGCGTAAAGCCGTATTTTGATTCTTCCTCTGCAATATGCAGCTCTAAAAGGATGTCAATGACGCGACTGTTCTTCGCAGCCTGCTTGTTTATCTCCTTCATGAGCTTCATGGTGTCTACAGCCTCTATCATGCTGATATAAGGGGCAATATACTTCACCTTATTGGTTTGCAGATGCCCTATGAAGTGCCATTCTATGTCCTTCGGCAATGTTTCAGCCTTCTTTTGCAGCTCTTGCTCATGACTTTCGCCAAAGACACGCTGCCCGGCATCATAAGCAGCCTGGACATACTCGTTGGGATGAAACTTGCTGATGGCGACAAGCCTCACGCCGTAGGGCAAGTTGGCAAGCACCGTTTTCAAGTTTTTAGCAACATCCACTTCCATCTTTACTTCTCCTCCGTTTTCTTTTCGTCGCTCATATATTCAGGCAGTTCGTCTTTCTGCTTGTGCTTGTCGGGGTTGGAGTCGTGTTCGAACACGTCCATTATCTGCGTTTCCGCAATGCTCGATATAACATAGTCTATCATTGTTCCGCCCATTACTTCCTCCACATGCTTCACGGCAGCAGGCAGGGTGGCAGCCTGCACGAGATAAGTGACGGTTGAGCGCTTCTCCTTTTCCGTTTTCTCGTCGATGGTTATGAATTGCAGCTTTGCTTTATACCATTTGTCGTCATTATCCATGTCGGAGAAGAATATCTCATGGTAAGCCGCGGGCTTTATGTCCGTAATCTTGTAATCACCGGAGATATAGACCTTCATTTCTTCAAGTATGGCTCCTTCAGCCTCGGTAAAGCTGAGTGCGTCTACTACATATTGCTCTGTGACGTTCTTCTGCGAGCCGTCTTCCTGCGTCTTCGCGTAGCGTATCTTTGTTTCAAACCAGTCTGATGTACGTGATCTCATATATTCAATATAATATTAATTTCTTTTTACTATGCTCACCCCTCTGAACAGGTTGTCCAGAGCCGCATAGGTGTAAGCCGCACGGTCGTGTATGGTGAGGTCGTGTCCCATGCGGTTGCGCAGGTCGATGAGCTTTGAAACGGCGTTCTGGTAGTTGTCGGCATTGATGCGCAGGCTCATTTTTTCAGCCATAGCCGCATCGAAGCCAAAGTAGCGTGTGAGCATGTCGGCAAACTGCTGGCGCTGCATGTCCGTAATTCTTTGCAGGTTGCTGTTTATTTGGTTCTTTGGCTTAAAGATATGAAACACCAGCTCGTCAGGCTCGCCGCCCCGTTGCCCGTGGTCATAACGCTTTTCATAATCGAAATAGCAGTCGCAAAAGCCATTTTCGGACAGCGTTTGCAGTTCCTCCTTTGCAGGCTCAAGCACGCGACGGCAAAAATCGCTGAACTTGCTGTAGCGGTTTTCCAGTCGGAGCATCTTTCGGAACTCGAGCGTCTTGATCACCGTCACGCCCTTGTTAAGCCAGCTCTCTATGAACATATACACGCGCTGCGTGTACCTGTTGCGGCAGGCGAAGACAATCTGCTTGCCAAGGCGGTGGTAGCCAAGGTCAAGGGACACGAGGCGTTGCGCCACCTGCCTGTCAATCTTCAAGATGGCGTACTTCTCGTATATGCGCTCGTCCTCATCGGGTATGTAAACATCGCAAAGGTTAGTGACTTTCAGGTAGCTGCGCCCGTCGGATGTTTTGTAAGGTATCTCAACCGGCACCGACGCCAGCAACTTCAGGCTTTCCCTCAGCTGCGGATAATGGTTTGGGTCAACACCAAGGGTCTTGAAGAAAGCCTTTACCTCCAGCCGCCCGTCGTCGTCGAGCTCGGCGGGGGTGAATATCGTGGGCTCCATCCTGCTTTTGTTAAGCATCTCGTGGAGCTTGCGCTGCATGTTCTCCACGATGCTCACCAGTATGCGAATCTGTATGAGTGAATAGTCGTGGCGCATCATCGTCACGGCGATGGGCTGCAACAGCCATGTCTCATTCTCTATAGGAATGAGGTCGGAAGGGATGTTGCGCTTTACGTCGCGCTTCTTTCCTTTCCCGAACTCACGCCTGTGCGCCGTCTTGCGCACGGCAGTGGTTTTTGTGGCTGTGGTTGTGGTGTCCTTTTTCATCGGCGTACAAAGATAATGCTATTTTCCCAATCGACCAAGCAATTTGATATTTTTCAGCCTCGCTTATGAAAATTTTT
>CAZZNO010000101.1:8812-10868 GCA_964655685.1 uncultured Prevotella sp.
GGTTTTTCTGCCTCGGCTGCCGCCGGATTGCTTACCGAAAGCCCCACCAGCCTCACCGGACGGGCGGCAGAGAAGTCTACCTTCCTAAGCAGTTGCTTTGCCAGAGGCAGTATGTCTGCCTTGCCGGTAAGCATCTTGCCGGAAGTGGCGCTGCGGCTCACGACCTTAAAGTCGGAGTACTTTATCTTCAGCGTGAGCGTCTTGCCTTGGAATCCGCTTTTCTTAAGCCGCTTTTCCAGTTCGAGCACAATGTGGTAAAGCTCTATAATCATTTGCGACTGCATGGTTATGTCTTCCTCCATAGTCTGCTCGCAGCCCACCGATTTCCTTTCCCACGACACCTCAACCGGTCGTTCGTCTATCCCCCTTGCGAAGTTATAGTAGGTCTCGCCCACCTTCCCGAACACCTCTTTAAGATGTTGCAGCGAGACCTTGCGCAGGTCGGCTCCGGTATAGATGCCTATCTTGTGCATGAGAATCTTCGTCTTAGGCCCTACGCCCCAAATCTTTTCCACAGGCAGTTGGGCAATGAAGTCGGGAGCCTCGTCGCGGGTCACTACGAACTGCCCGTCGGGCTTGTGGTAGTCGCTTGCTATCTTGGCAAGGAACTTGTTGTAGGATATTCCAGCCGAAGCGGTGAGGTGCAGTTCGCTCCTTATGCGCGAACGTATCTCCTCGGCTATAGCCTCAGCCGAGGAGATGCCTTTCTTGTTATTGGTGACGTCGAGGAAAGCCTCGTCTATAGACACCGGCTCTATCAAGTCGGTATAGTCCTGGAAGATAGCGTGCACCTGCGCCGACACCTCGCTGTAGTGCCGGTGGTCGCCGGGCACAACTATGAGCTGGGGGCAATAGCGTTTCGCCGTAGCCACAGCCATAGCCGAATGCACTCCATACCTGCGCGCCTCATAGCTCGCCGTAGACACCACGCCCCTCGGCCCGTCATAGCCCACGGCTATAGCCTTACCCCTCAGTTCGGGATGGTCGCGCTGCTCCACCGATGCGAAGAACGCGTCCATGTCTACATGTATAATCTTTCTGTCTTCAGACATCAGGACTACCCCACGCTGCCGTCAAGCACGTCGTCGGCTTCCTCCATCTCGTCGTTGTCGAACCATTTGGCAAGCTTGGCGTGCGCCTTAGCCTTCACCTCCTCCGGCACTTCCGTCCACACCTTGTTGAGCACATACATGAGCACGGCAAGGTCGTCGCCCAGCCCGGCTATGGGTATGGCGTCGGGTATCACGTCCAAAGGGCTGATGAGATAGCCGAGGGCACCAATGATGATTGCCTTGTCCTTTAGCGACACCTTGCCGCTCTGCAAGGTGTAGTATAAAATAAGGGCTACATAGACGAGTTTCGCGCCTGCACGCTTGGCGATGTGCGAAATCTTGTCGATAAATCCGGCTGAAGTATAGTTATCCTTATACTTCATGAAATCGGGTAACTTCTGGTTTTCCATATAATTGTTAGTAGGATTCTTTATGCCAATCCGTTGGCCTTCATATATTGCTCCACCCTGTCAGCGTATGCGGCAGCAACAGGGTTGGCAGCCCTGAGCCGCCTCAGCCTGCTCTTGACCGAGAGCACCGACAAGCCCTTCAGCAGCAAAGCCAAGAGCAAACCGATGGCTATCCCTGCGAAGAACGACCACTTGCCCCACGGCAGCATGTTCTCAGGGAAAGCGCTGAGCACGATGACGGGAATGACAGCCACTATGCCATACTTGGTGAGCTGCGCCTTTTGCGAGCCCGGGCTGTCCAAGATGCGCTGATACTCATAGAGATAGTCCTCCAGCACCTTTCTCTCCAAATCAGCTTCCTCAAGCAAAGGAAAGTCAGCCTCGTCCGCATGACGCTCTATGCCGCGTATGATGAGGTGCTCGTAGTCGTTAAGGATGGCGACCCCACCAAGCCTCCCCTGAAGGGGAGGATGCTGATCAGCGGAAGAAGTTGAGACCCCACCAAGCCTCCCCTGAAGGGGAGGTTGCTGATTACCGGAAGAAGTTGAGACCCCACCAAGCCTCCCCTGAAGGGGAGGATGCTGATTACCGGAA
>CAZZNO010000102.1:0-10541 GCA_964655685.1 uncultured Prevotella sp.
CCTCAGGCTATATGTGGAAGGAATGGAAATTAGTAAAAGTTGACAATCCTATCACAGAGTTTAATGCACAGACTCGTGACGAGATGTTGAACGATTACATGCGAAAGTTTGTAAAGGTGCGCCCCAACTCAATGTTGAGCTTTGAGAATGGTGGTTGGGTTGAAGCTGTGACAATGGAAATCCTTCTTGATGCCTACGAGGAGACCCATAACCCTAATCTGCGTGCAGCTTTCTATAAGATGTATGATAGGGTAAAATGGGGTATAGGCGATGACTGGACAGGCGGTCCTGTAGCGGGTCATTCATACTCTTGGTGGGGCTCTGACTTCAATGATGACGTCGCATGGATGATAGTCACTGCCGCACACGCCCATCATCTCTTTGGCGACAAAGTATTCCTTGATGATGCCAAACGCAATTTCGACGCTATCTATAAGCGTGGCATGGTTGCCGGGCAGGGACTGCTGCGCTGGGCGCAAAGGTCTGGCGTACAGGATGACGGCTCGTGCACTGTCAACTCTTGTGTCAACGGTCCTATGGAGGTGGCTGCATGTTACATAGGCATGGGCTCCGGCGACGAAAGCTATTTTGAGAAGGCACGTGACCTCTATGCCAACCAGCGAACTAAGCTTGCCAATATTTCCACAGGCCATGTATATGACTCTTTCCGTGTCTCAGGAGACGGTAAGACACGCGTTGGTAACCCCAACTACTGGGCTTCTACCTACAATCAAGGCACCATGATGGGCGCGGCTGTATTGCTTTACAACCACTACCGTGACCCTCAGTATAAGAAGGATGCAGAGGCAATAATGGGATATGTGCAGAGAGAAATGTGCAGAAACAGCTACGATGTTATAAGGAACTGGAGTGTTAATGGCGACCTCGGAGTTTTCAAAGGTGTATTGATGCGCTATGTCAGGAGGCTTATCGTGGACTGTGGAGACGAGCAATACATACCTTGGATGAAGGCGAATGCTTTCCGTGCATACAACAACCGCAACTCCCAAGGCTTTACATCTTCAGCATGGCTTGAGAAGTCGTCGGAGAGCATGGTGGCTCTTAATGGAAACAAGTATGACGGTTCTCCACAATGTGGTACGGCACTGTCAGCCGCTGTGAATGTGCCGCTTGGAACTACTGACAGTAATGGCAATGACAAAAAGACTTCGGCTGCTACCTTCGAGGCAGAGCTGGCAACCGTTAATGGAGGCGTTAAAATCACTCGAGACAATAAGGCATCGTTTGGCATGTATGTTGAGAACTTAGGCAGAAAAAACAACTTGTCCTTCGACTACGTTGCTCCTGAGGACGGCGTGTACAACGTTAAGGTATATTATATGGGGCTTATGGATTGCGATATGTCCGTTTCCAACGGTTCTGAAAAGCTTGTTAAATTTCCTAAGACGGGTGGATGGACTCCTACTCACATGGATACAATGACTGTTCAGCTTGAGATGAAGAAGGGTGTCAATACTATTGTAGTAGGCAATTCAAAGCGAGCAAGCTCATGCCCTAACATCGACAAATTTGAAGTTACATTAAACTATTCTACAGGCATAGTTCCTGTTAAATCTACTGCTAATAAGGCTGATGATGACAGGTGGTATAACCTGCAAGGTCAGCAAGTAACCGCTCCAAAACAAGGAATCTACATACACAGAGGGAAGAAGGTCATCGTAAAATAACAATTGAAAATAATTAATGATGAATCATTTAGGTATTGATATAGGTACGACCTCTATTTGCGGGGTGGTGTATGACAGCAACGCACAGACTGTTCATTCCATTACCCGCAAGAATACTTCAGGAATAACTTCCGCCAATCCTTGGGAGAGCCTACAGGATGCGGAAAAGATTTATGCCATTCTGTTGCAACTCTTGGATGACGTTGAAAAACAGTATGACATAGCCAGCATTTCCATTACTGGTCAAATGCACGGCATCGTTTACGTTGATGGGCATGGCAAAGCGGTCAGTCCGCTCTTTACTTGGCAGGACCAGCGTGGCAACCTGCCTTTCAAGGACGGGCAGACCTACGCTTCTGCCATGACGGTTGAAACGGGTTACAATGTTTCTACAGGCTATGGACTGGTTACACATTATTATAATATTAGGAAAGGTGATGTTCCGTCTGGCGCAAAGCGGCTATGTACCATTATGGACTATGCCGCCATGCGCCTCACGGGCATGACTTCTCCCGTGACCGATCCGTCTAATGCTGCCAGTCTTGGTTGCTTTGATTTGGAGGCATTGAACTTCGACTTTGCCGCCATCAAGAAGGCAGGCATCGACCCAGCCATACTGCCAGACGTGGTAGGTTGGGATAAAGCTGTAGGCTTTTATAAAGGCAAGCCCGTATTCGTGCCCATAGGCGATAATCAGGCTGGCTTCATTGGCACTGTGAAAGACAAAGAACATACGGTGCATCTGTCGGTAGGCACAAGCAGCCAGATTTCAGTCTTCACGCCAGCCTACGTTTCGGTTGACGGGCTTGACACACGACCGTTTCCGCATGGCGGCTACATCATAGTAGGTGCATGCCTCTGCGGCGGTTCCTCCTTTGCCATGCTTCATAAGCTTTACGCCGACATTATAGAAAGGTTTGGAAATGCAGATGTTGACGACGACGCGCTGTATGCGCTCATGGGCAGTGTGCCCTACAAACAGCAACAGCCTGACGACATTGTTGTCAGCACTCTGTTTGAGGGGACAAGGGCAAATCCGTCGTTGCGTGGCAGCATTGGCAATATATCTGCTAATAACCTGACTCCGGAAGCACTTATACTCGGTTTCTTCCGTGGCATAGCACAAGAGCTTGTCGATTTCTATCATGCTTTGCCACTTACGGTTAGGAACAGTATGCGCGAGATAGCGGGTTCGGGCAATGCCATAAGCAAGAACAGTCTTCTCAGGAAGATACTCGAGGAAAAGTTTGCGCTTCCGCTACATGAGGTTCCCGACATAGAGAACGCTGCCCTTGGCGCCGGCATCTACGGGGCAAAGTGTATCTCGGCACAGGCAAAAGAGCTTGCCAGTTAGGTCAGGCAAACGTAGTAGACTCTCGCTCCACAATCCTGCCTGTAAGCAAAATGCTTGCAGGTTCGTGATTTGGGGTCTTGATACGCCACCTCATTACGTCGAGGCTTATGTTGGCAATCTCCTCACATGGCTGCACGTATGAGGTGAGCGGAGTCTTAAGGTTCTTGGAATATTTCATGTCGTCAAACCCGCAAAGCAGGTAGTCGTGCCCGCAAGTGTAGCCTTCGGCGTCGATGGTAGACATCAGCAGGGCTGCGGTGGCATCGTTGGCACAAATGATGCCGGTCTTGCCGCTTATTATGGGTATAGTCTTCACCAAGCTGCGGTCTTTGGGGTCGCCACAAAAGATGTTGGTGTCATAGAAATAGTTGCCTGAGCTTATCACGGCTTCCCTTACTGCTTGCAGTCTGATGGTGACAGAGAAGGCTGACCAAGGGCGGTAGAAGAAATAGATGTTCTGGCATCCAGCCTTGATGAGGTGCTGAGCCATGACCATACCTGCGCTGTAGTTGTCGATTCCCACTACGTCGAACTGGCTTTTCTGTGGCACTGGCACTATGTCCCTGTCGATAAGTACCAGCGGGATGCCTGCATCGCTGATGGTCTTGCACAGCATGCCGTTAATGTCTTGGGATTCGTTGACAAGCTCCAGTGGAGAAAAGAAGATGCCGTCTACGTGGTTGTCGATGTATTTCTTGCAGCACGACTCTATCAGCGACTTCCTTACATCGGCGTTGCTTGCCGTGGCTCCATCCCAAAGGCAGTCGAAGTGCATCTGTCTTGAAAGCACCATGAACTGCTGGTTGATTAGCGAGAATATCTCGCTTTCGCCAGCCCCGGGCAAAAGAAAACCATAGGTTGTGCCATTCTGTGACTTATTGCTGTAAGTCACTACCGTGCCGCGACCTTTTTTCTTCTTCAGGTAGCCCTCCTTTTGAAGTTGGTTATACACCTTTGCTATCGTAGGACGTGATACATTGTAGTTGGTTGAGAGTATAGTTTCTGTTGGCATTAGGGTGCCAAGCGTATATTCGCCAAGTTCTATGTCACGTTTTATGGAAGAATAGATAGTCTTGTAGTTGTTCTTGCTTACCATGATAGATGTTGCTTGTCGTTTTCGGTTGCAAAAATACAAAATAAACTCTAATTTATCATTTTATGGCAAAGAATATTTCATAAAATGAAGATTTTCTCGGATTTTATCTGTACTTTAGTCACGTAATTTTAATTTTGAACAAAATGTTTATCAGTAGAATATTAAAGATGAAAATCAGAAAAGAATTTTTCACCCTGCTGCTTATTGCAGCGTCCACATTGACAGCCTTTGCGCAAACAAAGACGTTCACATGGACTAATCCTATCACCAACGGCATAGACAAAGGCGGTTTGCGCGACTGCTATGTCTTTCGCGCTGAAGGCCATTGGTATCTCACGGGCACGTCGGCTCCACACTGGGGCGACGGCTATGGCAATCCCGGCGTTAGGCTTTATCGCTCTGACGACTTAAACCACTGGACAGAAGTGGGCTTGATAATTAAAAACCCGGGTACGGGGAAATGGTATGCAAGCCGCTTCTGGGCTCCGGAGATACATAAGATAGACGGCAAATACTATTGCACGTTCAACTGCCGCAACGAGCGCGACGGCTTCCACGTAAAACAATCGTGGGGTATAGCAGTTGCTGACCATGCCGAAGGTCCATACAAGGTGTTGAGCGACGACAAGCCTGTGGCAGGCGGAAACGACGCCACGCTTTTCAAGGACGATGACGGAAAAGTATATGTGTCGTGGTGCGGCCCGTCGCCAGAACATCCTGACGGCAACGTCATGATGCTGGCAAGAATAGACCTGAAGACGCTGAAACTATCTGGCGCACACGAGATTTTCGGTGGAACAAAAGGCGATGTGGCTACAATAGGATGGGATCAGTGTGGTGTAGAGGGCCCTTGCCTGTTTAAGCGCAAAGGTACATATTATATAATGTATTCGAGTTGGCAGCGTGGCTACGAAGTAGGCGTTGCTACGACAAAAAACATAAATGGCAAATGGACAAAGGCTGCCAACAATCCTATATTCGGTTCGCAGAGCAAGGGAAAATGGAAAGATGCCGTTGAAACTCCGTATTCTGACATTGGTCACAACACTGTCTTCACGGGTCCCGACGGCAAGATGTGGTTGAGCTGTCATGGGCAAGTGCGTGGCAGTGGGTTGCCGCCAATGCTGTATATACAGCCAATGGATTTTGACAAGCATGGCAATATCATGAGGCTTACACCTACTACCACTCCACAGACCGTGAAGATAAAGAAATAAAAATTATCCGCAATGCCCAAACGTGCGCTTTAATTTATAATTCATAAAGCTAAATGCATAATTCATAATCATATAAAATTTGCCGATAATTGCTGATAATTGCTGGCAATTGCTGTTTATAACTTATTTTATATAACGGCAATTACCGGCAATTGCCAGCAATTTGCATAAATTATTTTCCGTACTCAATAGGCGAATTTTAGATTTATGGAGTGGTTAAGGTAGATAATGATATTTCTAATTTCCATATTTGTAAGGAAACTTAACCAAAAAACGGGGTCTCCGAAACAGCGCTAAAAAATGAAAACAGGAGGCTTGGTGAAGCTCGTACGCCCTTTCTGCGATGCTCAATCGCCGTGCGAGAATCTTCTTTACGGCGTAATTGCGAGTCATTTACGCCGTACATAGATGACTATTACGGCGTACTTGAGTGGTCTTTACGCCGTAAAGGTCTCGTGATTGCGCCGTAAAGAAGAAACGAGGAAATCAAAGGAATTGTACTAAAATTGCAATATTTTGATATTCAGATACTTGCAACCGTGGCTGAGAATCGCGTATTTGGAACCAAAGTAGTCTTTGCAGAAAACTTGGCGATTCCTGAAAGAGCTTTTGTAAATTCCTTTTTACGATACTGTGTATAGTTTTCTGCCAACAAAGTACGTTTTATTGACATGACACGAAAAGGAGCTTTTCTGACTTAAAATTGTACATCTTGTTTGCTTTGTTATTTTTAAATTTACACCAATAATGATGAATGTGCTATACGCATAAGTGCTAACAAATTAATATTCCTACATTTACACCCATTATGAAGCATGAAAAATTCTACACTTAATTATCGACACTCCACCGTGTGCCGCGCTTTCCTTTCGCTGGCTTGTTGTACGGCTCTTGCCGCCAACGCCGATGTCGTAGGAGGCGGAGTTTACACTATAGTCCTTGCCAACGCAAACAACAAGACGTTGTTTGTAGAAGACTCCTCTCCAGACTCTTTAGTGTGCATGTGGACAGAAACACATGTGCCCGCCCAGCAATGGAGAGTGGTAAGGATTGACGGGCAGACCTTTGCTTTCCAAAACCTCTACACCGGTAAATATCTTTCCTATCGTGACAATACGGCAAGAGGGTCAAGGATAGGGCAGGAAATGAATGTAAGTTCAAAGTCTAAATGGACTTTGCAGCCTGTCGATGCGCAGAACAATGTGTACAGCTTTACGATAGGCGGCAGTACGCTTTGCAGCACAGACACCATTGACCGCAGGCATCCGATATTGTCTAACAATGCCTCAGGCTATATGTGGAAGGAATGGAAATTAGTAAAAGTTGACAATCCTATCACCGAGTTCAATACGCAAGCTCGTGACGAGGTATTGAACGACTACATAAGGAAGTTTATCCATGTGCCCAGCGTGACCGACAAGTACAAACGTTCTAATTCGCTTATAAGCTTTGGCAATGGCGGATGGAGCGACGTGGAGACTATGGAGGTTATACTTGATGCATACGAGGAGACACGCAGTCCCGACATGCGTTCGTTATTCTACAAACTTTATGATGTTGTTAAATGGGGTGTCGGCGACAACTGGACAAGTGGAGCTCTTCCAAATACAGGGTACGCATGGTACGGTTATGACCTTAATGACGACGTAGCATGGATGCTCATCACTGCCGCCCGCGCCTATCATCTCTTTGGCAAGCAGGAGTATCTTGACGATGCCAAGCGCAATTTCGACGCTATCTATAAACGTGGCATGGTTGCAGGTCAAGGCCTTATACGCTGGGGAGAGCGTTCCGGCGTAGATCCCGTTGACGGTTCGTGCAGCATCAACTCTTGTGTCAACGGGCCTATGGAGGTGGCTGCATGCTACATAGCTATGGGCTCCGGCGACGAGAGCTATTTTGAGAAGGCGCGCGACCTGTATGCCAACCAGCGCGCAAAGCTTGCCAATATGTCGACAGGGCATGTGTATGATTCTTACCGTGTTTCAGGAGACGGCAAGACGCGCGTGGGCAACCCCAACTATTGGGCTTCCACCTACAACCAAGGCACCATGATGGGCGCTGCCGTATTGCTTTACAACCACTACCGTGACCCTCAGTATAAGAAGGACGCAGAGGCAATAATGGGATATGTGCAGAGAGAAATGTGCAGGAACAGCTATGATGTCATAAGAAATTGGAGTGTTGACGGAGACCTGTGCGGTTTCAAGGGCATATTGATGCGCTATGTCAGGCGGCTTATCGTGGACTGTGGCGACACGCAATACATCCCTTGGATGAAGGCAAATGCCTTCCGTGCATACAACAACCGCAACTCCCAGGGCTTTATATCTTCAGCATGGCTTGAAAAGTCGTCGGAGAACATGGTGGCGCTCAGCGGGAAGAAGTACGACGGATTTTTCTCATGTGGCACGGCTGTGTCAGCCGCTGTGAATGTGCCGCTGGGTACTACTGACAGTAATGGCAACGACAAAAAGTCTTCGGCTGCCACCTTTGAGGCAGAGCTGGCAATCTTAAATGGTGGCATAAAAATAGACCGTGATGCGAAAGCGTCGTTTGGCATGTATGTTGAGAACTTAGGTGGAAGGAAAAATAATATATCATTCGATTACGTAGCTCCTGAGGACGGTGTGTACAACGTAAAAGTATATTATATGGCTCTTATGGATTGTAATATGTCTGTCTCCAACGGTTCTGAAAAGCTCGTTACATTTCCTAAGACAGGTGGATGGACTCCTACACACATGGATACACTGACTGTGCAATTGGAACTGAAGAAGGGGTCGAACACCATAGTTGTTGGCAATTCAAAAAGTTCATTATGTCCAAACATCGACAAATTTGAAGTTACATCATTAAGCTATTCTACAGGTATAGTCCCTGTCAAGGCTGCTGCTAAAGAAAAGGCGGAAGACGACAGGTGGTATAACCTGCAAGGCCAGCAAGTAACCTCTCCAAAACAAGGAATCTACATACACAGAGGAAAGAAAGTCATCGTGAAATAACTACACTTAAAATTATGAAATATGAAAAATTCTACACTTAATTATCGACACTCCACCGTGTGCCGCGCTTTCCTTTCGCTGGCTTGTTGTACGGTTTTTACCGCCAACGCTGATGTCGTTGAGGGCGAAGTCTACACCATTGTCCTTGCCAACGAAACCAACAAGACGCTGTTTACAGCCGACTCCTCACCAGACTCGTTGGTGTGTATATGGACTGAAACGCATGTGCCCGCCCAGCAATGGAGGCTGGTAAAGGCTGACGAGCAGACCTATGCCTTCCAGAACCTCTATACGGGGAAATACCTTTCCTACAATGACAGCAGGCCGAAGAACTCGAGATTAGGGCAGACCGCAAGTGTGGTGGCAAGGTCTAAATGGACTTTGGACCCTGTTGACGCGGAGAACAACGTGTACACTCTTTCCATAGGCGGCTGCTCGCTTTGCACTACGGACACTGCTGACCGCAGGCGACCGATATTGTCGGACGACGTTTCCGGCTATAAATGGAAGGAATGGAAACTTGTACATGTAGCCAATCCTGTCACGGAGTTTAATGCGCAGGTGCGCGACGAGATGTTGAACGACTTCACGAGAAAGTTTATCCGTGTGCGTATGGACACGCTGGTGAGCTACGGTAATGGCGGATGGAGCGACGTGGAGACAATGGAGATAATACTTGATGCCTACGAGGAGACACACAGCCCTGATCTTCGCTCACTTTTCTATAAACTATATGCTGTAGTGAAGTGGGGCGTCGGCGACGATTGGACAGGTGGGCCGATTAAGGGCAGAGGCTATGCATGGTATGGTGACGACTACAATGATGACGTGGCATGGATGCTCATCACTGCCGCCCGCGCCTATCATCTCTTTGGTAAGCAAGAATATCTTGACGATGCCAAGCGCAATTTTGACGCCATATATAAGCGTGCTTATGTGCCAAAACAAGGGCTTATACGCTGGGCACAGCGCCAGAACGTAGGGGCTGATGGCTCGTTCCTAATCAACTCGTGCGTAAACGGGCCTATGGAGGTGGCGGCATGTTACATTGCTAAAGGGACGGGCGATGACAGCTATTACCAGAAGGCGTACGACCTATATATGCATCAGCGTACAGAGCTTGCCGACATGACTACGGGTAGGGTATATGACAGTTATCGTGTCACGGCAGACGGCTCCAGGCGCACCGGCGACCGCAACGACTGGGCTTCGACCTATAACCAAGGCACGATGATGGGCGCGGCAGTGCTGCTTTACAATCGCTATCGTGACCCTCAGTTTAAGAGAGATGCCGAAAAGATGATGGAATACGTGCAGAATAATATGTGCGATCGCAGGTCTGAAGTAATAAATAAAGCTAACGTAGACCGCTTGCTTGGCGGTTTCAAAGGCATATTGATGCGCTATGTCAGGCGGCTTATAGTGGACTGTGGCGACACTCAATATATCCCTTGGATGAAGAAGAACGCCTTCCGTGCATACAACAACCGCAATTCACAGGGCTTTATATCTTCATCATGGCTCGAAAAGTCGGCTGAGAACATGAAGACACTCAAAGGCGATGATTATGATGGTGTTTTCTCTTGTGGCACAGCAGTGTCTGCCGCGGTAAATGTGCCGCTGAATGCCAATGACAGCAATGGTTATGTCATCAACTCATCGTCGGTAACGTTTGAGGCGGAATTGACAAGGTTTAAGGGCGGCACAAAGATCTCGCGAGGTCAGAAGGCTTCCTTCGGTTTGTATGTCGGCAGTTTGGGCAAGGACAATTCGTTGTCTTTCGACTACGTTGCCCCGCAAGACGGCGTGTACGACGTTAAGGTTTATTACATGACTGCCACTGATCGCAACATGTATGTATCTGCCGATGGTTCGGAGAACCCTGTTACGTTCCCTAATACAGGCGGTTGGAATCCCGACAAAATGGGTACGAAGACCATACAATTGGAGTTGAAGAAGGGCGTAAATACTATTGTCGCCGGTTTGAGAGATGCCATGTGCCCAAATGTCGACAAGTTTGAAATCTCATTGAGTGCGCCTACAGGTATAGATACGGTCAAGGCTTCTGCCGAGGAAAGACGTAGTGACGACAAGTGGTATAACCTTCAGGGTCAGCCAGTCTCCTCTCCTTCTCATGGCATATACATACATGGAGGCAAGAAGGTTGTCGTGAAATAGCGG
>CAZZNO010000103.1:0-1714 GCA_964655685.1 uncultured Prevotella sp.
GTATCTTTTTTTATATCTTTCTGATTTCTATATTAAAACGCTGCAAAATTAATAATTTTCAGTCTAAAATCATTACCTTTGCAGCAAAAAGATTGAATATGCATACAAGAGAGGAGAAACTTAAGGCTTTCGGGCGGTTGCTCGACGTGCAGGAGCGGCTGCGGAAAGAATGCCCGTGGGATCGCAAGCAGACCTTCGAGAGCCTGAGACCCAACACCATAGAGGAGGTTTTCGAGCTTTGCGATGCTCTGATGAAGGACGACCGCAAGGAGATTTGCAAAGAGCTGGGCGATGTCATTGAGCACGTGGTGCTCTACAGCGTGATGGGGGAGGAGACCGGCGACTTCGATATTGCCGACGTCTGCAACCATCAGGCTGACAAGCTCATGTTTCGCCACGACTTCATCGACTGGAGTCTTCCACCTGAGCCCTCAAAGGATGGCGACGAAACGCCGGCGTGGACGGTCAGCGACCCCAACCTTGAAATTGACGAAAAAGGACACGTAAACTATAAAGGCTCCGATGTGCCTGTGGCTCAGGCTGTCCCGTCTTCCTTGCAAGACGGCAATGGCGATGCCGCCCGTGTGGAGTCTACATGGGAGCAGCGCAAGCGTCTCGAGCGAGACGGCAACAAGACGGTGCTCAGTGGCGTGCCCGACTCGCTGCCCTCGCTCATCAAGGCTTACCGCATACAAGACAAGGCGCGCAACGTCGGTTTCGACTGGGAGAAGAAGGAAGACGTATGGGCGAAGGTGCGTGAAGAACTGGACGAGCTGGAGGCGGAACTTAATAAAGGTGACGAAAAGCGGTCGACAGAGGAGCTGGGCGATTACCTTTTCAGCATCATCAACGCCGCGCGCCTCTACCACCTCAATCCCGACAACGCCCTTGAGCACACCAACCGTAAGTTCATCGACCGCTTCACCTATATCGAGAAAAAGGCTAAGGCTCTTGGCAAGCCCCTCAAGTCTCTCACCCTCGATGAGATGGACAAGTATTGGGAGGAGGCTAAGTCGGTGCTCGGCTCATAGCCCGCAGCCCTGGCGTTCCGTCCGCCCCGGCATCGCCGAAGCCCCCGTCTATGCTGGCGTTGCGTATGCTTCGGCATCGCCGAAGCCCGTCCCTCCCCGTATCTATATTTAAAACATAAGAAAAATGAAGAAGCTGTCTTTTCTTTTTTTAGCCATTGCTTTCATGGCATTTTCTTTCTCTGCCTGCCACAACAAGCAGCAGAAGGAGCCTGTCGCTCAGGAAATGGAGGCTGATGCCGCCACGCCAGATTCTACCATCTACGGTGTTTGCGGCGACGGCACGTCCATGCACTCCCTTGAACTCATAACCGATGCCGGCGACACCTTGCAGTACATGTTTGGCGAGGGCGACGACAATCCTGTTGTCGGAGGCTTGCTTGCCGGTGACCGCCTTGCCGTGGTCGACGGGCCTGTAGTAGACGGCGACAAAACCGCAAAGAAAATCATAAACCTCACAACCCTCATCGGTAAGTGGACAAGCCTTGACAAGAACTTCGAAATAGAGGAAGGCGGAGTGATAAAGTCGAACGTAGAAGCGGAGAAGAACCCGTGGACGAGCTGGAAAATACTTAACGGCAAACTCCTTCTCAACCGCGATACCTTCGACATCGACAACCTCGGCAGCGACTCGCTCGCTTTGGAAAACAACGAGGGCATCTTCGTTTATAAGAGGGCGAAGTAGC
>CAZZNO010000103.1:1814-3239 GCA_964655685.1 uncultured Prevotella sp.
TCGCTCGCTTTGGAAAACAACGAGGGCATCTTCGTTTATAAGAGGGCGAAGTAGCAGTTCACCATATTGTGAAGTAAAAATGAGCCCGGCGGGCTCGCCGCTTGTTTAATACCCCTGTCATGGCGAAGCCTGACAGGGGGAAGCAGAGCGAACAAAGTCGCAACCCAGGAAGGGTTGCCGCAGTAAAAAGCCGATGTCCAGCGGCGACCTGTCGCGGGGTCGAGTCCATACCCAGCGTAGCACCCCCGCCTCCCTTGTTTCGCAGGATGAGGGCGGGGTTAAGAGTGCGGCGCGGCTTCCAGCCTCATTTGAGGGGATGAGGCGCGGTTATGAGTGCCGGCTCTCAGCCTCATTTTGGTATTCGGTGGAGATTCAAGTTAATAGTGTATAGCTTTCCTACGCAGGCTTTACGTACGGGTCACATAGGCTTTACGTACGGGTCACGTAGGCTTTATGTAGTAGTCACGTAGGCTTTACGTAGCTGCCCCAAAAGTTTTGCGGGTTAGTGGCAAAAGTTTTATGGGAATGCCTCAAAAGTTTTGCGGGTTTCCCTCAACAGTAGTATCAATTGCAAATGGAACCTTTTAATGTTCATATTCTTGGCTGTGGCAGCGCATTGCCCACGCTGAAGCACGCGGCATCGTCGCAGGTGGTTGAGCTTCGTGGCAAGTTCTTCATGATAGATTGCGGCGAGGGCACGCAGATGCAGCTGCGGCGCTCGCGCGTTGGCTTCACGAAGATACAGGCGGTGTTCATCACCCACCTGCACGGCGACCACTGTTTTGGGCTCATAGGCATGATTTCCACCTTTGGCATGCTCGGGCGCACTGCCACGCTGCATGTCTATGCCCCTGCCGAGCTTGGTCCCTTACTCAGCGAGCAGATGGACATGTTTTGCAACGGGCTGGAGTTTAAGGTTGAGTTTCATGCCGTCGACACCACCAAACAGCAGGTGGTGTTCGAGGACCGCAGCCTGACTGTGGAGACTGTACCCCTCGACCACCGCATTGCCTGTTGCGGATACATCTTCCGCGAGAAGCCCACGCTGCCGCATATCCGACGTGACATGATTGATTTCTACGGCATACCCATAAGCCAGATAGGTAATATCAAGAACGGTGCTGACTGGACCACGCCCGACGGAGACATCGTGCCTAACGACCGCCTCACCAGTCCTGCCGACCCGCCACGCTCCTATGCCTATTGCACCGACACTCGCTATATGCCCAATCTCTACAAGGCTGTAGAGGGTGTGAACCTCCTTTACCACGACTCCACCTACGACAGTTCCTGCGCCGACCGTGCCCGCCTCTATTATCACTCTACATCGCAGCAGGCGGCAATGGTTGCGCGCGACGGCCATGTCGGGAAACTGCTTCTTGGGCACTTCAGTGCGCGATATGACAACGAGTCGAACATCCTAAA
>CAZZNO010000103.1:3339-10490 GCA_964655685.1 uncultured Prevotella sp.
GCTTCACCCCTCGGCAGCTTCTTCATAGTGGCGCATAAGCCATTGGTTCTGTTCGGCTATGCTTATGTGGCTGTTGTCTAAGAGGATGGCATCGTCAGCCTTGCGCAGAGGCGATGTCTCGCGGTGAGTGTCGATGTAGTCGCGTTGCTCCACGTTCTTCAGTATGTCATTATAGTTGGCTTCCATGCCTTTGCCTTTAAGCTCGTTGTATCGGCGGCGGGCGCGCACTTCGGGCGATGCGGTGACGAAAATCTTAAGCTCGGCATTGGGAAAAACTACGGTGCCGATGTCTCTGCCGTCCATCACTATGCCTTTCTCCTTGCCCATAGCCTGCTGTTGGGCGACCATTGCCTCGCGTACGAAGGGTATGGCGGCAATGGGACTGACGTGGGTGCTCACCTCCATACCGCGTATCTCACTCTCCACCAGCTCGCCGTTGAGGTAGGTGTCGGGCCGCCCGGTGGTGGCATTGAGCTTGAAGCCAACGTTCACCTGTGGCATGAGCTGCTTTAGCTCGTCCTGCTTCACGCTCCCGTCTTCGTTGAACAGATGGTGGCGCAGGGCAAAGAGCGTAACCGCGCGGTACATGGCTCCGGTGTCTACATATACATAGCCTATGCGGCGTGCAAGGTCTTTTGCCATCGTGCTCTTGCCGCATGAAGAATAGCCGTCGATGGCAATAATGATTTTTTTCATAGTGTGTATCCTAAACTTATGACCACGCTCGAGCTTGACACATGGTATTTGCCATAGCTTGCGCCAACCTTCAGTCGGCTTAGCGTAAGCCCCGCGCCGAGCGACATGCCTGCCCCGTGACTGCTTGCCTTGCCGTCGGAGCTGTTGACCTTCATTTCGTTGCCACGGCGGAAGTTATAGCCGCCGCCAATCCAGAAGTTGTCGCCAAGCAGCACGTCGGCACCAATCACGAGATGGTTTATTGCTTTGTATTTAGGGTGGTTAAGGTCGACGATGGTGGCGTGGAGGCGGAATGGAGTGTTTGCAAACCGCTTCGAGACACCTATCTGCATGTCGAAAGGCATCTTGCCATATTCTTCGTCGTATGCCTTCAGCTCTCCGCCGAGGTTCTTCATGACAAAAGACAGTGACCATTCGCTGTCGGGGTCATAATAGTTTATGCCCAAGTCCACGCCCACGCCTATTGAATTATAGTCAGCTATATAAGACGTTATAAACTTTGCCGCAATGCCTCCGGCGAGCCTGTCGGTGAGCAAGTAAGAGAAATATCCGGCTATGGCAATGTCCTTAGCCGAGAAAGTACCTGTCTGCACATTGTTTTCGTCAACCTCCTTCATCTCGCCATAGTCGAGAAACTGAGCCGACACAGCCCACGACGCACGCTCCCTCACAACGCGGTTAAAGCTTGCGCTTGCGGTGTTGGCACCCGACATATAGTTCATGTAATTGAGGTTAATGGTCTTGTCGGAAACAGAGCTCAGCAGGGCGGGGTTGCTGAACATAAGGGCTTCGTCGTCGTCGATGACCGTCACGTTGTCGCCGCCGAGAGCTGCCGCATGTGCGCTGACTGGCAACCGCAGGAAGTTGTATTCCGTCTGGCTGTCGTTCTGCGCGCTCATCGACGTGCACCAAATGGTCATTGTCAAGGCGAAAAGAAGCTTTTTCATTTAATTTGCCTAATTATTTGGCAAAGATACTGCTTTTTTGAGGAAATGCAGTAAATTTGCAAATGGTTTTGTGTTTATATAACGCAACGCATCAAGAGAAATTGTGAAATGGAGATAAAGAAAAGCGATAAGGCCAATTTAGACTTGCACCGCTCGACGGGCTTCCTGCTCGGGCTTGTCATTGCGCTTGCCTTGTTGTTTGTGGCTTTCGAATACAATTCACGTCCGAATAGCATAGACGAAGACGACTCTATGCTTGACGACCTTACCGAAGACCTTGCTATGGCTCCGGCTATGGACTATAAGGATATGGTTTCGGCGGCTCCTGCACCGGCTTCAAAAGCTGTGACGCAGAACGTGAAGGAGGCTGACAACGTGGAGGACATGAACAAGCTGGCTTCGGTGACAAGTAAGCTGGTCATAGGCGAGGGCGAAGGCGTATCAAAGGATGCCAATGTGGTTGAGGCTTTGCCGCAGGTCACGCAGGCATCTGAGGACACTGTCGTCTTGCGCACCGTGGAGAAGCTGCCTGAATTTCCGGGCGGCATAGTGATGTTCATGAAATGGCTCACCCGCAACTTGAACTATCCCCTGCAAGCACAGCAACAGAAGATACAGGGCAAAGTCATTGTGTCTTTCATAGTCAACAAGGACGGCTCTATTGCCAGTCCTACCATTGTGCAGTCAGTAGACCCGCTGCTTGACCGCGAGGCTTTGCGGGTAATAAGGATAATGCCGCGTTGGAAACCGGGTATTGAGGATGGCAAGCCCTGCCGCACAATGTTCGCCATTCCTGTAAACTTCGTGCTCTAAGCCGATGTAGCTCTTGCTTAGGCTGTGCGCGCCTCATGGTTAAGACAGATGGAGCTCTCTTTAAAGTCAGTTATAGCTCTTGTTTAAGTCAGTTGTGTACGCTCCTGCTTGCAGGAGCCAAAAAATAAAATATTATGGAAACCTCAGAACAACTTTTGCAAAAAGTGAACGCCTTTCTTGCCGCCCTTCCCTATGAGCGCAAGCCGGCGAGCCTATATGAACCCGTGAAGTATGTCTTGTCGATGGGCGGCAAGCGCATACGCCCCGTGCTGATGCTTCTTGCTTACAATCTATATAAGGACGACCCGGAAAGCATACTCATGCAGGCAGTAGGGCTGGAGACTTATCATAACTATACGCTCCTGCACGATGACCTCATGGACAATGCTGACCTGCGCCGCGGCCACGAGACGGTGCACCGCAAGTGGAACGCCAACCAGGCTATACTGTCCGGCGACTCCATGCTTGTGCTGGCTTACGAGCGCATGATGACGGGCTGCCCTGCCGGCAGACTAAAGGACGTGCTTGGGCTGTTCACGGAAACAGCGTTGCAGATAGGCGAGGGGCAACAGTATGACATAGACTTCGAGACGCGCAACGATGTGACTGAGGACGAATATATCGAGATGATACGCCTTAAGACAAGCGTGCTGCTTGCCTGCGCCCTGAAGATGGGAGCCATACTTGCCGACGCGCCTGCCAATGACGCTGATAACCTTTATAAGTTTGGCGAACAGATAGGTTTGGCGTTCCAGTTGCAAGACGATTATCTTGATGTCTATGGCGACGAAAAGGTGTTTGGCAAGGCGATTGGAGGCGATATAACGTCGAACAAGAAGACGTTTATGCTCATCAATGCTTTCATTCATGCCAATGACGCGCAGCGCAATGAGCTGATGCACTGGGTGACGGCAAGCTCTTTCGACCGTGCCGAGAAGGTGGCAGCCGTGACGAGGCTTTACAACGACATAGGCATTGGCGAGCTTGCGCAGCAGAAGATAGCTTACTACTTTGCTGAAAGCCTTAAATATCTCAATGCCGTCGGCGTGTCTGATGAGCGTAAGCAGCAGCTTCGCGCCTATGCGGAGAAGATGCTGCACCGTAATTATTAAGATGCGTACCAATTGGTCTGGAGAATCGTAGCAGTTGGTCTGCTTGTTTGTACCAATTGCTACGGATATGCGTACCAATTGGTCTGCATCATAAAATCATTGTAAATGAACTACCAATTCGTTGATACTCACGCCCATTTGGATGGCGAGGAGTTTAAGGAAGACCTGCCACAGGTCATACAGCGTGCAAAGGAAGCAGGTGTGAAGGCTATCTTCATACCGGGCATTGACGCGTCGTCGGTAGAAAGCGTAAAGCGTGTCTGCAACCAATATCCAGGCTATTGCTTCCCAATGATTGGTTTGCAGCCGGAGGAAGTGCGCGCTGACTATAAAGAGGTTCTTGGCATGATGAAAAAGGAGCTTGATGAAGACATCAGCAGTCATGGCTCTCAGCTCTCAGCTCCCAACCATCAGCCCCGTTACATCGCCGTCGGCGAATGCGGACTTGATTTCTATTGGAGCCGTGAATATGAGAAGGAACAGCTTGTCGCCTTTGAGGAACAAGTGCAATGGTCTGTTGAGACCCGGCTGCCGCTCATGATACACTGCCGCAAGGCGCAAAACGAATTGCTACATATATTAAAGAGGTATGAGAAAGAGTTGCCTGGCGGCGTGTTCCACTGCTTCACAGGCAACCAGAAGGAGGCGGAGGAATATCTGCGGTTTGACAGGTTTGTGCTGGGCATAGGCGGCGTGTCTACGTTCAAGAGCAGCCATCTGCGCGAAGACCTGCCGGCGGCAGTGCCTCTCAGCCGCATAGTGCTTGAGACAGACAGCCCTTATATGGCTCCTGTGCCTCACCGAGGGCAGCGCAATGAGAGCGGTTTCGTGAAGCTTGTGCTGCAAAACCTCGCCCGTTGCTATAATGTTAGTGAGGATGAGGTTGCCCGCCAGACTAACGAGAATGTCAGCCGTGTCTTTCCCCTCTACTGTTGATACTCATTTCATTAATGCCTTAAAGAGGAGTATGCTTTAAAGAAATTTAAATTTGACAATATATTTTTCATAATTGACAATAAAGCCTTACCTTTGCATTGCATTTGCGAGAGCAGGTACAAGGGCAAGGCTCTTATATTTGCGAAAGCAAGAGTAAGACACTATGAGGAGAGATGCTCGAGTGGCTGAAGAGGCACGCCTGGAAAGCGTGTAACCGTCCAAAGCGGTTCCGGGGTTCGAATCCCCGTCTCTCCGCAGAGAAGAAGGTTTATCTTCTTACAACTCTATACATAAAGAGGTTTTGATTAGGAACTTCGTTTGTTGCAGGTGTAAATCCACATTTTTTATAAAAAGGTATAGCAGAATAATTTTTCTCATTTAAAGCTCTGACTATCACAAATTCCCCTTTAAAGTCTTTATTTTGAGATACTTTTTGCATTATGCTTTCAATGATAGAAGATCCAATATATTTATGTTGTCTATCCTCCCTAATAGCAAAATAAGTAATCTCCGTAGCTTCATAGACAACTTTTAACCAGTAGTAATCATCATGAGATTTTGGAGCTTCTTTTGGGGTGGGCTTTTTCCCATCTAACATGTTCTTTTTTGCAGACTCTGACAATGTGAGGTTGCTTGTTTCCAAACAAAACATTCCTATAACTTCATCATTATCTTTTACAACAAACAACTTACAGTTGCCCATATCAAGATAATCTTGAAGCTCATTATGAATGAAGGTATCAACAGTAGTATTTCCGCAATAAAAAGAAGAGAGAACACTAACATTGTGTGCCCTCTCTATTATTAATTTATGACTATTCACCTTATTAATTCCAGATAATGTCATACTTACTTCTTATGCGTTGTGAACGTTCTTCTGTTTTCTTGTCACGGTCTATCAAAATACCTTTTTTAATCCGCAAAAGAGCTTCACGCATCTCTGTAGAATACTGTTCTTCTACTACAGGGAGTTCTTTGCTGTCAATGCCTAACATGGTCTATAAGTATATGTTTTTGCAAAGATAAATAAAAGGCTTAATATTTGCAATGAATTTATTGGGGAATTAACCACTTTTAATACTATTCAATTGTTTCATCATGCATGACTATTTATCTGCATAACTCCTTCTACGTGTAGTTTTTTGTCAGAACCTCCACTTCACTTGCAGTTCAAGGTCGGTCTGTGTGGAAGAATCAATCTGTTGCAAGCCTGAAGATATTTGCGAGCGATCAAAATAATGGGTTGAGCCAAGCTTGGCAATGACTATAAGCTTGTCGCTGATTGTGGCTCTGGCGTTGAGCGTTGACCTCATGCCGTGTCCTGAGAAAGCGTGGAAATAGAAGCTGTAAAGCATGCCGGGTTCGTAAGTGTAGACACGCGACGAGTAGTCGTCGGTGTGGAAGTAGCCCACGGAAGCTCTTGCGTAAAGCCAACGCCATTTCCATGACGCGTTTTCCGAGAGCATATAACCGAAACTGTTTGCAATGTCTTTGCAACTGCTTATGTCTGCTTGTGTCTTCAGGCTCCAAGTGTCATTATTGTAGCTTGCCGTGATGCGTCCGCGATGGTTGTATTGTTTCCTCAGTTTGTTGTTTTCGCCGTTGTCTACCTCTTTCATCTTCAGTCTGTATCTGAGCAGAAATGCCCATTTGCCTGCGACGTAATCGAGTTGCGCGAAGTTGTCCCAGCGGTGTGACGACTGTGACACTCCATATTTTGGCCAGGCGAAATAAGAAATGTCGGTGTAGAACATTAGCGAGGCGTTGCGCCACGGCAACCATTTGCCGCCTACGAATATGCCGCTTTCGTCGTTAGTCTGTCCGCCTTCGGCAAAGCTCTCAGAGTGGAGCGAGAAATATTGGTAAGGGTAATATCGCTGCAACGCCATTAGCGTCAATGCAGAGCAGAGCTGATAGCTGATGGTGTTTATTGTTGCCACGCTGTTTCTGTTGCCGGTTGCCGTTTCGCCGCTAATGTTGAGTTTGTTGCTTATATATCCGTAGTCTATACTTAGGTTCCAAAAGTTGGAACCATCTGGATACCAGCGTCTGTATTTCTGACCGTTATCCATTTTCAGGGTTCTGTTGAACGTCGAATAGAAGCCGGTAGCTCCGATGTGGAAGCCATTGTTGAAATAGTTTATGTTGCCGCCGGCAATGGTCTCGGCTGTGTTCCTGCGCCTTGCCATTTCGCTTTGCGTGCGGTGATAACCTGTTTCAAGAATGGTGGCTACGGTCGTAGAATCTTTGTTGAGCGTGGCATCAATTTTCCTGTATGAAACAAAGGGAGTTATGTCGAGCCCGTTGGCAATGTTTATCGTTGCCGCAGCCCCTTGCAGATATTTTGCTTCTGAGCGGCTGCTATGACCGAACACATGGTTTACGCTGTTCCAGATATTAGAAAGCGAGGCAAGCTTGCCGAAGCCAAAGCTCGTGTTCATCACAAGTCCCATGCCAAAGCGCAGCCTGTATCGCCCTATGGCGAGGGCTTTCAGTCGGCGCATATCACGCAATAGAATGTAGGCGCTGTAGAAGTCGTAGCCTGCCGGATTCTTTCCTGCAAAGAACGGCTCGCCGGCATCCTGCGATGCAGTGAAGCCCGCCTTGACACGTTGTCCGTAGTTGAAAGTATAGCGTAGCCAGTGTT
>CAZZNO010000104.1:0-10279 GCA_964655685.1 uncultured Prevotella sp.
ATTGATTTTTACAGCAATATCTAAAATAAGAAATGGCAGTACGTAAATTCAACCCGGTTACTCCGGGTCAAAGACACAAAGTTATTGGCACGTTCGAGGAGATTACTGCATCCGTGCCAGAGAAGTCTCTCGTTTACGGTAAGCGTTCTACTGGTGGTCGAAACAACACTGGTAAGATGACCATGCGCTATATTGGCGGTGGTCACAAGAGGAAGTATCGTTTGATTGACTTCAAACGAGAGAAAGATGGTGTTCCTGCTACAGTGAAGACAATAGAGTATGATCCTAACCGTTCTGCTCGCATTGCTCTTCTCTTCTATGCAGATGGTGAGAAGCGTTACATCATTGCCCCTAATGGACTGAAGGTGGGTGACAAGCTGATGTCGGGTGCAGAGGCTGCTCCTGAAATTGGCAATGCTCTTCCTTTGGCAAACATTCCTGTTGGTACTGTGATCCACAACATTGAGTTGCGTCCGGGTCAGGGTGCCTTGCTTGTCCGTTCGGCTGGTAACTTTGCTCAGCTTACTTCTCGTGAGGGTAATTATTGCGTTATCAAGCTCCCTTCGGGTGAGACTCGCAAGATTCTCTCTGCATGTAAAGCTACTGTAGGTAGTGTAGGTAATTCCGACCATGCTTTGGAGCAGTCGGGTAAGGCTGGTCGCTCTCGTTGGCTTGGCCGTCGTCCTCACAACCGCGGTGTTGTCATGAACCCAGTAGATCACCCGATGGGTGGTGGTGAAGGCCGTCAGAGCGGTGGACATCCACGCTCACGTAAGGGCTTGTATGCTAAGGGTCTCAAGACTCGTTCGCCGAAGAAGCTTTCCAACAAGTATATCATTGAGAGAGCTAACAAGAAGTAAACTTTAAGAAAACACAGAGCAAACTATGAGTCGTTCACTTAAAAAAGGCCCGTACATCAACGTTAAGCTCGAGAAGAAAATTCTCGCCATGAACGAGAGTGGAAAGAAGAGCGTCGTAAAGACTTGGGCCAGAGCTTCAATGATATCCCCGGATTTCGTGGGACATACAGTTGCAGTTCATAACGGTAACAAATTTATCCCTGTTTACATTACTGAGAACATGGTAGGCCATCGCCTTGGAGAATTTGCACTTACGCGCAGGTTCGGCGGTCACACCGGTAACAACAAAAAGTAATCGGGGAGAAACTTTTTAAACAAGCATAACAATAATGGGAGCAAGAAAACATATCGCGGCTGAAAAAATTAAGGAAGCCCGCAAGAATCAGTACTTCGCCAAGCTTAAAGGCGTGCCTTCCTCTCCCCGTAAGATGCGCTACGTGGTAGACATGATACGTGGCATGGAGGTAAACCGAGCTCTCGGAGTACTCAGATTCTCAAAAAAGCACGCTGCACAAGACGTGGAGAAACTGCTGCGCTCTGCCATAAACAATTGGGAGCAAAAGAATGAGCGCAAGGCAGAAGAAGGAGAACTCTATGTGAGCAAGGTCTTCGTGGATGAAGGCGTAACGATGAAACGTATGAGACCGGCACCGCAGGGCCGTGGCTACAGAATCCGCAAGCGTTCTAATCATGTCACTCTGTTTGTTGATGCCAAAACTAACGACGATAAAGATTAAATAGAATGGGACAGAAAGTTAATCCAATAAGCAACCGTCTTGGTATTATCCGTGGTTGGGATTCTAATTGGTTCGGTGGCAAGAGCTTCGGTGATAACCTCGTCGAGGATCAGAAGATACGTAAGTATCTGGAGAAGCGTCTTGAGAAGGCTCAGGTGTCGCGCATTGTCATCGAGCGCACTTTGAAACTCGTCACCATCACTATTTGTACTGCTCGTCCGGGCATCGTAATTGGCAAGGGTGGACAGGATGTCGACAAGCTGAAAGAGGAGCTTAAGAAACTTTACAAAAAGGATATTCAGATAAATATCTTCGAAGTTAAGCGCCCTGAACTTGATGCTAAGATCGTCGGTGAGAACATCGCAAGCCAGATTGAGCATCTTATGGCTTATCGCCGTGCAATTAAAATGGCAGTGCAGAACACTATGCGTGCTGGTGCAGAAGGAATTAAGATACAGATCAGTGGCCGTCTGAACGGTGCTGAGATTGCACGTAAGGAGATGTTTAAGGAAGGGCGTACGCCACTTCACACTTTCCGTGCTGATATTGACTATTGCCAGACAGAGGCTCTGACTAAGGTCGGTCTGCTTGGCATAAAGGTGTGGATAATGCGTGGCGAAGTCTATGGCAAACGTGACTTGGCACCGAATTTTGCACAGGAACGCTCGAATGGTGGTCGCTCCAATAACGGAGAACGTCGTAACCGTGGTGGCCGCAGAAGAAACAATAATCGTTAAAGGAATCATCTACAATGTTACAGCCAAAAAGAGTAAAATATAGAAGGCCGCAAGATGGACGTGGCAATAAAGGCAACGCTCATCGCGGCACACAGTTGGCTTTCGGATCATTTGGCATCAAGACTCTTGAGCGCAAATGGCTCGACAGCCGCCAGATTGAGGCAGCACGTGTGGCAGTGAACCGCTACATGAACCGTGAGGGTCAGGTGTGGATTCGCATCTTCCCTGACAAGCCAATCACTCGCAAACCTGCTGATGTGCGAATGGGTAAAGGTAAGGGTGACCCTGCTGGATGGGTGGCTCCGGTTACTCCAGGACGTATCCTTTTCGAAGTGGAAGGCGTAAGTCTTGAAGTCGCAAAGGAAGCACTGCGTCTTGCAGCACAGAAGTTGCCAGTGAAGACAAAGTTCGTCGTAAGACGTGACTATGATAAAAACGCTTAATTATGAAGATTAAAGAAATTACAGAACTCGCCGACAAGGACTTGCGCGAGAAGCTGGAGCAGGCCGTGGAAGCTTATAAGCATATGAAGCTCAACCATGCAGTCTCTCCGCTCGAGAATCCGTCACAGATTAAGGCTGCACGTCGCGACATCGCACGTATGAAAACGGTGCTTCGTCAGAGAGAACTTAACAAGTAATGATTACCCAAATGGAAACAAGAAATTTAAGAAAAGTCAGACAGGGTGTTGTTATCAGCGACAAGATGCAGAAAACCATCGTCGTTGCGGCTAAGTTCAAGGAGAAACACCCCATTTATGGTAAGTTTGTCCAAAAGACGAAGAAATACCATGTGCACGATGAAAAACAGGAAGCTCATATGGGCGATACTGTTCAAATCATGGAGACACGCCCTCTCTCTAAGACTAAGAGATGGAGATTAGTACAAATCATAGAAAAGGCTAAGTAATTATGATACAGGCATTAACAAAACTTACAGTAGCAGACAACAGCGGCGCGCGCGAGGCTATGTGCATTCGTGTTCTCGGTGGTACTGGGCGTCGTTATGCAAGTGTCGGTGACGTTATCGTCGTTGCAGTTGAGAACGTCATCCCGTCAAGTGACTTGAAGAAAGGTGCAGTATCTAAGGCCTTGGTCGTACGCACCAAAAAGGAAATCCGTCGCCCGGATGGTTCTTATATCCGTTTCGACGACAACGCATGTGTTTTGCTCAACAATGCTGGTGAGCTGAGGGGAAGCCGTATTTTCGGTCCTGTAGCACGTGAGTTGCGTGCTGTCAACATGAAGGTTGTGTCTCTTGCACCTGAGGTTCTTTAACTATAAAACAGATTACAAGTAATGAGTAAGTTACATATCAGAAAAGACGACAACGTCATTGTCATTGCCGGAGCCGACAAGGGCAAGACGGGTAAAGTGCTCAAGGTGCTGGTGAAAGAGAACCGCGCAATTGTCGAAGGTGTCAATATGGTATCAAAGAGCACAAAACCTTCTGCGAAAAATCCACAAGGAGGTATCATCAAGCGTGAGGCTTCAATTCATATCTCGAATTTGAGCCTTATTGACCCTAAGAGCGGAAAGGCAACACGTGTTGCTATAAAGCACGACGGCAAGAATGTCATACGTATCGCTAAAAAGTCAGGGGAGGAGATTAAATAATGGATACAGCACAGTTAAAGAAACAGTATAAGGAGCAGATTGCTCCGGCACTGCAGAAGCAGTTCAACTATTCTTCGTCCATGCAGACTCCTGTCTTGAAGAAGATCGTCATTAACATGGGTCTTGGAGATGCTACGCAGGACAAGAAAATAATAGATGTGGCTGTCAATGAGCTTACTGCTATTACGGGACAGAAAGCCGTGGCTACATATTCTAAGAAGGATATAGCCAACTTCAAGCTTCGTAAAAAAATGCCAATCGGCGTTATGGTGACATTGCGTCGTGAGCGTATGTATGAGTTCCTTGAGCGTCTGGTAAAGATTGCTTTGCCTCGTATCCGCGACTTTAAAGGTATTAACTCTAAGCTTGACGGACGTGGCAATTACACTCTTGGTGTTGATGAACAGATAATCTTCCCTGAGATAAACATTGACCAAGTTGATCGTGTGCAGGGAATGAATATTACGTTCGTTACATCGGCCACTACTGACGAGGAGGGCTATGCATTGCTCAAGGCTTTTGGTCTTCCGTTCAAAAATGCAAAAAACGATTAAAGAGATATGGCAAAAGAATCAATGAAGGCACGTGAGGTTAAGCGTGCCAAGCTCGTTGCCCGTTACGCCGAGAAGCGCGCGGCTCTGAAGAAGATTATCGCTACTTCTAACGATCCAGCAGAAGCTTATGAGGCTGCTCGCAAACTTCAAGCTATTCCAAAGAATGCCGATCCTATCCGTCTTCACAACCGCTGTAAGATAACGGGTCGTCCGCGTGGTTATATGCGTCAGTTCGGACTTTCGCGTATTCAGTTCCGCGAGATGGCTTCACAGGGTCTTATTCCTGGAGTTAAGAAGGCAAGTTGGTAAGAGCTGAAAGGTTGGAATTAGGAACTAATAGAGTTTTGAGTCGGGGAGTGGGACACCTAACTCAAAGATCTCTAAAATGATTCTTGGTTCTTCCCTTTTCTTTCTTCACATAACAAGAGCTATATTTAATATTGTCGGGGTAGTCCCGATTAATTAAACATTTATACATTTATGACAGATCCAATAGCAGATTATCTGACACGGCTCAGAAACGCAATCATGGCTCATCACCGTGTGGTTGAGGTTCCTGCGTCGAACATGAAGAAGTCTATTACAAAGATTCTCTTCGAGAAGGGTTACATCTTGAACTATAAGTTCATAGAAGATGGTCCCCAGGGTACTATCAAGGTAGCCTTGAAGTATGACCCGCAAACAAAGCAAAACGCTATCAAGAATTTGAAGCGTGTGTCCACTCCTGGCCTTCGTCGTTATACAGGCTACAAGGACATGCCGAGAGTTATTAACGGACTGGGCATTGCCATTTTGTCTACGTCCAAAGGTGTAATGACTGACAAAGAGGCTGCCGAGCTTAAGATAGGCGGTGAGATTCTTTGCTTCGTTTATTAATTGGAGGATTTTGATATGTCAAGAATAGGAAAATTGCCAATTAGTATTCCCGCAGGTGTAACAGTTACTTTCAACGAGAATGATAATGTTGTTACAGTAAAGGGTCCCAAGGGTGAGCTTTCACAATATGTTGACCCTTCTATTAAGTTCAGTCAGAAAGACGGTCAGATAACCTTTGAGGTTGATGAAAACAGTCCCGTAGACTATAAGCAGAAGCAGGCTTTTCATGGTCTTTATCGTTCTCTTGTTCACAACATGGTAGTTGGTGTGAGCGAGGGCTATAAGAAGCATCTTGAGCTTGTAGGTGTTGGTTATCGTGTTTCAAACCAGGGTAATCTTTTGGAATTCTCCCTCGGTTACACCCATCCTATCTACATGCAGCTCCCTGCCGAGGTAAAAGTTGAGACAAAGTCGGAGCGTAATCAGAATCCTCAAATTCTTCTTGAGAGTGCCGACAAGCAGCTGCTTGGTCTTATTTGCGCTAAAATTCGTTCTTTCCGCATGCCTGAGCCATATAAGGGTAAGGGTATTCTCTTCAAGGGTGAGGTCATCCGCAGAAAGTCTGGTAAGACAGCTGCAGCTAAGTAACTTTTTAAAGTGAATCAAAGATCATGACAAATAAGAAAGTAGAAAGACGAATCAAGATAAAGTTCCGCATTCGTAAGCGCATCAAAGGAACGGCTGAGCGTCCACGGTTAAGCGTATTCCGCTCTAACAAGCAAATCTACGCTCAGGTTATTAATGACGTTGAGGGTAAAACCATCGCTGCTGCTTCTTCTCTTGGGCTTGAGAAGTTGCCAAAGGTTCAGCAGGCAGAGAAAGTGGGTGAGCTTGTTGCTGAAAAAGCAAAAGCAGCCGGCATTGAAGCTGTAGTTTTTGACCGTAATGGTTATCTTTACCACGGTAGGGTCAAGGCTCTTGCAGATGCAGCACGTAAGGGAGGACTTAATTTCTAAACGATAATGGCAATGGATAAAGTAAGAGTAAATAGTGACGCAGAATTGAAGGACCGTTTGGTTGCCATCAATCGAGTAACTAAGGTTACAAAAGGTGGTCGTACCTTTACATTTGCTGCCATCGTTGTTGTCGGTGATGGCAAGGGAATTATAGGCTATGGCTTAGGTAAGGCTGGAGAAGTTACTGCAGCTATCCAAAAGGGAACAGAGTCTGCTAAAAAGAACCTCTATAAGGTTCCTGTACTGAACGGTACGATTCCACATGAGATGGAAGTGAAGTACGGAGGTGCACAAGTTTTGCTTAAGCCGGCTGCTGCTGGTACTGGGCTTAAGGCTGGTGGTGCTATGCGTGCTGTATTGGAGAGTGCAGGTATCTCTGACGTGATAGCAAAGTCAAAGGGTTCATCAAATGCGCATAATCTCGTTAAGGCTACAGTTCTCGCACTGTCTCAGATGCGAGATGCTTATCAGGTTGCCGGCGAGCGTGGCATTGAAATGAGCAAGGTATTTAACGGTTAATTGGATATCGCAATGGCAACAATAAAGGTAAAGCAGATTAAGAGCCGTATCGGTGCTCCTTTAGACCAGAAGAGAACGCTTCTCTCCCTTGGTCTTCACAAGATCTCTCAGATTGTTGAGATTGAGGATAACCCCAGCAACATGGGTATGGTCCGTAAAGTCCATCACTTGGTTGAGATCGTTAAGTAATAACATTTTAAATCAGACGTAATCATGAAATTACATACATTGAAACCTGCCGTTGGTTCAACGCATTCACGCCGTCGTATTGGTCGCGGTCCAGGTTCTGGTCTGGGCGGTACTTCAACACGTGGTCACAAGGGTGCTAAGTCTCGTTCTGGATATAAGAGAAAGATCGGTTTCGAAGGAGGACAGATGCCATTACAGCGTCGTGTTCCGAAAGCAGGATTCAAGAATATCAACCACCGCGAATATTTTGCTGTAAACCTTTCCACTCTTCAGCAGATTGCAGATGAGAAGAAGCTTGAAAAGATTGGAATAGCAGAGCTTGTGGCTGCAGGTATCACTAATGGCAAGAAGCTTGTAAAGATTCTTGGCGATGGTGAGCTGAAGGCAAAGCTTGACGTTGAGGCAAATGCTTTCTCAAAAACTGCTGAAGAAGCTATAAAGGCAGCAGGTGGTAATGCAACTAAAATCTAAAGATGAAAAAGCTAATTGAGACACTGAAGAACTGTTGGAGGGTTGAGGATCTTCGTCAAAGATTACTCATCACTCTCCTGTTTACGGCTATATACCGTTTTGGATCGTTTGTCGTGCTTCCGGGTATTGACCCTGCTAAGCTTGACCAATTGCAGTCGCAAACTGCTGGTGGCCTTATGTCACTGCTTGACATGTTCTCCGGTGGAGCATTTTCCAATGCATCTATATTTGCACTTGGAATTATGCCTTACATCTCAGCTTCCATTGTCATGCAACTCCTCGCAGTAGCTGTGCCTTATTTCCAGAAGATGCAGCGTGAAGGAGAGAGTGGACGGAAAAGAATACAGTGGTATACTCGTGTGCTTACGGTAGCAATATTGCTTTTCCAGGCACCGAGTTACCTTATCAACCTTAAGATGCAGGCAGGTCAAGCACTTGCAAGTGGCATATCTTGGAGTGTATTTATGATTCCAGCCACCATTATTCTTGCTGCGGGCAGTATGTTCATCCTTTGGTTGGGTGAGCGCATCACAGACAAGGGAGTAGGGAATGGAATCTCGCTCATCATTATGATAGGTATCATCGCACGCTTGCCCCAGGCTTTTGTCCAGGAGCTTAGCTCGAGGTTCACTGCCATTTCTGGTGGTGGACTTGTGATGTTTATCGCAGAGATTCTTATCCTTTATGCTGTCATCTGTGCATCGATACTGTTGGTTCAGGGAGTCCGTAAGGTTCCTGTGCAGTATGCGAAGCGTCTTGTTGGAAACAAGCAGTATGGAGGTGCCCGCCAGTACATTCCTCTGAAGCTGTTTGCCGCAAACGTTATGCCTATCATCTTTGCTCAGGCATTGATGTTCATTCCGTTGGCAATAGTTCAGTATCAGAGTGACAATGCAAGCTGGTTGGTGCGCAATCTTATGGACAACCGTAGTTTCCTGTATAATGCAGTCTACGTTGTACTTATTGTTGCATTCACTTATTTCTATACTGCTATAACTATCAACCCCCAGCAGATGGCTGAAGATATGAAGCGAAATAACGGTTTCATACCTGGTGTCAAGCCTGGGCATGACACTGCTGAGTACATAGACGATGTCATGTCACGTCTTACATGGCCAGGTTCTCTGTTCATTGCTTTCATAGCCATAATGCCAGCTTTGGCAGGATTGCTGAATGTGCAGCAAGCGTTCTCTCAGTTTTTTGGTGGAACATCCTTGCTCATTACTGTGGGTGTTGTTATTGACACTTTGCAGCAGATAGAGTCATATCTGCTCATGCGCCATTATGATGGTCTGCTCAATTCGGGTCACACTCGTAGGGCAGGGGCTGTAAGTGCATATTGATTTGGTCTTTTGAAGTGTCTATATTTCTTAAGACAGAAGATGAAATCAACCTTATGCGCAAGGCGAACCAACTTGTTGGTGCAACCTTGGCAGAGGTGGGAAAACATATCAAGCCAGGTGTTACGACCCTCCAATTGGATAAAATAGCAGAGGAATTTATTCTTGACAATGGTGCAAAACCGACATTCAAGAATTTTCCCAATCCTTTTGGAGGGCCGTTTCCAGCCTCTATTTGCACGTCTATAAACAATGTTGTGGTGCATGGCATCCCATCTGATAATGATGTGCTTGTGGATGGTGACATCGTTTCCGTTGACTGTGGTGTTCTGTTGAATGGCTTTAATGGAGACAGCTGTTATACATTTGGTGTAGGTGATGTTACTCTTGAGGCAAAAAAGCTAATGAGTTTAACAAAGCATTGCCTCTCCGATGCAATTTCACAAGCAGTTGCCGGAAATCGTTTAGGCGATATTAGCGCTGCCATTCAATGTAGAGCAGAGTCTGAAGGATATGGTGTTGTAAAAGGCCTTGGTGGTCATGGCATAGGACGCGAAATGCATGAGGATCCTTTTATCCCAAACTATGGAAAACATGGCAGGGGCATAAAACTGATGGAAGGCATGTGTTTAGCCATAGAGCCTATGATAACCACAGGAAAGCCAGAAGTTGGGCTTTTGCCTGACAAATGGAGCATTGTAACTTGGGATGGAAAGCTTGCGGCGCATTATGAACACACAATAGTAATTAGGCGTGGCAAGGCTGAGATTTTGTCAACGTTTGAGAATATAGAAAATTAAAGAAAATATTTATGTCAAAACAGTCGGCAATAGAGCAGGATGGGACAGTCATAGAGAGCCTGTCTAATGCAATGTTCCGTGTAGAGTTGGAAAACGGAGTGCAGATAATTGCAAACATATCAGGAAAGATGCGTTTGCACTATATCAAAATTCTCCCTGGTGATAAGGTAAAGGTGGCAATGAGTCCATACGACCTCACCAAAGGAAGGATAGAATTCAGATACAAGTAAAACTTTCAATTATATATCTTACGGATATGAAAACAAGAACATCAATCAAGAAGCGTTCGGCAGACTGCAAGATAGTTCGTCGCAAGGGACGCTTGTTTGTTATCAACAAGAAGAACCCTAAGATGAAACAGCGCCAGGGCTAATGTTAAAGTTGCATAAAGTGTTGGCTGACAATGGTCTTTGTTCGAAGATTATTGCTAACTTTGTATGCTTTTTAGGCAATTAGACACTTAAGTATCATTTTTTTCAAATTATTTATTCAACTAAATGGCAATAAGAATTGTTGGAGTAGACTTGCCCCAAAATAAGAGTGGCGAGATCGCATTGACCTATATTTATGGTATAGGTCGAAGTAGTTCAGCAAAGATATTGGATAAAGCTGGCGTGAGCCGTG
>CAZZNO010000105.1:0-10274 GCA_964655685.1 uncultured Prevotella sp.
AAATCAAGGCAGCACCTATGCCGATCTTCGAATCGAGCATATGAAAAAAATCGCCGAAATGGGCTGCGACGGCTACGCGATCGGTGGACTTGCGGTTGGTGAATCTGCCGAAGAAATGTATGACACCATCGACACGGTAGAGCCGTATATGCCGAAGGAAAAGCCGCGCTATTTGATGGGAGTCGGAACGCCCTGTAATATTTTGGAAGCGGTCTATCGCGGAGTTGACTTTTTCGACTGCGTAATGCCCAGCAGAAATGCACGGCACGGAAATATTTTCACTTGGCACGGAAAAATGAACCTTCTGAACGAAAAATATATGCGAGATCCGCGTCCAATAGATGAAAACTGCGGTTGCCCGGCATGCCGTCACTATTCGAGAAGCTATATTCGCCACCTTTTCAAAGCGAAGGAAATGCTCGGAATGCGTTTGGCAGTTTTGCACAATCTTTATTTCTACAACGAATTGATGCAAAAGATTCGCGATGCACTCGATGCCGGAAACTACGAACAATTTTATCGCCACTATCGCGAGATATTGGGCGAACGCAGCGAAAATTAGAAAATCAAAACTCCTTCTCGTGAATTTCGAGAAGGAGTTATTTTTATATGTTGAATATCGCGTTTGAAGCATCCGACGGCATACGCCAATCGCCACGCGGCGAAAGCGCGACCGACCCGACTTTCGGACCGTCAGGCAGACAAGACCGCTTAAACTGCTGAACAAAGAAACGGCGAACAAAATTCTTTAACCATTTGTGTATAGTCTCGGAACTATATGAACCATCAAACACATAATTTGCAAGATATTCTATCTTTTCCGGCTCAAAACCATAGCGAACGAAGTAGAAAAGGAAGAAATCATGCAATTCGTAAGGACCAACTAAGTCCTCGGTCTTTTGTGCAATTTGACCATTTTCATCCGCCGGCAACAATTCGGGACTGACCGGTGTGTCGAGGATGTCGTAAAGCACCGCCGACAATTCCCTGTCATCTGCCGAATCGGCAAAAAATCTGACGATATGACGAACGAGTGTTTTCGGAATCGAGCCATTCACGCCATACATCGACATATGATCGCCGTTGTAGGTCGCCCAACCGAGTGCCAACTCAGAAAGGTCACCTGTTCCGATGACCAAACCGTTCGAAGCGTTCGCGATGTCCATGATTATCTGTGTGCGCTCACGAGCTTGTGAATTTTCATACACAACGTTGTAAACATTTTCATCATGACCTATGTCTTTAAAATGCTGATTGACTGCCGCCTTGATGTCAACGCAGCGGAAAGTAACTCCAAGCCGTTCACAAAGAATTTCCGCATTCGAACGAGTACGTGAAGTCGTGCCGAAACACGGCATTGTGACCGCGATAACATCAGTTCGCGGACGTTTCAGCAGATCCATTGCCTTGACCGACACAAGTAGAGCAAGACAAGAGTCGAGTCCACCCGAAATTCCGATAACGGCGGTCGAAGCGTGCGCGTGTTCAATGCGCTTTCTGAGTCCGAATGCCTGCATCTGCAAAATGGATTCACAGCGTTCGGCACGTTCGCTGTCGTTTGATGGAACAAAGGGCTGCGGTTCGAATTTTCTGGTCAATTGAGTGTCAGAATTTTCCATTTCGAATTGTATGTCGAATGTGAAATTTGATCTACAATCATCGAACATCTTCATTTTTGTGCGTTCCGCAACGATTTTTTGAACATCGATTTCGCTTATTACCATCGGACAAGCGACTTTTCCACATTCATCAAGCGCGTTTTCGAACGGCTTAGACTCAGCCAACAATGCCCCGTTCTCGCCGATCAAATTGTGTCCGGCGAAAACCAGATCGGTCGTAGATTCTCCGCAACCGGCATCGGCATAAATGTAGCCGCAGACCAAGCGCGCCGAATGACTTTTGATTAGTTCACGGCGATAAGCGGCTTTACCGACAACTTCGTCCGAAGCCGACAAATTACATATAATATTAGCACCGGATAAAGCCAATTTTGTTGACGGCGATTCGGGAACCCAAAGATCCTCGCAAATTTCGCATCCGAACGAAAATTCAGGCATACTGCCACAGCGGAAGATCATTCCCGAACCGAACGGAACGTACTGACCACCAAGCTCGATAGTGAACAATCCATCTGAATCAGGTGCAGGTGAAAAATGGCGAAGCTCGTAAAATTCACCGTAATTCGGCAGATTTTTTTTGGGCACAACTCCCAAAATCTGTCCGTTCAACATCACGATAGCACAATTGTACAGCAAACTTCCGACACGGATCGGCGCGCCGACAACAAGGATAAGTCCGAGGTCGGCGGTTTCGGCTGCGATCTTTGTAACGGCATCGCGTGAAGAATCGATCAGCCTTTTTTGCAGAAAAAGATCTCCGCAGGTGTAGCCGGTGACACCCAATTCGGGAGTCACCAGCAGCTTGACACCAAGTTCGTCGGCGCGTTTTGCGGCGGCGATTATGGCATCGGAATTTGAAATCGTGTCGGCGACGATGACCTCAGGCGAGGCGGCGGCGACCTTGATAAAACCGTATTTCATAAAATTTCCTTTAAATAATTGTAAATTTATCATTGCGAACGAGCCGTAATAATATTCTTTTCATGCTCTGCCGCAGTCTTTGCGAACAGCATATGTCCCGAACTGTCCGAAACAAAGTAGAAATAATCCGAATCGTTTGGATAAAGTGCATAACGGATCGCATTCAGACCGGCATTCGCGATGGGACCGGGCGGCAGACCTCGATTCGTGTAAGTGTTGTACGGCGAATCGTAACTTGTATCAGCTCCGGTCAACGTTTCGGGACGTGTTCCGGTGTCACATTGAATCGCGTAAGCTATCGTTGCATCGCAGTTCAAATACGGGAAAGTCGCGCTGTAAGTGAGTCGGTTGTGGAAAACTGCCGAAACATCGCCCATGTCGGTGGCATATCGTGCCTCTTTTTCGATCATTGATGCCAAAGTTATAGCCTGATCGACCGTGATTCCGAGGTCATCGCAACGATCATAGTATGCTTCTGCAAATTTTTTGTTAAAGTTTTGTAAAAACTTGTCGATAGCCGTGACCGCGTTTGAATCCTTGTAAAACTGATAAGTATCCGGGAAAAGATAGCCTTCAAGACGATAGGTTCTGTCAGATACTGTTGACAATTCGGTAACAAAGCGGTAATCAAACGGATAATTATTTATTACATCCACCAATTCTTCGCGAGTTGAAACGCCGTTCGCAACGAGCAGATCGATTATCTCATCGACCGTGTAACCTTCCGGGATCATGATGTCAACTGTTTCGCGCTTTTTGCTCTTTTCGAATGCCGAACGCAGATAGTCGTAATTCTGATTCGTGTTGATCTCGTAAGTTCCGGCGACATATTCCGGATAATAACCTTTTTCGATGCTGCTTTTTTCCTTAAGATTTGTCCAAAGTTTGAATGCCCACGGATATTTTATCACACCCGCTTCGCCCAAAATATCGCCGAGATCTTCGATTGTAGTGTACTCTGGAATTGTCACTTCAACGATCTTTTCCTCTTTTTTGAACGCGAATATGTCGTTCGCGGTGTTTATGACAAAAACCGAAAGCGGTATCGACACCGCGATGACAAAAACGATATAAATAACTGCCTTCACCGCCGACATCACGATGCTTGAAGCCGATTCACGCGCATTGTTTCGGCGCATTGTCTGACGCTCGACAGATTCCCAATCATTTTCAACAGTCGGATGCCTTTGTACATTTTGACGAGAATCGACCGTCATCGGAGCACGGCGAACTGGAAGATTATCCGGCTGATTTGCGTGATTTGATCGAACCGGAGAAATGCTTTTTCCGACATTCGGGTTTTGTACCGTTCGATTTGCATCGGTTCTCACCGAAGTTCGAACATTTGCTTGCGGATTTTGCCGTGCCTGAACGTTTGATGTAGTTGCTTGCCTGACCGAATTTTGTGAAGCTTGACGGCTTTGCGTAGGATTTTGCTGGCTTGATTGCGCAGAACGCTGAATATTTGAAATCTGTCCTTGTTGACGAACTTGAGATTGACGCTGTGAATTGTTTGACTGCTGAATTACAGTTTGCTGAACAGGTCTATTCGGCTGGGTGGGCTTGAGTGGCCGTATCACAGCACCGTTCGCCTGCTGATTTGGACGACTTTGCGTATCTTGACGGTTTTGCTTGACTGCCGGCTGACGCGAAACGACAATATCGTTCGGGTCGCGCCGAAACACCAACGTCTCCTCCATCAACTCATCTGAGTCAGCTTTGCTCTTGTTTATGAGCTTTTCCTTGTTATTTTCATCCATAAATTAGTACCTATAATTAAAATCCAATGACAACGATGATGAACAGCAGAATGGCAAGCAGATACGGCGGAGCAAGCAACGTTTTCAAAAACGATGCCATTGACTGTTCACCAAGTTCAGCCGAACTGAAATTTCTCAGCGCATAGCCAAAATAAATTCGTTCGCATTCCGAAAACAGACTTGCAAGACAGAGCAAAAATATTCCTACCAACGCAAATATCAAAAATACCGTGCTGTGCGGCTTCGAAATTATGTTCCAGACTGTTTCGTCAATCAAAAGCTCGGAAATGCTTACCAATAAATGGCAAATTATCGGTGCGAAGAGCGTTCGTGTCATATAATAAACTAAAGCGTACCCAAGTCCGGCGAAGAAAATTATCGGGAAGTACCCGAAATTCAGCCCGAACATCGCGTAAAGTCCGGCGGAAAGCAGCACGGCGGTCAACGCCCCGTTCGATTCAAGCTCGACACAGAGCACACCGCGGAATAATATCTCTTCGGCAATCGCTGGAATAACACAAAATGTTATCAAATTGTAAAGAATATTCGGCTCTTCTCCATCGAGAAACGCACGCCAGACCGAATATTCGCCGTCTATCGCGCCAATACTGTGCATGAGCAGCTTCAAAAGTACAGTTCCTGCGACAATTGTCAAAGCAGCCAAAGCAGTTGCCAACAATTTTTCTGCGCCGAACGGTTTGATCCGCATTTTAGAAACAAAATTTTCGCCGCGCATTCGCATATAAAACGCAGACGGCACAAAGAGGATCAAAATTTGAAGCACTATGACAGCTAAACAAATATTCTGCTGATAACTTAATTGTTTTAGGTCAAAACGCCTTGAGACCTCAAGCAACAACATCACAAAAATGACCAGAGTCGGCGCGGTCGTAGTAGATTTCAGTTTCATTTGACCTTGATACCACGTTCCGTGACGATAAAATCTGTAGAAAGATCGAATCTTCCACGCGGAACTTCATCAATGATAAATGAATTGTATATCAAACCGACCTTAGAACCGGTAAAAGTTCCCAAATATCGGTCATAATAGCCCTTGCCGTAACCGAGTCGATAGCCCTTTTTATCATAAACTAAAGCCGGCACAACGCACGCGGCAGGTTCGTTTGACGCACGGTCGTAGATTGGAAGCGACTCCGGCGGTTCAAGGAGACCATACGAACCGCGTTCGAGAAGCGAAAGATCTTCTACAAAATGGAAATCCATGTCATGCGTTCCGGGGATACAGCGCGGAAATGCGACTTTTTTCCCGTCCGCAAGTGCCTTTCTCGCGACCGGCAAGACATCGACCTCATCCGATTTCGGCGAATACAGCAGCAAAACCGCCGCATATCTATAAGTTGCCGATGCCAAAAAGGTCTCGCAGATCTTCGAATCCATTTTCGCCTTCAATTCAGGGTCAAGAGCCAACCGTTTCGCACGGTATTTTTCGCGGATCTCGTTTTTCCTTCTTCGAATTTCGTACATTATATGTCCTTTGTGTAATATTTTTATAAATTATTTAGCTTGAACTGCCGAGCGTATCTCATTCGCTTTATCTGGAGAGATGAGCGCGGAGATCAGCGCGAGTCCAAATTCGAGCGCGACACCCATTCCTTTTGCCGTGATGAACCTTCCGTCTGTCACGACAGATTCCGCCGTCAAGCTTGCGCCTTCGAGAGAATCCTCGAATCCCGGGAAACAAGTCGCACGAACACCGCGCAAAATTCCTTTTTCTCCCAAAATTGACGGCGCGGCGCAGATCGCAGCGATAAATTTGCCATCTGAATAAGCCGTATCAACAAATTTGTTCACAATATCGTCATTTTTCAGATTCAATGTTCCGGGCATTCCACCTGGCAGAATCACCATATCGAACTTTTTCGATTCGAGCATTTCTGCCGCTTCGTCAGTCGAAATGTCCGCAGAAACATCGATCCCATGCGCACCGTGAATAAGCTTTGAACCGACACCGACCGTCACGACTTCGATTCCGGCGCGCCGCAGCAAGTCGAGTGGGCACAATGCCTCGATCTCCTCAAATCCATCGGCTAAAAATAAATATACCATATGAATATCCTTTCCGAAAATTTTCTACATATTATTATACCGCATTTCGGTATGAAATTGTTGTATAAATTGCAAAATTTAATTGAAAATTTACAAAACAATATCTGTGCGCTCGGCAATACGCTCGGCGATCTCGGCAGCAATAGCATCACGCGAACGTATTCCGTCATCGTTGTAGCATTTTATTCGCTCCCAACCGAGCTTATCACTCGCATAGACCGCCGCGTCGTAGCATTTTCGCATATAGTTCATATCTTTTTCATGAATATCGAGAGCCTGCCCGGTCGATTCCGAACGCATCTCGACCAATTTGTGCGAAAGTTCTGGCGTGAGTTCAAGATAAATGACCACATCTGGTGTCGGAAGTCCAAGCTTTATAAACTCGAAATCCCAGAGCCAAGCGAGAAATCCATCCCACTCCTCACGCGGCAATTTTGAAAGCTGATGTACAGCATTCGCAGAGGTATAGCGATTTGCGACGATTATTTTGTTCATTTTGTCGTAATCTGCCTTCCAATCCGACTTGTAGGACGCATATCGGTCGCAAGCGAAAAAAGTTGAAGCCGCGTAAGCGTTCGTGTCTGACGGACGGCTTCCGAGCCGCCCTTCGAGATACATTCTTACAAGCATAGAGGAATCGTTTTGATACATCGGAAAGCTGAGCGTCCGCACAGCGTAGCCGTCGATCTTGAGCCGATCGACAAGAATATTGGTCTGCGTGCCCTTTCCCGACCCATCGAGACCGTCGATAGCAATTAAAGTTGACATAATTTTCTTCCTTATTATATATGTGATATATTTGACGTAAAAGCAGCATAAAAGTTCCCGATTTTTCGGAAAAAATCGAAAATTTACCCTTTTCTAAGCTCCATCTCCATGTACTCCTGCTTCGAAATGAGCACATCACGCGGTTTTTGTCCCTGCGGCGGACTGACGATACCCATTTCCTGCATGATGTCGATGAGCTTTGCCGCACGACCGTAACCGAGTTGTAACCTTCGCTGTATCAACGAAGTCGAGATCTTGCCAGACTCGACCGCCAGCTGTATCGCCGCTTTGAGCATCGGATCGCCATCGTTCGCCTCCTCGTCACCATCGCCGAGCGAAGTTGCCTTCTTGTTTCCGCAAAGCTGCGCCTCGCGTTCGATGGAATCCATGACAGAATGGTCATAATCTTTAACGCCGTAGTTATTTTTTATGAACTCGGTGATCGCCTCGACCTCATCGTCCGAAACGAAACTTCCCTGCACTCGTGTCGGTTTCATTGCACCGATCGGCGCATAGAGCATATCGCCTCGACCGATCAGTTTTTCGGCTCCAACCGTGTCGATTATGGTTCGCGAATCGACTTGTGACATAGTTGTGAACGCGATACGTGAGGGAACGTTCGCTTTGATGAGTCCTGTGATGACATCGACAGACGGACGCTGTGTACCGATTATCAGATGAATACCGGCGGCACGTGCCTTTTGTGCAATTCGTATGATCGAATCTTCCACATCGTCCTTCGCCATCATCATCAGGTCGGCAAGCTCATCTATGACAATGACGATCAGCGGCAGTTTTTCGGCGGTCGGATCATTTTCGATAGATTTGTTGTAACCTTTGATGTTACGAACGTTTGCCCCCTCGATAAGTTCATACCGCCGCTCCATTTCCGTGACTGCCCAGTGCAGCGAACCGGCTGCCTTTTTGGGATCTGAAACGACCGGAACGAGCAGATGGGGGATTCCGTTGTATGGATTCAGCTCGACTTTTTTGGGGTCTATGAGAATAAACTTTACCTCATCAGGTCTTGCTTTGTACAGAATCGATATTATCAGCGAGTTTATGCATACAGATTTACCTGAGCCTGTTGTACCGGCTATGAGCAGATGCGGCATTTTCGCGACATCGAGATATACCGGTTTTCCGCCGACATCCTCACCGAGACAGGTCGTGACACGCGAAGCCGCGCTCTTGAAGCCGTCGTCTTCAATTAGTTCACGTATATAAACTGTTGACTGCGTTTTGTTCGGGACTTCGATTCCGACTGCCTCCTTGCCAGGAATCGGTGCTTCGATTCGAACACCCGAGGTCGCCAAATGTAGTGCAATGTCATCGACAAGATTCAAAATGGAGCGAACTTTCGTGCCGATCTCCGGCTGCAATTCATATCGCGTGACTGTCGGACCGCGAGAAACGTTAATAATTTTTGTCTTAACATTGAACGAACGCAGAGTTTCAACTAACTTGACCGCCGTCTGCTGTATCTCGCCCGACATATCGGCAGTTCGCGGCGATGGATCGTATGCAAGCAGCGCGGCAGGCGGGAAAATGTATTCGGAGGTCGCAGTTGGCTTGACCGATTCAATGACCGTTTCGGACACAGGTTCAGTCTCTTCCGGCCCTTCAATATCTTCGTCATTTTGCACAACATCATCGTCGTCATCATCAATGATCGGCTCAGGCATCGGTTCGGGACTCAGCCGACTCTTTTCAATGACCAGATCGATCTCGGCAGAGGTCTGAATGTCGCTGTCGTCCTCATTCTCTGTTTGTGGAACAAGCACATCAACGTTCCCCTCCCCAGCTTCAGGTTCGGCAAATATCTCCGAAAGGTCGATTTTTTCAGGCTCATCAGGCTCAAAAAAGTGCTTTTTAGGTATTTCGACTTCGGGCGGCTCGTTTTCGACCGCAAATGGCGGCGCATCAGATTCTACAACATTCGAATTTTTGCCGAACGTGCGAATGCCATCCTCCGACCACTCATCGACTAAATCTTCGTCAGCACCGACCGACATCACGCCGTCAGCCGTGATGTTTCCGACGATTTCTTCATCGGAATTTTCGGGTATATTATTAATAGGAAGATTTTCGTCAACAACAGGTGGGATTTTCTCCTCGGATACCTGAATGTCTGTCTGTTTCGAGCGATTTTTGAGTGACAGCGCATCGAGATCGACCGTTTCGGGAACACTTTCTACGGGAATCGAATTTCCGATAGGATCAAAATCTTCATCGAGCGCATCGTTGACGGTTTTGCGTCGGCGAACGGTTTGTGCATTTCGCACAACACGCTCTTCGGCACGCTGCCTTAGCTGCTGTTCGCGCATTCTTAGCGCCGCCTGACGCTCGGCGATCTTGCGCTGATCGAGCTCGATCTGCATCTGTTCGCGTTGAATCTTCGAAGCTTCCATCTGATCTTTGAAGCCCGAACGCCATTCGCGAATGCCATCGGCGATATAGACCATGAACATCTGCGGTGTCATGCCGAAAAGGAATATTCCGAACAGCAGTATCAGCGCGATGACAAGAATCAAAGTTCCGGCAAATCCGAAACCGCGAAGCAGCAGATTACCCAATATGCCGCCGATAACTCCGCCGCCTTGTCGTGAAATTCCACAATTCCACAACTCTATTGGACTGTAGGTCTCGCCAACACGTGTGAATGCGTGTATCAAAATTGAAATCAGCACCAAAACAACGCTTGAAAAAGTGATTTTGTAGCGCAGTGCGCCCGAAGCGACATCACGTTTCCAGAATATCCCAAGGTTCAGAAGCATGAATGGGACTGCCCATGCCGCAGTCGAAAAAAGCCCGAAAAGCAGCTTTTTTAGCGCAGAGCCGATGAATCCGGTCGAATCTGAAACTATGTAACAAATGACTAAAAACAGCGCGACAAGCCCCAAAATATAGGGCGCGAGCTGATGGCGCATCATTGATGGATCGCCGCCACGATCATGTACATTGACATTTTTTCGTGAATTTGACGATTTACTTGAAGACGATCTATTGGCGGACTTTTGAGTGTTCCGCGACTTTGAACTTTTGCTTGAAGCTGCCGCTCTTCCCTTCGCCGCCGAAGCCGAACGCGAAGCAGACGAATTTGAAGCACGCGGCTGAACCGCACGAGTCGAGGAAGCTT
>CAZZNO010000106.1:0-10232 GCA_964655685.1 uncultured Prevotella sp.
ACCCTGGGATATACCTTGGGAAATACCTCGAGCAAGGCCTTCGGAAAGACCCTTTGAAAGGCCCTCGGAGTATCCTTCTGTGCGTCCTCTCGTCAGTCCCTCCTCAGTAGCTCCTCGCATAACATTGAGAGAGTCACGATAGTGTTTAAGCGAAGCGTCATATTGTGCACGCTCCTCCTTGGTTAGATTCCTCACCTCGGCTATCTTAGCCAACCTCTTAAATACCATATCCTTTGCCGTCCACGGCATCCTATCCAATACAGCCATATTCTTCAACACATATATCCAACGTTCAAAAAGAGTATTGCATTCCTTCGCCTCTTTGTTAAAGCAAGGCATCTGGAGAAAAACGAATCGTTCCTTGTCTGAGAACACCTCGCCTGTCTGCATGTTTACTAACGATACATCAGTACGCAGGTTGTCGCCAAGCCCATCCATACGGAAATTCAAAAAGGCAATGAGGTAAACAGCATTAATGCTATATCCCCATGTATCACCTTTCTCACCCTGCCTTGACACAGCCTGCGAATAATAATACAGGCACCTGTCGGCAAAGTTTGGTTGGCTTCTGTTTTGCATTTCTACAATAATGCGCTCTTTGGTATCCGTCTCACAGAGAACATCATATATCAGCGAGCGGTCATTCCTGTATTCCGCCACCTGTTCCTTGTCTATAAAAGTAATGTTTGTTATCACCCTCTCGCCTTTCAATAGCGTATTAAGAAAATGCAACAGCATCGGCTTAGACACGTCTTGCCCAAATATTATTTTGAAGCCCACATCGGTAAATGGATTGACAAACCTACTCATATATAATGCCTTACTTTTTTGCAAAGATAGTATATTTCCTGCAACCAACAAATGAATTTACAACTTTTTAGTTTCATTATGCGTAATGCAACTACACATTATTTAATATACAGTATTATGGAAAAAGAAAGAATCAGCATTATCGTATCACCGGAGCTCATGTCCGTACTTGGAAAAGACGACATTGAAATCCGAATTTCTCTGAAAGGCGGCAGCACTGCCACTGTCAGCCAAGAGGCAGACATGCTCGCGTACATGTCACAGAAAATCAGCGAAAAGGCTATGTCCGGCAAAGTTCGTACAGCCGAGACCTATCGTGCCACACTCACCAGATGGGAGCACTTTCTTGCAACCATAGGCATAGACAAAAGCAAGGGCTTCACATGGAGCAGACTGACACCTCGGCTGACATGCAGCTTTGCTGAATATCTTTGCAGCCGAAAGTTAAGCAGAAACACTCAATCGTTCTACCTCCGCATATTGCGTGCCGTATGCAACAGGGCAAGGCAAGACGGGCATGCCATTGCCAACGACCTATTTAAAGATGTGTATACCGGCAAGGCGAAAACAAAGAAACGTGCGCTACACATGGACGACATAAGACATATAGCGGCACTTGACATCTCTAACAACAAAGAGAAGCTGGCACGAGACCTGTTTGTTTTCTCCTTCATGACTCGCGGCATGGCAATGATTGACATAGCTAACCTTACGAAACAGAACATTAAGAATGGGAGGCTGACATACAAACGGCATAAGACAGGCAAGTCAATAGACTTGGAATGGCTTGACTATATGCAAAAAATTGTGGATGAATACAAGGACTGTGACAGCCGCTTCCTGTTCCCGATATTGCAAGACACAAGACAAGACGCATGGCACGAATACAAGAAAGCTCAGCTGAGGATAAATTATCATCTTAAAAAGCTTGGGCTCCGCCTCGGGCTGCCAATCAATCTAACCATGTACGTTGCCCGCCACTCATGGGCAACTACGGCAAAGGCATCCGGCGTGCCGACGGCAGTCATAAGTGACGCTATGGGGCACACGTCGGAAAGAACGACCCAAATCTACCTTGACAGCATAGACGAAGGACGTATTGACTCGGCAAACCAAGAAATAATGAACCGTCTGTTTGCAAAAGGGTAAGAGTATTACAAAGGAAGCCATGAACAGCAGCAATCGCCTAAAGCCAACGCCTGCAAAGTCTTTACGATAAGACTGCTAAACTTTTTATAGGAGTTTGTCACGCCGTGACACTCACTGTGTCACGCCCTGACACTGGCAATGTCACGCCGTGACACTCATCGTGTCACGGCGTGATAAAGTCTTTCATATTCATATTTTACGTCCTTATTTAAATCTCTCCGCCGAGAGATTTAAAGGACTGAGAAAAATTTAGAGTTATAATTTATTGTTTAATTAATCTTTTTATCGTATGAAGAAAAAGAAGTTTTTTAGTTACATGCTTTTGGGCCTGCTCGCAGTGGGTGCCACAGGTACTGTGACTTCTTGTAAGGACTACGATGATGACATCAACGGCCTGCAGACGCAGGTTAATGATCTCAACACACAGTTGCAGTCGTGCAAGAGTAATTGCGAGACCAATCTTGCCTCGCTGAAGTCTCAGCTGGAGGCGCAGACAGCTACTGTCAATCAGCTGACCTCTCAGTACAACCAGTTGGCTTCTGACGTAAGCAAAAAGGCTGAGCAGACTGCACTGCAGGCTGAAATCGACCGTGCTACTGCTGCAGAAGCTGGCCTCACTTCCAAAATCAACACATTGCAGTCAGCTCTTGACGATGTCAATGCGCTTCTCGCAAAGAAGGTTGATGAGGAAACCTATAAATCTAAGATGGAGGAAATCGACGATAAGATTTCTGACATCTATGCGAGGTTGCAGTCTGTAGATGAGAATCTTGGTACTGCACTGACAAAGATTGGTACTCTTGAGAGCACTCTCACAAGCCTTAATCAGACTGTAGAGAATGTGAAGGCTGACCTTCAGCAGCAGGTTGATGCTCTTAGTGAGTACAAGCAGGCAATGGAGACACGTCTTGGTGATGTGGCTAGTGACTACACATCAAAGATTTCTGCTCTGAAGGATGATCTTCAGGGTCAGATTGACAAGCTTGCCAGCGCTCAAAGTGTTGCCGACCTTAAGACTATCGTCGATGGCAATGTTGCCAAGATTGATAAGCTCCAGGCTCAGGTGAACGTGCTGAACGTACTCGTTGAGAAGGCTCTCCGTGGTCTTGTGTTCATCCCGGATGCATACTACTATGGTGTTGAGGCTACAAAGGTACAGGCTCTTGACTACTGGAAGTTCTCTGTTCCTGCTACAGGATGGGATAAGAAGGAAGCTAAGGGTTATACTGATCATGTTCGCTATGACAGCGCACAGGCTTCACGTATGTTGACTTTCGTTGCCAACTATCACATGAATCCTTCTTCTGCTGATTTGAAAGACTTCGGCAAACTCTCAATTCTTACTGACGACAAGGAGTTCATCGGCCGTGCAGCTGCTTCTGCTCCATTCGTAGTAAAGGATTATAAGAAGAATGATGAAGGTAACTTGGAGGTTAGCATTGATGTTGCAAAGCCAGAGCTTATCAAGAATATTCCAGATAATCAGGCTATCACAGTATTCGCTCTTCAGGTGAATACTAATAAGAGCGGTCAGGATACAACTGTTACTTCTGACTATGCTACTATCTACAAGGAATCTATTAAGAACTTGAAGTTGTATCACGCAGCTGGTACTGGTGTTCCTTTCACTGGCGTGAAGAATACTCATGACCCATCGCCTGCTCTGACTGGTTCTGATGCTAACCACGTTCACAACAACGTGCTGATGCAGACTGCTCACGAAGCTTCTTTCGACTATGCAGAGGCTCAGGATACAGTGTTCTGGAATGGTACACTTGATCTGTCTAAGCTCGTAGAGGTTCACTATACAACAGTAAATGGCGAGAACAAGGTTCTTACCGCTGCTCAGATGGAAGCTAACGGCTTGTCTTACAAGTTTGAGCTCACAGGTCTGTACTATGGTACCAACGAAACCTCTGAGTCTGCTCACGCTGCTATCCAGGGCACAACCCTCCGTCCTCAGATGCCTGAGTACGATGCAGAGAAGGTAGGCAAGCAGCAGGCTTATGGCGCTACGCAGGATCGTCAGGAGATTGGCCGTACTCCACTGGTACGTGTTGAGCTTGTTGATGCTGACAACAACGTGCTTGACTATGGTTATATCCGCATCCGTATCGCTGAGGAGAATAAGGTTACTCCTACAGACAAAGATCAGTATGTAGAGTACACTGGTGACGGTTGGACTTACACTGACAATGGTGAGTGCCAAGTTACGGCAAATCCTTGGAGCTACAAGACAAAGTGGATCCAGACTGAGTATGACCTTTACAACAAGCTGCAGCTGACTCGCGACGAGTTTGAGAGCATCTACAAGGCCGAGGCAACCAACAATGGCGACCTCGTTCAGTATGAGCTTAAGAGCAATGGCAAGTTTGAAAAGGCTGCAAATACCTACGGTGTAGTTTATGAGCATCCTGATGTAACAGGCCAGACCTCTGCCCAGACTCAGGTTCTTGAGTGGAGCATCACCGGTGCTGACATGAAGAAGTTCTTCGTTGACCAGAATAAGAAACAGCTTGATGTTGCTATCAGGTATGCTTCTAACAACCGCAACTACCGTGATATCTACGTTCTGTTCCACACTGGTACTCCTATCACAATCAATGGCACCAAGCCTACGGCTGACGCAGAGATTATTGGTAACCAGATTCCAAACTTCTGGTTTGCAACTAATAGCGCAAATGCTGGTACAGACGAAATTCACACTCAGACCCTGTCTCCGGAAGACAATTTGGCAGCTACAGCAGAAGCTCTTGACAACCTCTTCTCTGATGTCTTCACAGGCAACCAGATTGTGGCTACTAAGTTCGTCAAGAACCTTAAGGACTACACAGCTTCTAAGGAATATGCTACTGGCAACTTGACTCTTGACCTCGTGTTTGATGACTCTAACAACGGTAAGGAGTATGGTGGCTATCTGGATGGAGCAAAGAAGACTTATGTGATGTCTGTTGGAGACAATGGCAAGACTCTCTATGCTAACATTAAGGGTCAGACTACAAAGCAGCCTGTTGCAAAGATTGAAGGTAATGACATCAACCAGCAGAAGATTGTTTATCAGCATAACGCAGACAAGAATGGCTATTCAGAGTCTCTGTTGAACTATGTTTCTCACAAAGATCTTGCTGATGATGTAATCACAGCTATCATCGGTCTCAAGGCTCAGAATAAGTGCAGCAAGAATCTGCCTCTTGCTAACAATACATTCAATGTTCGCTTCCTGCGTCCTCTGAATGTGTTCGACAACAACAAGGAGGTTGAGGATGCTGCAAGCAAGCCACAGACTATCAATATCAGCGAGCTTGTTTCGTTCACAGACTGGCGTGACCTCTGGAATGGTGATGCAAAGGCTGGCAACGGTGGTAAATACTACACCTATTATGGTGTTGATAGCATCTATGTTGCTAATGTTTCTAACGGTAAGAACATTGCAACCAACCCAATGGTAAGGACTAACCTCGGTGAGTCTGATCCTAAGAATTTCGTTCCTCTGAACACCAAGTCTAACCAGATTGACTTCACAATCAACAACGGTGTTATCACTTATAGGAACTTGAGTTCTGCAGTTCGTGACTTCGATGTTATCATCCCAGTTGCTGTTAAGTACATTTGGGGTACTGTCTACAAGGACGTTACAATCCACGTTAAGAAGACCCTTAACAATGCCAAGAAACGCTAAGTGTTGATAAAACACTTTAGTTAAGACATAAACTAAGGGGGAGGCGTATTATGTATGCCTCCCCTTTTTTAACTTTTAAAGTTATGAGAAACATAAAATACGTTTTGTTTATACTTGTTGCACTTGTCATGTTTACAGGTTGTGGCAAAAAGAAGCGGCAGCCTCAGACTGCCGAGGAGATTCTTAGGCCGGCTTCAATGGACTATACAAAGCAGGATACTGCTGACATCAACTATCTTGTGAAGACGTATGTGGACTACTTTGGCAAAGGTGACCTTGATGGATGTGCCAACATGCTTTATAAGTTCCACAATGGCGGAGTAGTGCCTTACACTGAGGAGCAGAAGGACAGCTTCAAACATGCGTTCTCTGTTTTTCATATATATGGTAGCCAAGTGCAGCGTATGATTTTGCGCAGCGACCGCAACAACCAGGTGGATATTGCTATCCAGATACTGAAAGATGGTAATATAGCTGAGAACAAAGGTGTCACTACGCTTTCGCTCAATCCTGTTGTCGTGAAGGGCAAATGGTACCTGACGCTTCTTGATAAGGATGCTGAGGGTGTAGAGGACGTATATAAGAATGAGCTGGAGAATGAGAGGCGTTAATCTCTTGATGGCATCCATTCTCGGCGTGTTGTTGTATAGTTGCTCATCACGACCGGAATATGGAATCAGTTTAGACACACAGCACCTTGATATAGGTACTGTGTATCTTGACAGTGCAGTCAGAAATTTCAATGTAGGGTTTACCAATACAGGTAAGAAAGATTTGATAATAACCGAAGTAAAGACTGATTGCGATTGTACTACGGCTACATTCTCGCCAGAACCCGTTTCTTCGGGTGATAAGGGTGAGATAAGTATAACTCTGAATCTCTCCACCTTCTTTCCGCAGGAGATAAAAAAGACTGTGGCTGTTTATTCTAACGCCACTAAAGATCCTGTTATGATAGACATTAAGGGTAATGTTAAGCGTAAATGATAATTATGAAAAGTTCTTTTATTGGTCTCTTAACACTTCTGTTTGCCGTTTTCTCTTGTCTTCCTGCCTTTTCTGAAAATGAGGCAAATGCTGTTTTTGTAGAGCAAAAGGACGGGAGCCTTTCTACATTCCTTTTCTCTGACAAGCCAGTCATCACTTTCACGTCTGACCAGTTCCAAGTTAATGCAGGTGAGGCTTTGTCATTAAGCTTTGGCGATGTGAAAAAGGTCTATTTTTCCTATGCAGCGCCAACAAAGATTGGAAGCGATAAAATAAAGGAATCCATTAGGATTACGGATGGTCAAACTGTAGAAATCTTAGGCCAGCCTAATGTCAAGGTCTCTGTTTTTTCAATTAATGGAATGAAGATGCCTGTTTCTGTTTCACGTCGTTCCGATGGAGCTTCTTTTTCTATAAACGACTTGCCATTGGGTGTGTACATTATAAAGACCGACCTTCAATCTTTTAAAATAATGAAACGATGAAAAAATATTTACTTTCCATAGTACTTTGTCTCTTGGGCTTTATTTCATCGAATGCTCAGGAAAAGGTGTATGTCCATTTGAAAAGTGGCACTAAGCTCGCATATAATGTCTCGGAGGTTGACAGTATAACCTTTGGCTATGCTGACCCAAATGCTATATCCATTAAAGGCTTGTCTTTGCAATCCAAGACAAATGTCTCTGCCTCAATTTCCGTTCCTGTAGAAGGCGAAAGGTCTATACTTTCTTCTGTTGGAATAATATATTCAGTTGTTCGTGATAATCTCAACTTGGAGAAAGGCTCTGTAGCACGTGCTTCTTACATAGCTGACAAGGGGGATATAAATGTTACTCTTTCAGGCTTGATGCAAGAAACTACATACTATGCAATAGCATTTGCTCAATTGTCTGACCGTTATGTTTATTCTGAAGACACCCTTGAGTTTGTGACTAATGGCAAATATCCTGAACCCCAAATGGTGGACTTAGGTTTGAGCGTGAAGTGGGCTTCTTGGAATGTTGGCGCACAAAATGAGGGCGAGATTGGCTCTTATGTCGGATGGGGTGACCCTACCGGTGAGCAAACTTCCTACATAGCGTCTGACTATCCTGTAATAAACACGTCTACTACTATCAGTGGATCGCAATATGACATTGCTCATGCCAAGTGGGGCAAGGGCTGGAAAATGCCTACTTTTGCACAAATGCAAGAGCTTTGGAGTAATTGCACATGGACGGTTGAGACGCAAAACGGTGTGATTGGCTGGAGAATTACCTCTAACATAAACGGCAATTCAATATTCTTGCCTCGTGGTGGCGCATATAATCCAGTGGATGGAAAATACCAATATAACGGTGACAACGGTGTAGCCATTTATTGGACATCAGAACAAGTGTCGTCTACGAATGCCCAAGGAGCCATGTTATATAGTTTTGCTGCCAATGAGTCGTCAATGGAGAAAATGATGCATCTGCCTGTACGTGCCATTTATGATGACAATAGTGGTGGAGATACGCCTACGCCTTCTGAACCAATTCCCGGGGAGCAAGTAGAGCTTTCGCCCAATGCAGGCAACGCTGTAGACCTTGGACTGTCAATATTGTGGGCAGACAAGAACGTTGGTGCTAATTATCCTGAGGATACTGGTGATTACTTTGCTTGGGGCGAGACTACCACCAAGAGCAACTTTGACTTGTCTACATACTCTTTCTATGATTCCTCAACAGGAACATATTCTACTCCCGAGGGGAAGAAGCATATTACTACTTCAAAGTATGATGCTGCGCGCATGAATTGGGGCTATAAATGGCGTATGCCGACACAAGAAGAAATTATAGATCTTGTAGAAAATTGCACGTGGACATGGGATGCAACCAAGATGGGATACAATGTAACAGGTTCTACTGGCAAGTCCATATTCTTTCCATGCGTAGGGTACAAAGATGGCAGTAATGTGGTAAACGCAAGTACTACTGGATGTTATTGGTCTGACACTAACTATGACCGTGAGGAGACTTATCTTGACAAGCATGGCTATGAGCTTCAGGTCTTTTACTATGATTCAGGCAATGGAAGTCCAATTGTCAGTATAAATTGTGTAGACAATAACAAGGAGATGGGATTTGCAATTCGCCCTGTGATGGACAAATAATTAATTTAAAGGCGAGTGACCTTTGTGTCACTTGCTCTTTTTTAAAAGCTATTTGCAAGTTATTCTTGCAATAAAAGAAAAATAGGATGCATCAGGAACTCTGGTGCATCCTATTTTCTTTAGTCTTTTATAATCCTTGGACAAATACTATCCGAGGCGTTCTTCAAGGTGCTGTCGAATAGTCTTGATGAAATCTTCGCTGTTTACAGCTTTCGCCTCAACGCCTTGCATCAAGTTGACAAGATCCTTTGTAACTATGCCGCTGTTCATGGTGTCAAAACATGCAGCCTCAAGCTGATTGCCGAAGTTCACAAGAGCTTCGTTGCCATCCTTTTCGCCGCGCTTGCGCAGGGCACCTGACCATGCGAAGATTGTGGCTATTGGGTTGGTGCTTGTCTCCTCACCTTTGAGATATTTGTAGTAGTGGCGTGTCACAGTGCCGTGTGCAGCCTCGTACTCGTAGTTTCCGTCAGGCGATACGAGTACGCTTGTCATCATTGCCAAAGAGCCGAAGGCTGTTGACACCATATCGCTCATGACATCGCCATCGTAGTTCTTGCATGCCCAGATGAAGCCTCCTTTTGAGCGTATTACGCGTGCTACGGCATCGTCGATGAGCGTGTAGAAGTAAGTAAGTCCGCGCTTCTCAAATTCCGCCTTATAGTCTTGCTCGTACACTTCGTTGAAGATGATGCGGAACTGTGCATCATATTTCTTCGATATGGTGTCCTTGGTTGCGAACCACAGGTCTTGATTCACGTCGAGGGCATACTTGAAGCATGAGTGCGCAAACGAGCGTATCGACTTGTCTGTGTTGTGCATGCCTTGCAACACGCCGGCACCGTCGAACTTGTGTATCACCACTTCTTCGTGCTTGCCGCTTTCGCCGTCGAAGACAAGCTTTGCCGTGCCGGGCTCGTCGGCACGTATTTCTACGCTCTTGTAGACATCGCCGTAGGCATGACGGGCTATGGTGATAGGCTTCTCCCAGTTGCGTACTGCCGGATGTATTGATGGCAGCGTGATAGGCGCACGGAACACAGTCCCGTCGAGTATAGAGCGTATAGTGCCATTAGGGCTTTTCCACATCTTGTGCAGATGGTATTCGTCCATGCGCTGCAAGTTAGGCGTTATTGTTGCGCATTTTACGGCAACGCCATATTTCTTAGTAGCTTCAGCTGCGTCAATGGTGATTTGGTCGTTAGTCTTGTCGCGCTCAGGCAAGCCTAAGTCGTAGTATTCGCTCTTCAGGTCGACGAAAGGAAGTATCAGCTCATCCTTTATCATCTTCCACAGTATGCGGGTCATCTCGTCGCCATCCATCTCTACGATGGGAGTTGTCATTTTAATCTTTTCCATAGTGTTATTTTTTATAGATATTATAGATAGCATAGATAGGATAAGAGGTATGTCAGAATAGCTTATAGAGCCTGGAAGGCTCTACGCTTGATTAACCCTGTCTCATCCTGCGAA
>CAZZNO010000107.1:0-4833 GCA_964655685.1 uncultured Prevotella sp.
AATCAAAGTCCAACGAAGCGTGAAGCAACAACACCGCACGAATCTCGTCTGTGAAAGGCGGAATATCTATCTCTTCAGCGAAGAGTCCGCCATTGGTATAAGGGAATGCAGCAAGAAGGGACTTATCGTATTTGCTTCTGCGTTCAGGCGGTGTGTTAAGCTGGTGAAAGAGAGTAAGCAATGCTCCACGCATGTCCTCAGTAGAAAAATGAGCCAAGTAGTCGTGAAAAATATCGTGCTTACCAAAGATACCAGCGTCTTCGGCATAAAGGCAGAATACCAAACGGACACAGAGAATATTGAGGTAACGCAGTGACTTAGGGTCGTTTTTATCGTATTCCTTGATGAAAGCGTCATAGATGCGACCAACTATCTCGCCAGCCTTCATCGACACTTCCATCTCCTTTTGCAAGTGTTCGTTGCCAGTGTCTACGATAAACTGCAAGCGGTAGTACTCTCTGCCAAGGTCTTTTAAAAGAATGTGCTGAGGCTCACCGTTGGGATTTTCCATGTCATAGACATCGAACTCGGCGAAATTGCATGTGATAATCCAACGTGGTCGTTGAGAATACGGCAATGCAGCAGAATAACGTTGTGCTTGCTGGAAAGGCGTAAGCATCGTGCCGTCGCTCTGCTTGATAGGCTTGCGAAGGTCCTTGTTGAGCGACTTCTGCTCTATCATCACATGAGTAGACGGTATCATTACGTCGATGAAAGAAGTGGAATCGAGCTGCACCTTGTCTTCGAACTCAACAAACTCTGTAGGTTTCTTGACTCCGTAGACATTACCGAGAAGGTCAAGCCAGAACCTTTGGCTCTCACCTTTCTCGTAGCCCTTGTCCTTCCATCTTTCAGCAAACTCCGCAGCCGCTTCCCTCTGTTGCTTCTCTGTATTCATAGTTTCCTTTTGTAGCTTTCAGCAAAATTAAAACAAAAATTTCATAGCAACAAGGAAAATCAAGGAAAAGTAATAAGAATCCTTGGGCTCGCTTACCTCATATTACCAACAGAGAGCCACCCTACGGCTTCTTTCCATTGACCGTTATTATCTTGCATTCTTTCACAACCACATAATTGTGTTCGCTTGAGAATCCTCTCACTTCGCCTTCTATAACAACCTGGTCACCCTTTGACACGTGACGTAGTTTGAGATAATCGCTGAATGGCAACACACAGAGCACACGACTGCTTTTGCCCTTAGCCTCAGCAAGTTCGACAGACGGAAGTGCGTATGGATCGGGACCAACGGAAGTGGCAATGCCACTAATCTGCATCACCTTCTTCTCGTATGGCTTAGCCTTATTTGTACGGAATGCCTGATAGAGTGCTACGGCAGTGATATTGTTGTCTTTATTCTTCGTCTGAGCTGAAGCTGCGGTGACGAAGAATAAAGACATCAGCAAAAGTGCTACTATTGATTTGACATTGAGTGCTTTCATTATTTCTTCATTACTTTTTCGGATAACCTATAGCGTTGTTGATGATGAAGTCGAAGTTGTCGTCGAGGTTCAACTCCTTCTTCAATGTCTCTACGTCCATTGTCATTCGGGGGACAGTGTTCAGACCGAGTGCTGAGCATGCAAGGCAGATGTTCTGTGAGATATAGCCTGCGTCAACAACGCCGGCACGGGTAGCTCTGTCGCTGTTGCCACCAAACTTGTTGTGGTCACTGACGAGCACGAGGGCAAGAGGCGCTGACGCAACTGCCGTCTGACGGCTTGCCACAGAAGCGCGCAGGTCTTTGCTGCTTGCCTTTTGTAGAGAGTTGTCCTTAGGGCTGTAGAGATAGGCGCCATCCTGACGGATGACATAGATACGAATGTCTTGTGCATTGCTGGCAGAAGGCGCAGTGAGCTTGCCGTTGTCTGGACGGTTTACGCCGTCGGCAGCCCAGAGAATGGTTGAAAGCACATCGTTTGAGATTTGCTTGTCGGCAAAGTCGCGTGCTGAATGGCGGTTCTGCAAAGCCTGCATGAGTGTTACGTTGTTGTCAAGTGATGGTTTAGGCAACTGGATATTGTCTTGTGCCTTGACAGATGCGGATGCTAAAAGCATTGACATGAATGCGATAGTGAAAATGTTCTTCTTCATAGTTTCAATAATTTCTATTTATTCTTTTACGACTGCAAAATTAATTCTTTTTGGAGTTAGTAATGTTATCAAATAAAGAGGTAAAACTATCAAAAGACAATATTGTTTCAATTCAAGAAGCACCATAATTAATTCATAATGCATAATGCTTAATGCATAATTAACGACCTCACCCCTAATTAAGCAAGACGTGAGCTAAGATAAGCCTTGAATGCCGCGATATACGCATCGGTGACGTGGATTATCTCGTCGCCGATGTAGACGCAATTGTTGTTGTCTACAGAGCGGATGTTGCTTAAGGAAACGATGTAGCTGCGGTTGATACGCATGAACTTGTCTTTGGGCAGCATGCTTTCAACGGCAGTCATAGTCATGTGGGTGATGACTACGTTCTTCTTTTCTCTTGATGCTTCGTCTTTCGGTTTCAGGACAAAGACAACGTAGTCTTTCATGCCTTGCACGTAGAGGATGTCGCCGAAAAGGACTTGCCGCAAGCCGCCATCAGCCTTTATAAAGACGCTGTTGTTGTCAGACGGTTGCGGTGCTTCCTGCTGCTTGGTGTTTACGAGTTCAAACCACTGTTTTGCTTTCTCAGCGGCGGCGAGGAACTTGTTGTAGCGAATGGGCTTGAGCAGGAAGTCGAGGGCATTGACACCATAGCTGTCAAAGGCGTATTGCTTGAACGCCGTGGTAAAGATAATCCTCGTCTGTTGTGGTATCATCTCCGCCAGCTCCATGCCGTTAAGGTCAGGCATCTGAATGTCAAGAAACAGGATGTCGGACGGATGCTTACGAATGTTGTCTATAGCCTCAACACTGTCTGTATAGCTTCCCTGCAAGGTGAGGAAGGAAGTGCGCGAGACATAGTTCTCCAACAGCTTCACTGCCAGGGGCTCGTCGTCTACTATAATGCAAGAGAGAAACATAGAATTATGAATTATGCATTACGAATTAATTAAGAATTATGCATTACGCATTATGCATTAATTAAGCATTACGAATTATGAATTTAACAGTGTAAGTATTATCCACAAGACTCTGTTCGAAAGAGTGGCGGTCGGGATAGATGAGTTGCAAGCGGCGCTTAAGGTTCTCTATCCCTATGCCCGAACCACTGCGGTTGTGGTCGTCCTTGGGATAGTTGCTGTTATCGCACCGGAAGACGAGCTTGTCGCCATCGTCGGTCATTGATATGTGGATGAAACTCGGCTTACTTGAACTGACACCGTGCTTGAAGGCATTCTCTATCGGTGCAAGGAAAAGCATTGGAGCTACTGTGCGGTTCATGTCCTTAATGTCGAAGTTGGTCTTTATATCGACATTGCTGCCGCATCTGAGGCTCATGAGGTCGATATAGTTTTGCATGAACTCCAGCTCGCCTTTCAAAGGCACAAATTCCGATTTGGTCTCGTAGAGGGCGTAGCGCAGGAGGTCGCTGAGCTGCCCGATTTTATCTTGCGCCATGTCGCTGTCTATCTGCACAAGACTGGAAATGTTGTTGAGGGTATTAAAGAGGAAGTGAGGATTGAGCTGATTCTTAAGCCATGCAAGTTCTGCCTCTGTGTTACGGCTTTTCTCCTCAACCAACTGTTTATTTAACTGTTGCTGCTTCTTGTAAGAATTGCGCCCGATGGCAAGTCCTACCATAACGAAACTTACAACAAGTAGCAGGACTGAGGAAATGGAATAGCTAAAATATGCCACGTGCTGCCACTTCTGATTACCAAAAGTGGGAAAATAGATGAACAGGCGGAAATTGACAACCGCTATCAACACCAGGTTTAGCAGCGAAAAAAGCCATCGCTTTCGCTTCTTGTCATCTTTCACCATGAATAGTTTTGGTACAAGCACATAGTTGTTGATTGCAAAAACCACCCATAGCCTTAGCATAATGAACGTGATGACAAAGAATACTCCCATTGCCGCGCGCATATTATGCCAAGCCTGAACCAATACCATTAACAGTATGGCAGAGAAGATGAGGAAGAAGTAGAGTTGCGTTAGCAGAAATCCACGTTCATCCTTGCTTATTCTGAACCTCATATTCTTTAAACGCTCTTTCATCTATAAAAGTATATTTGAAAAGAATCTTTTTCTTCTCTATCGGCGCTGCATGTCGCCGCCTGACGATACATTGTCTATAGTCTGAGCATTGTTCTCAGCCTCACCGTATTCGCTCTTGACACGACTCTGATACTGCTGGAACTTCTTCTTCGTGTTGCCAAAGTTATAAGTGAGAGTCAGAGAAACGGTCTGTACAGGAATCTTGATGTTCATAGTCTGGGTATAGGAAGGAGTGTCGGTGTACTGCTTGATCTTGAGCTTGCCTGTGAAAGGCACGAAATATCTAATGCCTACGGTGAACTTGTCGTCAAAGAACTTCCTTGTCAGCGATGTGGAGAACATCTTCGGACCGCTGCCGTAGCCCTGAAGGTTGTAACGATTGCCTTGTATCATTGCCATTACGCCCCACTGCAACTGCCAGGGCATTGTCTGCTCGACATTTACATAAGCATTGTACTGCCAGCCGTAGTTGTGCTGTGCGAGAAGGTCTGACTTCATGTCTACATAGTTCAATCCGCCATTCATAGAGATAACTGTTGACTTTGTAGGAGTAATCCTCATGAATGCATTGAAGTTCAAACGGCGGTCATGGATGTCGTTGACGTATGTAGTGTTGAGAAGCTGGTTGTCATCTATGAAAGAATACTGACCTATGGAGTTGTTGCAAAGTTGTCCGCC
>CAZZNO010000107.1:4933-10226 GCA_964655685.1 uncultured Prevotella sp.
GAACTTTCCAAACGTGCCGTTGTATTCGGCGTAGGCTGCGCCTATCTGCTGACGGTCGTTATAAATAGTGCTGTTGTCAATATTGTAGATTTCATCATCGCCGTTGACATCATAATAACGAGAGTCGGAACGGTTGAGGTGGTTGATGTATTTTGCGCCAAGGCTGAGAGTTTGGTCTTTAGCCAACGCTGCAACGTAGTCCAGCTGAACGGTGTGCTCAGTGCTGTGTGTATGGTTGTCGGTGTAGCGGTCGCTGATGGTAAAGTCGGGTATGTTAGAGTAGTCCTCGTCGTAAAGGCTATAGTTGCGGTTGCGCTGAGGATTGCTTGAGAACTGATACGTCAAGGCTATGCTGCTCGTGCGCTCTTTGTTGAGGAAGCGGGACCAGTCGGCATTTGCGTTGATAGAAGTACGGTCTGTCTTGGCATTCAACAGATTGCCGTAAGAGAAACCGTCACCATAGTTGCCACCAAGAAACGAAGTCGTAGCATGGCTGTCGTTATCCATGTGGAACTTCATGAAGTTGAACGAAGCGTGTATGGCACTCATCTGGTCTAACTGATAACCCAAGCTGAAGTTGCCAAAGCCCACGGGAACCTTGTTGTCGCCTTTTTGATAATAGTGCGCCGTTCCGCCATCAGACTCGGTACGGTCGTAAGTGGTCTCAGTGTTATTACGCTTAGAGTACATACCCGAAGCCATAGCGCTATAGGTAATTTTATCCTGCTGTCCGCTGACAGAGGCAGAACCTCTCACGCCATTAGTCGAAGCCGTAGCACTGATGCTGCCATTGTAGCCATTAAGGTTTTCGCTGCCCTTGGCACCGCCGGCAGGACCGTTGTTCATGGTTATGTTGATGATATTGGTGGTGCCCTCAGCATCGTACTTTGCGCCTGGGTTGGTTATCACCTCAATGTTCTTCACCGTCGATGCCGGCATGCTTTTCAGGATGTCTGACGCATTGGAATCGAACATAGGGTTAGGACGTCCGTTGACGTAAATCTTAAATGACGAGCCGCCATTGACGGAGATATTATCCTGACCATCGACAGTAACCATAGGCACCTTGCGGAGCATATCAAGGACTGAAGCCGACTTCGACTCTACATCTTCCTGAACATCGTAAGTCAGTTTGTCGGTTTCCATCTTCACAATAGGCTTTTGGGCAACTACCTCAACGCCACTGAGAAGCTGAGAGTCGTCGGTGGTATTGACAAAGCCGAGGTTCAAAGACGGCTGACCGGTTAGATTGACATTTCGCGTCACCTTCTTCTTACCTACTGACTCAAAAGAGATTGTGAAACTGCCCTTGCCGTTTATGGTCTGCTTTATTTCTCCGTTATCTCCAGTCACCGACATGGCAACAGGTTTATCTGAGTTGTTGCCACGATACACCCTCACAGTGGCATACGGTTCTGTCTCACCGGAAACGGAATCACGCAAAACGCCCGTTACAACAGTGCTCTGGGCAGAGGCAACAGAAACTGATGCCACGGCGAGAACCAATAGAGTCGATAATCTTTTCATCTTGTCTTATATTTGCTTTTTTATTTTTTGATGCAAAGGTAATACAACTGTCATTACAGGAAATATAAAATTAGACGAAACGCCGCTATTCTTCGACGAATTGACAGGCGAAGGTTGCGCGGCATTGTGCCAGCCGTGATGTGAAAGTCAACTTCAGATGTCTGAAAAAACTGTAATTAGGGTAAGTACTACTGAAAAATAGGTAAAAGCGTATATTCGGTTTCTTCGTAACTTTGCAATCGAAATAAAACAAACAAAAATAAGATTATGAAGACAGTAGTATTGAATAACGGCGTTAAGATGCCGGCAATTGGTTTCGGCGTGTTTCAGATTCCTGATCAGAAGCAGTGTGAGCAGGCAGTGAACGATGCCCTGGAGGTTGGCTATCGCTCTATAGACACAGCTGAGGCTTACGGCAACGAGGTGGCTGTGGGCAATGCCATCAGGAACTCAGGACTGAAGCGTGAGGACATTTTCGTAACCACAAAGGTTTTCGTAAACCACATCAGCGAGGACGGTACATTGAAGGCTTTCGACGCAAGCATGAAGCGTCTTGGCCTTGACTATCTTGACCTCTACCTCATCCACAAGCCTTACAACGACTACTATGGCGCATGGCGTGCTATGGAGCGCCTTTACAAAGAAGGCAGAATACGCGCCATCGGTGTGACGAGCTTCTGGAATGAGCGCTTGCAGGACCTTTTCTTGCACAACGAGATTAAGCCGCAGGTAAACCAGGTTGAGACAAACGTTTGGTATCAGCAGAAGGAAGCCAACGCTTTCATGCAGAAGGAAGGTATTCAGCACGAAGCTTGGGCTCCGTTCGCCGAGGGCAACAACAATGTTTTCCACAACCCGCTGTTGGAGGCAATCGCCAAGAAGCACGGCAAGACTGTTGGTCAGGTTATGCTTCGCTGGCTCAATCAGCGCAACGTTGTCGTTATCCCGAAGAGTGTTCACAAAGAGCGCATGGCAGAGAACCTCAACATCTTCGACTTCGAGCTTGACGACGATGACATGAGCAGGATTGCTACCCTTGACACTGGCAAGAGCACCATCTATGACGACCAGGATCTTGCAACCGCAAGAGCCATTGGGTCGATGAAGGTATAGTAACACCTGCCCAGTGCTTGTCTCGCCGAGACAAAATGTGAACCCACATTCGCTTAGTCCGGCAATAATCAAAAAAACAGAGGGATTGTCTTGTTATCGACAGTCCCTCTGTTTCTTTTAAATAGTCTTTACTTTACTCAGCCGGAGCCCATTTGCAGCGAACCGGAGAAACGATTGCGCCCTCTTTCTTCAGTTGTGCGAATGCCTTGTCCACTTCCTTACGGTCAGCTCCGAGAGCTTTTGTTACCTCACCTGCCGAAACTGGTTTGCCAGCCTCACGCATTGCCTGTAATACTTGTTCTTTCATAGTCGTATCAAATTAATAGTTTATAATATTTTCTTTTACTCTGCCGCTTTAACTCCCTTCACCCATACTTGCTTGATGTTGCGGCATACAGAGATGTCTTTTGTCGGATTGCCATTAACAAGCACAAGGTCGGCACGCTTGCCCACTTCAATACTGCCGCGGTCGCTGAGGCCGATGATGCGTGCAGCTTCTGTTGTGACGCCTTGGAGAATTTCAAGATTCGATAGACCTGCTTCTTTCAGAAGTTCGAACTCACGAAGAATGCTTTCGCCGTGCTTGATGTGGCAGAGGGCGTTGGTGTTATTTGAATCTGTGCCAACCAATATTTTGACTCCTGCCTCGTGCATACGGCTGACAGCATCAATAACATTGTCAAAGTTGCCTGCACGCTCTGGCATAATCTTGCTGAGGCTCTTGACCATTCCTTCCTGCATTACCATCGTAGGGATGACAGTCAAATGCTTCTTGCTTATCTCATCTATAATCTCCTGTGGCAATGGCTCGTCCTTTGGAATATGGTTGAGAATGTCAACCCCGTACTTTGCCGCCCGGCGGTATGCCTCCACTGATGTACAATGCGCCGACACCAGTTTGCCTTTGCTATGAGCATATTTGACAGTCTCGTCAATGAGTTCCTCAGAAAGCATGCCCTGAGTCAATGGTGGATTGTCAAGAATCAGCTTCACGAAGACTGCGCCTTTGACAATCTGCTCGTCAATTGTTTTGTGAACATCCTCCTTGCTGGCTACGTATGGACTCTCATATCCAAGAGCCTTGATTTTCATTGGTCCGTCTTGCGACTGCACCGGCATGTAGACGCTGACTACTGATGATATTCCCTTGGGGTCTTTCAGCGAGTCGATGAGCTCTGTGTTGTTGCACATCTGGTCAACGAGCGTCGTGATGCCGGATTTTACTGCCAGCACACAATTGTCCCGGCTGTCTATATGTATATGTGTATCTATGTAGCCTGGCAGCAAGGTCTGCCCTTGACAGTCATAGACTTCCGCATCTGCTGGTATTTCTGCACCTATATTGGTGATGTAACCATTGTCAAAAGATACGTTGGTTGGTGCTGTCAATGTCTCCCCATTGAACACGCGAACATTCTTTATTGTCGTCATAGCCATAATGTTTTGCTTTTCAGTTGCAAAGATAATATGAATATATTGTAATTGGATTATCTTTTAGCTGGTAAAAATATTCCAATCTTTAGATTTTAGACCTGCAATTATTGGCGTGATATACACATATCCGTATTTCCCTATAAAAGTGGCATTTGGTGGGGCTTACGCAGTGGCAGCTCACTTGATTGGCAATGTCAGCAAGTCGGCAAAGTTGTCAATGAGGAAGTCGGCACCCGCCTCCTGTAGTTCCAAACGCTTGCCATTGCCGTAAGTGACGCCTACAGCGGTTGCGCCGGCATTCTTTCCCATCATGATGTCGTAGGGAGCATCGCCAATGACGACAGTTTCTTCCGGCGAGAATGATAGTTCTGACAATATCTTATTGACGGGTTCAGGATCAGGCTTGGCATTTACAACATCGTCTGCGCCAATGATTGAGGCAAACAAGCTTGTTATGCCAAAGCTATCTATCAGTCCGTCTAAAGACTCGTGTCTGCGACTGCTTGCCACGGCGAGAGTCTTTCCTTGTTTGTGCAGGGTGTTTAGAGTCGGGATAACGCCGTCAAAGGGTTTCACGGCTCCTTTGACATTATTCTTTCGGAATATTTTCCTGTAAACATCGGCACATTTCTCTCCTTCTTCATTGCTTAGATGCGCAGAAACAATAAAGCAGTCGGCAAGCGGCAGACCTATGGTTTCAATACAAGCTTCGACTGTCGGTTTTGCAATGCCGAGTTGGTCGAATGTGTCCATCATAGTGCGGACTATCAGACTGCGCGAGTCGCCCAGTGTTCCGTCAAAGTCGAAAATAAAAAGTTCCTTCATTGCTCTTATATCTGAGTTGATAATTAACGGCTCTGCAAAGTTACATCTTTAAATCGGCATAGACGAATAAAGGCAGACAAATGATGGCTGCCTCTGGAATATAAACGCAAAAAGGGTTGCCACAAGCTGATGTGGCAACCCTTTCGAGTTTTATACACTTGCTATATGAAAACCTAAGTCCTTAAGCAAGTGGATGAAGTTTACGCAACTTCAATACGTTTCGTCTCTTTCTCTGCCTTTGCGGTACGAGGAAGCGTGATGTGGAGAACGCCATTCTCAACCTTGGCGTTAATGCCGTTGCGGTCAACATCCTCAGGGAGAGTCAAAGCCTGCTGATAGTTGCAGCTTGCGAACTCGCGGCGCAGATAATGCGTCTTCTTGTTCTCGTCCTTCT
>CAZZNO010000108.1:0-10056 GCA_964655685.1 uncultured Prevotella sp.
CAATTAAAAAATATTCTAAAAAAAGTGAGATTTTTTTTGACCACGGCGTAAGTATATCGCAAAGCCGAGGGTGTTATCTTATTAGAATAACTAAAAAAAGAACACTAAAAACAGTATTTTATGCGAAATGGGTATCATTTGATGCCAATGAGGCGAGGCAGGCTCATAGCGATGTCCTTGCTCTTGGCTGGAGCATCCATGACGGTGAATGCGCAGATTACGCTCAAGGTTCCGCAAACGAACCTGGAAACCGTCATCAAGAAAATCCAAAGACAGTATCATTATCAGTTTGTCTACGACCGTGGGTTGTCCTCGACAAAGGTCAATGCCGTAAACGTGAACAACGGCAGCATGACAACCGTGCTCAACAACCTGCTCAAAGGTAAGGGCATCTCGTTTGTAGTAGACAACAAGGTAGTCTACCTTAAGAAAGAGGAAGCTGAGGCTAATACTGGAACCAAGCAGCAGGCTCAACCCTCTGAGAGCAAGAAGGTTTTTAAGGGCCGCGTCATCGACAACACCAAGGAAGGAGTCATTGGCGCAACAGTGAAAGTGGCTGGCACCAACATCGCCACCATCACCGACATGGACGGCAACTTCAGCATCGAAGCCCCGGCTAACGCTACTTTGGAGATTAGCTACATCGGCTTTGAAGACCAGAACGTAAAGGCTCGCAATGGCATGACTGTTGCCCTGCAAGAGACCAGCAAGGAGCTCAACGAAGTCGTTGTCACGGCTCTCGGCATCAAGCGTGAGCAGAAGGCTCTGAGCTACAACGTGCAGCAGGTGAACGGCGACGACCTTACAATGAACAAGGATGCCAACTTCATAAACTCGCTCACTGGTAAGGTGGCTGGCGTGAACATCAACGCAAGCTCCAGCGGTGCCGGTGGCGCGTCGAAGGTTGTGCTGCGTGGCTCGCGCTCCATCATGCAGTCAAGCAATGTCCTCTACGTCATCGACGGCATTCCAATGCTTAACACAGGCGGCGAGGGCGGCACTGAGTTTTCTTCAAGCGGCACGTCAGAGGGCATTGCCGACCTCAACTCTGAAGACATCGAGAGCATGTCCGTGCTGACAGGTGCCGCAGCTGCTGCTCTTTACGGTGAGAAGGCTTCAAACGGTGCCATCGTCATCACCACAAAGAAGGGTAAGGCAGGACACACCGAGTTCACCGTGACGCAGTCCACTCAGTTTTCGTCAGCTTTCGTAATGCCACAGTTCCAGAACAAGTATGGCACGGGGTCTTCGATACGCGATGCCGGTGCCGACTCTTACAGCTGGGGCAAGCTTCTCAACGATGCCAACTATCAAGGCTATGACCCGGAAAGCGACTACCTGAAGACGGGCGTAATGACCACTGAGGGCTTCACGCTGTCAACGGGTACGGAGAAGAACCAGAGCTTCCTCTCTGCATCGGCTCTCAACAGCGGCGGCATCATCCCGAGCAACTCATACAACCGCTACAACTTCACGTTCCGCAACACTACGAGCCTGCTCAACGACCGCATGACCATTGACGCAGGGGCAAGCTATATCATACAGAACGACCGCAACATGACCAACCAGGGCGTATATGCCAACCCGTTGGTGACGGCTTATCTGTATCCGCGCGGCAACTCCATAGACGAACTGCAACAGTATGAGCGTTATGACACGTCACGAAAGATTTACACTCAAAACTGGAACGACCTCATAAACGAGCTCGTAGGGCAGAATCCTTACTGGATAAACTACCGCAACCCACGCACTAACAAGAAGTACCGCTACATGATAAACGCCGGTGTAAACTATAAGTTCACCGACTGGCTGAACGTTGGCGCACGCATACGCATCGACAACTCCAACAATACTTACGAGGAGAAATACTACGCCACGACAAACACCACTCTTACCGGCTCGGCAAACGGTTCTTACCAGACTTATAAGACCAACGACAAGCAGGTGTATGGCGACGTTATGGCAAACATCAACAAGCGCTGGTTGGAAGACCGTCTTTCGCTGGTGGCAAACGTCGGTGTGTCGTTGCAGGACGTAAAGGAAAGCCGTCTTGGCGCGCGTGGCCCTATCGACGAGGACTTGCTGCCCAACGTTTTCAATGTTTTCCAGCTCAACCGCTCGCGCCTGACCCCCATTCAGGACGGCTACCATGAGCAGACAAAGTCTCTTTTCGCCAGTGCCGAAATAGGTTGGGACAGCCAGTATTACCTCACGCTGACAGGACGCAACGACTGGCCTTCAATGCTCGCAGGCCCCCATTCCAACAAGAAGTCGTTCTTCTATCCATCGGTAGGTCTGTCATGGATTGTCTCACAGACCATAAAGATGCCTAAGGCTATCGACTATCTTAAGGTTCGCGGCTCTTTTGCCTCAGTAGGTCTTTCCTTCCCGCGCGAGATTGCAAATCCTCTCTATGAGTGGGACGAGACCAACAAGCAGTGGAAGAACCAGACCACTTACCCGATGTACGACCTCAAGCCTGAGCGCACCGATTCGTGGGAGGTAGGTTTGCAGACTCGCTTCCTGAAGCATTTCAACCTCGACTTCACATATTATTATACTAAGACATTCAACCAGACGTTCAACCCAAAGATTTCTGTATCGTCCGGCTACAGCACCATGTACTTGCAGACAGGCAGCGTGCGCAACCAGGGTATAGAGCTTGCGTTCGGCTACAGCAACAAGTGGGGCAACTTCGGATGGTCGTCCAACTACACATTCTCAATGAACCGCAACAAGATTCTTGAGCTCGTAGACAACTACGTACATCCCGAGACAGGCGCAATAATCTCTGTAGACAAGCTCGACGAGGGCGGTCTCGGCAGCGCGCACTTCATTCTGAAGAAAGGCGGAACGCTGGGCGACCTCTATTCGCTCGTCGACATCCAGCGCGACAGCAACGGCAAGGTGTATGTAGATGCCAACGGCAAGGTCTACACCAACACCAACGTAGACGACATCAAGCTCGGCTCCATCTTCCCAAAGAGCAACATGGCTTGGCGCAACGACTTCACATGGAAAGGCTTCAACCTCGGCGTATTGTTCACCGCTCGCTTTGGCGGCATCGTCTATTCTGCCACACAGGCAAACCTCGACAAGTATGGTGTTTCAGAGTCTACGGCTGACGCACGCGACATGGGTTACGTCCCCGTGAACCGTGGCGAGAACTATCTGAACCCTGAGGTTTGGTTCTCTACCATCGGCAACAACGACGGTATCCCTCAGTTCTATACTTACAGCGCTACCAACATCCGCTTGCAGGAGCTGTCGTTCGGCTACACGTTCAAGAAGAACGAGCTCTTTGGCATCGGCGACCTCACGCTTTCCTTCATTGCCCGCAACCTGTGGATGCTCTACTGCAAGGCTCCTTTCGATCCTGAGACAACAGCCTCTACCGGCAACTACTATCAGGGCATTGACAAGTTTATGACCCCGAGCACACGCACGCTTGGCTTCAACATTAAACTAAAATTCTAAACCACACCATGAGAAAGATACATAATATAATAATGTCAACCCTCACCGCAGGCTTGGCTATAGCCGCCACGGGCTGCACCAACAGCTATGAGGATTACAACAGCAATCCATACGCCGTGACCAAGGACGAGATGGAGCGCGATGCCTACTCGCTGCGCTCGGCAATGGTCAACCTTGAAAGCTGGGTCATCCCTACCGACGTAAACTGCAACCAGTTTACAGAGTGCCTTTGCGGTGGCTCCTACGGCGGCTACCTGAGCGACTCCAACTCTGGTTTCGCTGGAAAGAACTTCGCGCAATACAGTCCCGAAAACGGCTGGGACCGAGTGATATTCAACGACCTCATACCGAAATACTTCATCTATACCAATGCCGTAAACGAGGCAACTGAAGATGTAGTGCCGCGTGCCGTGGCACAGATTATAAAGGTCGCCGGCATCCACCGCGTGACCGAAGCCTACGGCCCCATTCCTTATTCCAAGGTAGGGCAGAACGGCGAAATCACAGCTCCTTACGACTCGCAGCAGGACGTTTACAACCTCATGTTCGCCCAACTGGACAGTGCCATCACCACGCTCACGGCAAACCGCACAGCCGACTTCAGTTCAAAGGCTGACAAGGTGTATAGCGGAAAGGTGGAAAACTGGATCAAGTTTGCCAACTCCTTGCGCCTGCGCCTTGCCATGCACATCTCAAAGGCCGACCCTTCGAAAGCTCGCCAAGAGGCTGAGGCTGCCGTCAGTCAGGAAGTGGGCGTCATGACAAGCAATGCCGACAACGCTGAGATGACGCTTTCAAGCACCAACCCGTTTGAAGTCATCATGTACGAGTACAATGGCGGCGACTCACGCGTAAGCGCCGACATCACCACCTACATGAACGGCTACAACGACCCGCGCCGCGAAGCTATGTTCACGCAGACTACGTTCAGCGGAGACAACGTTGTCAACGGCTACTACGGACTTCGCTCAGGCATCGCCATCCCCGACGGAGCAACGGCTCACGCCTATTCCAACTACAATGTCAAGACCGGCACACCGCTCTTGTGGATGAATGCGGCTGAGGTCGCTTTCCTGCGTGCCGAGGGCGCACTCAAAGGATGGAACATGGGCGGAACGGCAAAAGAGTTCTACGAGCAGGGCGTACGACTGTCGTTCGAGCAATGGGGCGTGAGCGGAGCCGACAAGTATCTTGCCGACAACACCAGCACACCTGCAACCTACGTTGACCCGGCAGGACTGAACACCTACACCGGCGCAACATCTACGATAACCATTGCCTGGGACGACGCTGCCTCGGCACAAACCAACCTTGAGCGCATCATCACGCAGAAGTGGATTGCCAACTTCCCGCTCGGCCTCGAGGCTTGGACTGAGTACCGCCGCACAGGCTTCCCAAGGCTCATGCCCGTAGTGGTGAACAACTCCGGCGGCGTTGTGAGTACAGCCCGTGGAGCCCGCCGTCTCTACTATCCGCAGGAGGAACGCATCAACAACCTCACAAACTACAATCATGGCGTAGAATTGCTCGGCGGTGCTGATAACATGGCAACCGACCTGTGGTTCGCAAAATGATTTCAACCTCATCAAAGACCAAGAAAATGAAAAGAATATTCAAATATACTATAGCTCCCATGCTCGTTGCCGCAGCGGCTTTCACGCTGACAGCCTGCGACACCGACGTTGAGGCGGTTGACATCAACGAGCCGGGTATAGAGGAGCAGAACCCGCAACTGTATGCCGACTATCTTGCCAACCTGAAGGCTTACAAGGCTTCCAACCACAAGGTGGTGCTCGGCTGGTTCAACAACAGCGCAAAGCTTCCTGCATCGCAAGGGCAGACCATTGCCGCCGTGCCCGACTCGCTTGACTATCTCGTAGTGACCGTGCCCGACTCGCTTACCGGACAGGAGATGTACCAGATTCAGAACCTTAAGGAGCAGAAGGCTATAAGCACTCTCTACGAAATCAACTTCGCCACGATACGCAATGAATACGATGCCGAGAAGCAGGCGTTCGACGAAGACACCACTGAAAACAAGGGCACCTTCCCCGATTTCAACTCTTATCTCGTCAACAAGATGCAGACACAGCTCACCTATTGCCAGAAGTATCGCTTCGACGGCATAGTGTTCTCCTTCACCGCCTTGACAAAGATATATATGACGGAAGAAGAAAAAAGCGAGGAGATCGGCTATGAAAACGACTTCCTCGGCATAGCCAAGGACTGGGCACAGCGCAACACCGACCGCCTGCTCATCCTTTCCGGCAAGCCACAGAATGTCGCCGACCAGACCATCTTCGCCCTTGCCAAGTACATCATCATTCCTTGCGAAAGCGCCACCAACGCCGGCGGCGTGACCTACAACATGAGCAAGGCTGCCGTCGACGGCGTGCCTGCCGAAAAGCTCCTGCCTATGGTGCAGCTCTATTCGCTCGACGAGACCGACACCAAGACCGGCTTTTGGGGCACTAAGTATGCAGCCCTTGGCGCGGCAAAATGGGTGGCAAGCGACCACACCGGTCTCACCTCGGCAGGGCTTGCCATGAAGGATATAGGCAACGACTATTACCATGCCGACTTCGTATATCCCACCGTGCGCCAGGCAATCTCTATTATTAATCCTACAGTAAAGAAATAATCACCATGAACAAGATATTCAGACTTCTTCCAGTCCTGGCAGTGGCTTTCTCTATGACGGCATGCCAAGACAATGACGAGGAGAACTTCGCCGACAAGGCACGCATCGATGCAGCGTCGATGCAGGCGGAGACAGTAATAAAGGGCTCGGAGGGTGACATCACGAAGACTCTCAGCATTGCCACCGCACGCCCTGCCGAAAAGACTATCACGGCAACGGCTGTCGTAGACAAGAACCTCTTAGGCACCTACAACAAAGCTTATTATGACAATGCCGAGCTCCTGCCCGACGAGAACTATGAGATCACCGAGAGCAAGATGACCATCAACCCGGGCTCCGTCAAGAGTTCGGAAGCCTCGTTCACCTTCAAGGGCCTCGGCTCGCTCGACCGCTCCAAGGTCTTCGTGCTGCCCGTGACAGTGCAGACAAGCGACATCGACATGATTGCCTCTGAAAAGAACTATTATTATGTCTTCAAGGCTGGCGCGCTCATCAACGTCGTCGCCGACATTGCTGACAACTATCTGCAAGTCTACCCGTGGGCAAATCTTGACCGCGTGCGCGGCATGAAACAGATTACGATGGAAGCTCTCATCTATCCCCGCACGCTTGACAAGCTCATTTCTTCAGTCATGGGCATTGAGGGTAGCTTCCTCATGCGTATCGGCGATGCAGGCATTCCAAGCAACCAGATTCAGATTGCCACATCGAGAGGCAACATAACGAGCGCCAAACTACAGTTGCAGACCAACACGTGGACTCACGTTGCCATGACTTATGACACAACCACAGGCGACATGAAGTTCTACCTGAATGGAAAGCTCGTGTACGAAGCTACAAGCAGCGCAAGCATCAACATCGTGGGCAACGGCTCTGACCGCAACTTCCTCGTTGGCAAGTCGTATGACGACAGCCGCGACTTTGACGGCTATATCAGCGAGGTGCGTGTGTGGGACGTAGTACGCACACAGGAGGAGATTGCCGGCAACATCTATACCGTAGACCCGACATCTGAAGGCCTCGTGGCTTACTGGAAGTTTGACGAAGGCGCAGGCGCTAACGTTGCCGACGCTTCAGGCAACGGCAACACGCTGAAAGCACAGAACGGGCCGCTACAGTGGCACAACGTATCACTGCCTGCCAACAACTAACTATAAACAGATAAAACAATAAACTATGAACTATATTAATGTTTCATCGCTCGCCCTGTTGGCTGTTGCCATGCTTGCCGCATGCTCTGACGACATTGATGTCAACAGCGTGAACGAGACACCATACGAGATGCCGGAAGGAAACATTGCGTTCCTGACCGACAAGTACGGATGCAGCAACGCCGACTCCATTATATTCAATGAGAAGGGTTCAACCGACTTCTATGTCAACACCACCGAAGCCGCAACCGCTGAACAGACATATACCATCGCCTACGACGCAGCGGCTCTTGCCAACTACAACAAGGCTAACGGCACCAACTTCCAAGCTCTGCCGCAGGAGCTGGTCACCATCGACGGACAAGCAAAGCTTTCGGCAGGCGACACCAAGTCGTCGAAAGTCAGCGTCAGCTACACCTCGGCTGAAAAGCTTGACACCAACGCCGTCTACGCCATTCCTCTTAAGGTGAGCGGCACAGCGGCAAAGACATCTGAACAGGGCGGCGAGTTCGTTTTGCTTGCGCGTGACATCACGAAGATGCCAAACTGCCACAAGGCAAGCGGCTTGCAGGTCATCTCCTGCATGGAGATAAACGATGCCAACCCGCTCTACAACCTCTGCTTCACGCTTAAAGACTCAAAGAAGTACTTCTTCGACCAAGTGATTCTTTTCTCAGGCAACATCAACTATAACCCTGAGACTAAGGAGGTTTACAACTATAACAACGAGAACATAACCCAGTGCCTCCAATACAAGGAGAAATACCTTGAACCGTTGCAGCAGAAAGGCATGAAGGTCATCCTCGGCATCCTTGGCAACCACGACCGCGCCACCATGACCGGACTCAACGACGAGGCTTGCCGCGCCTTCGCACAGGAGCTGAAGGCTGTCCTCTACGCCTACGACCTCGACGGAGTATTCTTCGACGACGAGTATTCAAACGGCGGCAGCTATCCAGGCTTCGTGCTTTACAACAACTGGTCACGCCTTGCCTACGAGTGCAAGAAGGCTATGCCCGACAAGCTCATCGAGGCTTACATCTACGGCGGCACACGCTCTGCCTCTGAGATCGACGGTCACAAGCCGGGCGAGTTTGTCGACTATGGCATCCACGACTACGGCGGAATGTCCGACCTGAGCGGCAACTTCCCCGGCATGCCTAAGTCGGGCATGATACTGGGCAGCGTTGAATGCGCACGTGGAGCTATGGGCAGCCTGTCGCGCTTTGAGCAGATACGCAACGGCGGCTTCGGCGGCACCATGCTCTTTGCCCTCGCACCGGGCAACCGCACGCCACTGCGCGTGATGAACAACATCTCGCAAGCCTTCTATGGCGAGGAAGTAATCCAGACCGGCACCTATGCAAAGGATTGGTAAACCCATTAAACGACAAGACAATGAAAGCTAAATATATTTTTCTGTCAATGATAGCGCTCGCCACCTCGTTCGGCTTCACAGCATGCAGCGACGATGACGACGAGCCATCATACCCTACGCCCAACCCCGTGGAGGAAAGCAAGCTTGCTTTCGACAAAGACACCGTGCTGGTTGGCGTACATGAGAACACCACCTTCAACATAACCGACGGTGGCGGCGACTATAAGATGATTGTGGAAGACACAACAGTGGCACAAGCCACGATGAACGGCAATGCCATAACCGTGTCAAGCCAGAAGAAAGGCATCACGGGCATCGTCTTCTCCGATGCCAAAGGCGGCTATAAACGCGTCATAGTAAAGAGCATGTACTTCTCTATGAAGCTCAACAAAAACAAAGCTTACGTAGGCATGAAGCTCGGACACACTGATGGCACTACCAATGTGAGCGTGCTCGAAGGCAACGGCAACTACAAGGCTGTGAGCGCAGACGAGTCCATTGCAAAAGTCTCACGCATCATTGGCGACTCTATAGTAGTAATACAGGGCGTGGGAACAGGCTCTACAGTCATCACGGTGACCGACATGATGGGGTTGAAACAGACTGTCGACGTAACCGTCGAAGTGACCTCTGTACCTTATACCGATGAGGAAAAAGAGGAGCTGAAAAACGACAACGAGTCACACTGGACATGGGACGGCAACAGGACGAGCAACCAAGGATGGAACAGCTACAGCTACACCCACGGAACCGCAGCCGACGGACGCACAACCGTCTATTATGAATATGCTTCACAGTGGTGGAACCAAAAATATTCTCAGGTGTGGTTCACCGGCGACCTCTCTGTAGGCAAGAAGACCAACGGCCGCATCTTCTATGACAACAGTTGGAACGGCTACGACTACAATGAGAACGTGGAAGTGGAAATCATTAAGAACGACGGCAAGAAGGTGTGGGGCATATTCTCCGTTATAAAGGATGACTACCTGCACTACGGCAACTTCGTTATTGACCTTTAATCCCCCACTGCCTTCTCCTCTGTGAGAAGGCAAAACGGCATAGCCTGGATAGCTCAACATAAGCGCTAATAAAAAAGAGCTTGAAGGGCTATGCTTCTTTTTATGCCTATCAAGCGGCTGCATCGTAAGCCCTAAAGAGCCAGGAATACTCATTAGTGTGAAGGCGATAATTATGAATTATGCATTATGAATTATGAATTAATTATGCATTATGAATTAAAAGAAGTTCATATTGTAAAGAATTAATTTTTGGAACCCCCTCTGTGAGTGGCGGATTTGCGTTCAAGCAAATGTTTTCTTCGAAATAAGCTAATGGCGGGCAAAGTCGATAATACGTTATAAATCAACGTATTAGTCAAAACAGCAATTCCGCGGCACCATCACTCACTT
>CAZZNO010000109.1:0-9951 GCA_964655685.1 uncultured Prevotella sp.
TATTTTATCTCCACAGGTCTTCTTGATAAATCGTATGGAAAGTTGTTCTCTCGGCTATATGAACTGTGTCAGTCTGGAGAATATGATGACAGATTCGACGCAACAGAGGAAGAAGTTATGCCATACTTTGACAAGGTTCGCACATTTATAAATGAAATGAAGAACTTACTGACATTTGTGTGAATGTTACGAAGAAAGATTTGAACCAAGAAATCGCAGGAAATATTTCGGTATTCAGGGGAAAACACTTATTTTTGCAGAAAATTATAAATAAGAAAGGTTATGCCAGAGATAAGCAGATTCTATGGGATTATAATATATATGTACATCAGTGAACACAATCCTCCACATTTCCATGTGTATTATAATGAATACAAGGCAGAAATAACTATTGAGGATGGTATAGTAACAGGTTCTCTTCCTCGTCGCGCACTTCGCCTTGTGTACGAATGGCTTGACAAACATAAGGCAGAACTTATGGAAAATTGGCAAAGAATGCGCGAAGGTGAGAAGCCTTTAAAGATTGAACCATTAAAATAAGGGGGCTATATGCAACTGTTGACAATAACAAAGGCAAAATACATTGACGGCTATCACATCGAGGCTACATTTAGTAATGGCATCATTAAGATGCTGGACTTTTCGGATATTATAAAGAATGCAAAGGGTGTTGTACGCAAATTGGCAGACATAAACTACTTTAAAAACTTCACTCTTGATCCATTCACTATTGATTGGAATGATGAAGTGGGCTTTGACCCTCAAGACCTATATGACAAAGGGCAGACCATCGGTTACGACAAGACTGTAATCCCAGAGAATACCGCAGTAGTGGCAGAGCCATGATAGCTACAGGGAACTAAAATATTCATGTTCAGGTATGAAAAAAGTGGCGAGCTCGGTAGAGATGCACCGTGCCCGCCACTTAGCTTGTCCGTGGACTTATTGCTTCTTCACGGCTACGCCCACATGGGAGTCGGCACAGCCATAGTATAGATACCAGTTACCCTTATATGGTACGAGGCCTTCGACAAAGACGGTGCCTGCGGCATACTGTCCGCTCATTTCAAAATCGGCTTCGGGATAGAAGAATGGGTAGTCGAGACGGTCGACGACGCGCGTCATGTCGTTGAGGTCAAAGAGCACTTGCCCTGCGCAGTAGGCTCCGCCGCCATAGCTGATGTCGCCATTTGAAGGGTCGTTCTTGCCATTATAGAAAACGATGATGCCCTTATCGGTTACTATAGATGGTGGTCCGCATTCGGTAAGCATGCTGTCGAAATAGCCTGGGCGTGGTGTCACGAGCTTCTTTATGCGGCCTTCGGCATCGGTGACGGGTTGCCAATGTATCAGGTCTTTGGACGATGCGAGGTTGATGAAGCTCTCGCCCCAATACATCCAGTACTTGCCGTTGATACGGGCAATGACCTGCTTGCCGTTCTTCATCTTGGTGACGATTGATGCGGATTTGCAGTTCCTTATGTTTTCAGTGTCCGTAACTTTTGCTTTGGCAAACACGGGGCCGTATTTAGTCCATTTCTTTAGGTCACGTGACGTAGCTACAGCAAGCTGTGCCTGTTTGCGGTTCCACTGCGTGTACATCATTACATACAATCCGTCCTCTGTCTGTGCTACACGTGGGTCTTCACATCCGCCAGGTTTCTCGTTTCCAATTTGTTTGTCGGCTGGATTTGGATAGAAAACTGGAGCCTTTGCTTTGGTGAAGTGTAGCCCGTCAGAAGACGTTGCAAAGCCTAAGCGTGACGTGCGTGTGCCAATGCCTTCAGACAAAGCATCTTCGGCACGGTACAGCACCACGATTTTGCCCTTGTAGACTGTGGCTGCGGGATTGAAGGTTGCGCCAGCTTCCCAAGCCACATTCTGCCGCCGCATGGGGCAGAAGAAGGTTGATTTACTGTCGGGTGAGAATATAGGATTTATACCCTCCGGACGTTCGAAGCCGAGCCATGCCCACGTCTTCTGTTTGTTGGGCACCTTTGTGCCGTCGGCTGAGGCACTGGCTGTGCCGCACGCCATTATCGCGACGGCTGCCAGTGCAAAGATTTTCTTTTTATTCATGCTGATAGCTGATTACTTTAGTTATTTATGAAATATGGGTTTACTTCTGCGTTATGCCTTTCCAGTCATCGCTGCGGAAGGGGAACATTGGGAGCTCGGCACTGTTATACATGTTGCATACTGGGTTATCCGCCCATGCGTATCGCACGGCTATGGGGAAGCTCACTTCGGGGCTGCTGACCACGATCTCATTGCCCTCTATGCGTGCATCTGCCCAGTGGAACTTGTGGTCGAGACCAGCCACGGCAAAGCCCTGCGGTTTTCCGCCATCGGCAGTCTTCAGTCCTTCCGCATGGTTGAAGAAGATGCGTATGGAGTTGCCTTCCTGCTTGAAGCCTGTGTAAACAGGGCCGCTGTAGGGTAGGTTTTTGCCATAGGTCTTGGCAAGGGCCGGCAGAGCGAGGCGGCGCCCAGTCTCCTGCTTGTCCTTGGGGTGTATGTTGTCGGCTTCGCCTATGTCGATGAGGCAGCAAATGCCGGTGTTCTGCATCTTCGTGGCGCCCATCTGGGCTTCGCGCAGCTCAGCCCACGTTGACTCTACGGGCTTGTCCTGTTTTTGGAAGTAGTTGGCAAGTTGTACGATGTAGAATGGGAATTGGCGACCCCACTTTGTGCGCCAGTCGTTTATGAGCAGAGGCAGAAGCTCGCGGTACTGATAGGCGTGGGGAGCATTGCTCTCGCCCTGATACCAGATGGCACCCTGGATAGCGTATGGGATGAGTGGATGAAGCATGGCATTGTAGAGCACGCCCGGCAGATTGGGATTGCCGGCGGTGTTCATTGGGGCGGGCAGGTCTTTTACGAAGTCAAGCGCCACGTTGCCCTTCCAGTTGCCTGCGAGGCTGATGGATTTGTTGTCTGGCCCAGTTATCTTCAGCGCGTCACGGCCTCCATACAGTCCGCCGTCACCACCGCCATCGAAGACACGTATGGTTATCAGGTTCTTACCAGCCTTGACCAGTTGTGCCGGAACCTTGTAGGTGCGCGGCATCATCCAGTTGTCGGTGGTGCCTATCTGCGTGCCGTTGAAGAATGTGATGTCAGCATCGTCTATGGGTCCGAGTTCGAGAGTGAGCTCCTTTCCTGCCCACGATGCAGGGATGTCAACCGTTTTCCTGAGCCATACGATGCCGTCGAAGCCGGAGAAGCCTTTGTTTTCGAGCAGTCCGGGTTGGTCTACGTCCTGCCACTGGCTGTCGTCGGTCGCAGGCTGTGCCCATAGGGGAGTGTTGCCGTTGAAGCCCTTGTCTTGCAGCCTTGTCTGGCGGTTCCATTCCTTCAGTTGATCCTGATAGAGCTGCAGGCGTGCTTCGTTGGTTGCCGGCAGCTGGCTTATCTTATCGGGAGCGTCGGCAAAGTCGGGCATCGTGCGCAGCGACTCGTTGCTTACCCACGCCTCGGCTACGGTTCCGCCCCAGCACGTCTCTATGAGACCAATGGGCACGTTGAGGTTCTTCTCGAGGTTGCGTCCGAAGAAGTAGCCGCACGCCGAGAAGTCGGCAATAGTCTTGGGTGAGCAAACGGTCCAGCCACCGTCGAAGGCTCCTACGGTGTCTTGAGGAGCCGTGGCTATGGTGTTGCGTATATGCAGGAAGCGGATGTTGGGATGGTTCTTAGCCTCAGCCTGCTCCTGCTCATAATTCTTTATCTTGTCACCAACCACTTTCAGCTCCATGTTAGACTGGCCCGTGCAGAGCCACACTTCGCCTATCATGACATTGTGCAGTGTAATGGTCTTGCCCGAAGTAATCTTTATCTCGTAGGGGCCGCCTGCCTTAGGCGTTGGCAGTTTTACAAGCCATCTGCCTTGTGCGTCCGCCTTTGTCTCATGGGTAAGACCGTCCCACGATGTTTTTATCTTGACGGTTTTGCCCTTCGGGGCAACGCCCCAGATTGGGGCTTGCGTCTGCTGTTGCAACACCATGTTGTCGGAGAACATGGGCTGTAGCTTCAGCTGTGCACGCACTGTAATGACGCATGCCAGCATGAAAATGATTATTGCTGTTGTCTTCCTCATAAATTATGTGTTTTAAGAATTTATGTCAGATATGTGTTTTAAGGATTATGTACGGATATGTACTGTCATGCCTTGCGCTTATAAGACGAATGCCTGTGGTGCTACCACTAATGTTTTTTTATTTTTTTAAAAGCTGTGGGAAAGGATAAATATTCTAAAAAATGTTATTTGGTAACAATCTTATTAGGGGCAGACGCAATGCGGGTCGTCATAAATGAAAAACCAAAAAGCGAATATAAAGAATTATGATGAAGAAAAATCGTCTTGTTGCTTTGATTGCACTTGCGGCAATCACCACTTTCGCGCAAGCTGCTCAAAAGAAAGACCTTGTGCAATATGCCAATACATTGCAGGGGACTAATTCCAATTTCGGCCTTAGTCGTGGCAACACTTTCCCTGCCACTGCCATGCCGTACGGCGTGCATGAGTGGTCGCCGCAAACGGGAAAGAATGGCGACGGGTTTAAGTACACCTATGCCGCCGACAAGATAAGGGGCTTTGGGCAGGCACACCAGTGCTCGCCGTGGGTGAGCGACTATGGCGTTTACACATTGATGCCTGAGGTGGGTACGCTGGAAGTAAACGAGGAGAAGCGTGCCAGCAAGTTCAGCCACAAGAATGAGCTCGGACGGCCGCATTACTATACTGTCACTTTCGACAACGGCATAAAAACTGAGTTTGCGCCGACAGACCGTGGTGTCCATTTCCGTTTCTCCTATCCGAAAGGAAAAGCTGCTTGGCTCGTGCTTGACGGATATACAGACATGAGCGAGATAAAGATTGACCCGAAGAAACACGAGATTCGCGGATGGGTGAACAACCAGCGTTTTGTAAACCATTCGCAGAACTTCCGCAACTATTTTATCATTCGCTTTGACAAGCCCTTTGAGGAGTATGGCGTTTGGGAAAACCAGAAAGATCAGCTGTTCAAGGGCAGGACTGAGGGCAACGGTAAAGGCTATGGAGCCTTCATAAGGTTCAAGCCGGGTACTAAGGTTCAGGCTAAGGCTGCATCATCATATATAAGCTATGACCAGGCTGAGGTGACGCTGAACCGCGAGCTCGGAAAGGACAAGACTTTGGAGCAGACCAAGGCAAGGGGCTTCAATGTCTGGAACGACCTGTTCAATCGCGTGCTCGTAGAAGGCGGTACCGACGCACAGATGCGCACGTTCTACAGCTGCCTTTTCCGCGCCAATCTTTTCTCACGCCGCTTCTATGAGATTAAAGCCGACGGTACACCTTATTATTATAGCCCGTACGACGGAAAGATTTATGATGGCTATATGTATACCGACAATGGCTTCTGGGACACATTCCGCTCGCAGTTCCCATTGACAAATATCTTGCACCCGACGCAGCAGGGCAGATACATGAAGGCTATGTTGCACGTGCAGGAGAAGGAACTTGGTTGGTTCCCGTCGTGGTCGTTCCCTGGTGAGACGGGCGGCATGCTTGGTAACCATAGCATCTCCCTCTTTGCCGACGCGTGGGCTAAGGGCATACGCACAGTCAATCCTGACTCATTGCTGAAAGGCTATGCACATGAGGTGTTCAACAAAGGCCCGTTTGGCGGAGCCAACGGACGTGGCTGTTGGCACGAATACTTCACACTTGGCTTTGTACCCTTCCCATTATCCCACGGTTGCGTATCGCAGACATTGGAATATGCTTATGACGACTGGTGTGCATATCAGCTGGCAAAGGAAACAGGTAACAAGTTCTATGAGGAGATTTTCGCCCGTCACATGTATAACTATCGCAATATCTGGGATCCTAAGACCGGCTTCTTCCGTGGACGTGGCGAAGATGGCAAGTTCTACGAGCCTTTTGATCCATTGGCATGGGGCGGACCTTACACTGAGGGCAACGCATGGCACTACATCTGGTCAGTATTCCAGGACGTGCAGGGACTCATCAACCTGTTTGGCTCAGACGAGGCATTCACTACAAAGATAGATTCCGTGTTCTCGCTTCCAAGCACAGTGCACGAAGGCTGGTACACCTACCACATACATGAGATGACGGAGATGGAGAACGCAGGCTTCGGACAGTATGCTCATGGCAACCAGCCCGTGCAGCACATGCCTTACCTTTACAGCTATGCTGGTCAGCCTTGGAAGACGCAGTATTGGGTGCGCCAGATAATGGACAGGCTTTACAATGGAACTGAGAACGGTTTCCCAGGCGACGAGGACCAAGGCGGTATGTCGTCGTGGTACGTGCTGAGCGCATTGGGTATATACGCTGTCACGCCAGGAACCAACCAGTATGTCATAGGAAGTCCTGTATTCAAAAAGGCTACCATAACGATGGAGAATGGAAACAAATTTGTGATTGAGGCAAACAACAATGGGCCGAAGAACTATTACATCGAGAGCGGCAAGCTGAACGGACAAAACCTTGATAAAAACTACATCACGTACGACGACATAGCACGTGGTGGCACATTGACATTCGAGATGGGTTCTGAGCCTAACAAGAGCCGTAACATTACAAAAGCTTCATCTCCTTTCTCACTGTCAAAGGCTAAGTAAAGGGTTGCGGCTATACGGTGCCATTTAATAATAATCACTTACAATATAAATATACTCCAATATGAAAATAAGGTTTATGTCCATTGTCATGGCTTTACTTGCCATAGGCATTACCAACGCTTCCGCCCAGCGTCAGGGACAGCGCAGGCATGTGCAGAAGCAAAAGAAGGAAATGTGCGTGCAGCTTTATTCGCTTCGAGACGTAATCGGCAACGATGAGCTCTACGCTAAAAACCATGTCAAGGCTTTCAACGACTTGAAAAGTTATGGCTATACCTCGACAGAGGCAGCCAACTATAACGACGGTAAGTTCTACGGTGTGTCGCCTGAACAATACCGCAAGGACAATCTTGCAGCCGGGCTCATACCTCTTTCGTCGCACGTAGGACATTGGCCAAGCGAGGAGCAACTTGCCAACCACGACTTTACCGATGCTCTGAAGTGGTGGGACAAATGTATCGCAGCTCACAAGGCAGTGGGTATGAAGTACATTGTCTGCCCGGGCGGCGGACTGCCAAAGAACCTTAAAATAGGTCAGAGCATGTGCGACTTCCTCAGTGCTGTGGGCGAAAAGGTTCGTGCCGCAGGAATGCAGTTCGGCTACCATACCCATTCGCACGAGTACCAAAAGGTGGAAGGGCAGATATGGATAGAGTATATGCTTAACCACATTCCTGCCGAGAACATGTTCTGGCAGATGGATGTCTACTGGTGCGTCATGGCCCAGCAGGCTCCTGTGGAGTGGTTCAAGAAATATCCTGGTCGTTGCAAAATGCTGCATATCAAAGACCATTACGACATAGGTCAAAGCGGCATGGTTGGCTTTGATGCAATCTTCCGTAATGCCAAAACATGCGGCTTGGAGAATTATGTGGTAGAGCTTGAGGAAACCGACGGCACGTTTACTTCTATGGAAGGCTTGAAGCGCAGTGCCCAATACCTGCTCAGGCAACCGTTTGTACGGGCAAGCTATTCTGTACCTGTGCGCAAATAATCTAAAGCCAAATAGGCTAAAGTCAATAAGCAAAAAATAAAGCTCCAAATCTTCAATAGTTCTATTTAAGATAAAAGAATCTTCTTATAAGAGGCTGCCTAAGTGTAATTTTAGAATAGATATAGATAAATGATTAGTTTATTGTACAGAGAAACGCCAACCTTCCGGTTCTCCTTTGTAGGAGGACTGGCAAGGGCTGGCATTTTGTTGTTACTGAGCCTTGTTCCACTTGGAATTTTTGCTGCGGCCAAGGACTATGCCCATCGTGTCAACACTCTCATAGGCACTAAGGGAGCCGGACTCACGTCGGGCTATCTTTTTCCTGGCGCTACCTATCCGCATGGCATGGTTCAGTTTACGCCTTCTTATTTTTCAAAGCTTGCCGGCTTTGTCATCAACCAGAATAGTGGTGGCGGTTGTGAGCACATGGGCAACTTCCCAACGTTTCCAGTGAAGGGGAAGCTGAAGGTTTCGCCAGACATGATACGCAATGCACGTATTAATATTTCCGACGAAAGCGGTCATGCGGGCTATTACCAAGCTCACGTGCAGGACGATATTCTTGCTAAGTTCACTGTTACCGAGCGTACGGGTATGGCTCGCTATGAATATCCTAAGGGACAGGACTATGGCACGGTGATAATCGGTGCAGGCATTGCAGCAACGAAGATTACTGAGGCGGCTGTGGTGATTACGGCTCCGAACAAGTGTGAGGGTTATGCCGACGGCGGCAATTTCTGTGGCATACGCACACCTTACAAAGTGTACTTTGCCGCCGAGTTTGATGTTCCTGCCACCGAGACAGGTACGTGGAAGCGTAAGGTATTGCATCCAGGCGATGACTTTGCCGAGGGCGAATATTCGGGTGTTTATTTCACGTTTGATACGAAAAGCCATCCCGTGATACAATACAAAATAGGTGTTTCGTATGTTTCGGTAGAGAATGCGAAGGAAAACCTGCGTACCGAGAACAGTGGTTGGAGTTTTGCAAGTGTACAGCAAGCCGCCGAAAGCAAGTGGAACAGCTTCCTAAGCAAGTTCGAGGTGACGGGCGGCGAACCCTCGCGTGTAGAGCAATTCTATACGCATCTGTATCGCAGCTTCATTCATCCAAGTGTATCAAGCGATGTCAATGGCGATTATATGGGTGCAGACTTCCGTGTGCACAAGACACAGTCGAAACAATATACAATGTTCAGCAATTGGGACACCTACCGCACACAAATACAGATGCTATCCATCATCGAACCTGACGTGGCGTCTGACATTGTGTTGTCTCTTCAGCAGTTTGCCGAGCAGTCTGGCGGCTCGTTCCCGCGATGGGTGCTTGCCAACATAGAAACAGGCATTATGCAGGGCGACCCAACGTCTATACTTGTATCAAACGCATGGGCTTTCGGAGCTCGCAACTATGATCCAAAGCCTCTGTTTGACATAATGAGGAAAGGAGCTGAAGTGCCTGGTTCCAAGTCGCAGGACGTTGAAACGCGCCCTTATCTGAAGGAATACTTGGAGAAAGGCTATTGTCCGGCTTCCATTCAGCTCGAATATACCAGTTCCGATTTTGCCATCGGGCAGTTTGCGCTACATGCTGTGGGCGATGAGTTTGCCAGCTGGCGTTACTTTGGCTATGCCCGCTCGTGGAAGAACCTGTTTAACCCAAAAACGGGCTGGTTGCAATCGCGTAATGAAGATGGTTCGTGGAAAAGCCTTGGCGACGACTGGCGCGAGGCTACCTATAAGGACTATTTCTGGATGGTGCCTTATGACATTGCTGGGCTGATAAAGCTGTGTGGCGGCGATAAGCCTGCCATAGCACGCCTTGACGAATACTTCAAGCGGCTTGATGCCGGCTATGGCGATACTTGGTTTGCCTCGGGCAATGAGCCGAGCTTTGGAGCGCCTTGGGTTTACAACTGGACCAGCCAGCCTTGGAAGACTTCGCAGGTAATCTATCGCACGCTCAATGAGCAATACAAAGACGCAATAAACGGTCTGCCTGGAAATGACGACCTTGGTACTATGGGCGCTTGGTATGTATGGGCGTGCGTGGGGCTTTATCCTGAGATACCCGGTGTAGCTGGCTTCTCGCTCAATGCTCCTATCTTCCCATCGGTTACTATTCATTTGCCTAAGGCAGACATAACAGTAAAGGGTGGTTCTGAGAAGCGTCCTTATATCAAATCGCTGAAGATTAACGGTAAGAGCTTCAATGGTACATGGATTGAATGGGACAAGTTGTCTTCCGGTGCTGTGCTTGACTACACCACTTCTTCCACGCCAAATAAGTCGTGGGGTACCTCCGTCACGCCTCCGTCGTATGA
>CAZZNO010000110.1:0-9912 GCA_964655685.1 uncultured Prevotella sp.
CGTCGAGCTCGGCTTTTATCATCTTGCCCGTTGGGCACTGCTTCACCTTGTCTGTCAGATTGTTGTACACGCTCAGTGCTTTCTCATAGTCGGGCGCGAACTGTATATAATAGTCGTGAATGAAGTATGGGGCAGCAGGCTGGTCGTTTATGGAATCAGCGTATGCGTTCACCATAGAGTCGAGCTTGGTCTTCATGGCATCCATGCTTTGTACGAGCGAGTCGAGCGATTCCTTCGATCTTTTCTCCGATTCCTTGCTGAGGCCGAGCATAGAGGCGAGTTTGAAAAGCGAAATCATCATTATCTGGCTGCGCGACTTTTCGAGTATTTCCTGCTGTGGACTGCCCTTAACGTCGCAGCTTCCCCTCAGCCCGACGCTGAAAGTAATGGGCGTACCGTCGAGGAAAACAGCCTGCCTGGTCTTTCCGAATCCAATGTAAGCCCTCCGCATCTGGTCTACGCTGCCTTTCATGCTGAACAGCGAGTCGGCGGATAGCGTAGTGGAGTCAATCTTCTGGGCTTGGTCCTCGTCAAGGCTTAGGTACACTTTGGTGCCTTGCGCAGCGCTCAGCTTGCCGCTAATGTTGTATGGCTGCTGTGCATTGGCTGAAAGTGAGGCTGTGGCAATAGCCACCAGTAATAGGGTCTTTTTCATTTTTTGTTATTGCTTTTATTGGTTGAGCGTGTCAAAATATCCTGCCGGAACGGGGTCGTTAGGGCAGTTCTGGTTCTGCATCTCTACGGGGTCAAGCCCGAGGGTCTCGCTTACGAACTGAGCCAACAGGTATGTGCGCTTGCGCAAACGGGGGAAGTCGTTGAGGGTGAAGAACAGATAGTCGAAGCGCGACTTGCCTGTATTGAACAGGAAGTTGATGAAGTTGCCCAGATCCTCTGTATCTTTCCACTTCGGGCACATGCCCATGTTGTCCCAGAAGCCGCCCTTGGTGTTGGTATAGCCTGCCATGTAGACATTGTAAAGCAGCTTGGATGCATTGTTCTTGCCGAAGTCGCCGGGGAACACATAGCCTGCCTTGGTGTAGGTGTCATAGCGTATGGTGTATTGCGAGGCGTCTTTCTCAGCCATAAACTCTGACAGTGCTGCCTTGTTTCCGTCGTAGATGGTGTTGAGCATAGAGGTCACAAGGTTTGTTTGCAGTGTAGTCCATTTTGTGGCATTCCACTTGTCGAGCCTCGGCCCCACGTCGCTTATAGCGATGGCATGGGTTGGCAATTCGAGATAGGCGTTGTAGCTTCTCGATTTCATTGCAGAGTCGACGAGGAATATGCGGCTCGGCAGATACTTGCTTACCATCTTGTCAGGATAGGAACCGAAGACTTCGTCCTTTATGAAACGTATCATCTTGAGCACCTGTTTCTCCGAACCTTCCGGTACAGGCACGTAGGTGTAGTTGCTATAGTTCGTAGTCCAGTCGAACTTGAACTGGGCGAGGTCGAACTTGTAGAAGACTTTTGAGCCGAACTTAGCCATAAGGCTGTCGTTGGCTGCCTTTATCTCTGGGTCACTGTCCTCGTTGTCGAACATGGTTTGCGTCAGCGCAGGGTCTGCCGTCGGGTCGTCGTCAGAGCATGAGGAAAGCGCGAAGGCAAAGGCGCACGCAAACATTATAAGAATATATGTCTTTTTCATTGTCGTTACTTATAAATTGGTCAAGTGGCTTTATTTGCCTACGATATTCTCCCGCTGATTATTCTTGACGTTGTCGTTGTAGTTGGTTTCCGACTCTGGTATTTGCAGCACATAGTTGGCGCTGCCTTGCGGAAGTTCGTAGGTGGTATAGTCGTTCTTCGAAGTGTAAACCCTGTGAGTCTGTGCAGGCATGCCCTGGCGACGCATGTCCCAGAAGCGAATGTTCTCTTGGAAAGACAGCTCGCGACGGCGTTCGTCCCAGATGAATTTTACCAGGTCGTCGGTGGTGGCGAAATCGCTTGCCGAAACCGTAGCCTTGTCGCTGCCCGTGCGGTATTTCTTCACGCGCACGGTGTTAAGGCATTCTACAGCCTGTGCGGCATTGCCCTTGCGTGCGTAGGCTTCAGCCATGTTGAGATAAACTTCCGGCACGCGCCAAGCCTGACTGGTGTAGCGGTCGTTGGTGAAGTTGGTGGTGCACTTGTGGGGGTAATACTGCCCGTTGGTATATTCTACAATCCAAGAGCCTTCTTTGGCGTAAGGTATTGTGTAGTAGGCCTTCAGGCGCAGGTCATCGCTGTCGTAGAGCTTGATGAGCGAGTTGTCACCGTCCCACGACACATGCAGTCCCACCTCATAATTCCACCACGACGAATGGCCTGAGAGATAGGTGTGGGCGTTGGAGTAGCTGTCGTTCTTGCCAAAGCTCCATACCACCTCGTCGGCGTTGCAGTCGTTGGCGAAGTAGCTGCCGTCGCCCGACGATGATGTTACGAGTCCGAAAGTGCTTTCATCTACGGTGTTGAGGTCGAAAATAGCCTTGTTCATCTTCAGGAATTTCTCTCCTTCCTCAATGACTTTGTCCCAATTTTGCTCGAACAGAGCCACGCGTGAGGCAAGGAAATAGACGCCCGCGCGGGGGAACTCATATTTTGAAGCCTTAGCGTTGGCACCCACTACGTATTCCTCAGCCTTGGCAAGGTCGTCGTCAATCTGCTTGTACACTTCGCCTATGGTAGCCCTTCCTGTGCCTTTGATGCCCAGTTCGGCTTCGTTTTTCAGCACCACGCCAGGCTCGTTAAGGTTCTCTTTGCTGTAAGGCTTTGCGTAGGTGTTGATGAGGCAGAAGTAGTTGAACGCCCTCAGAGCGTAGGCTTGGAAGGCGAGCTTGCGGTACAGGTCTGCCTCCTCCTCACGGTTAGCCATGTCGGGCAGTGCGTCGATGATTGAGTTGCAGGCGAGGATGTTGTGATAGCGTGCGTCCCAGTAGCCGTCGCTGAGATATTGCGAATAGTCGCGTGCCCAGCTGTGGGCGTACGTACCGTAGCCTGTGCTCTGGTCTACGCCCTCTATGAGCGAGAAGTTGTCGCCGTCGGCAAGTTGTTCTTCGGTGTAATAGAGCGGCCCCATCTCCACGTCGTCGGTCATGAGCTCGGCAAAGCTCAGCTCCGAGCCGATGGTGTTAGGATAGCCTTCGCCCAAAAGCAAGGGGGCGTAATCGTCTACCGACTTAGGTATTTGCAGGTCGGCACTGCTGGAGTCGAGGTATCCGTTGCAAGAGGCAAGGAGCGACGCCAGCGCTATGGAATAGAATATTTTCCTATATGTTGGTTTCATAATGGTGTTTTTTTAGAATGATACGTTTACGCTAAGGCTGTATGACGGCAACTGCGGTATGCCGACGCCGCCGGTCTCCGGGTCAATGCCGTGCCATTCGCTCTTGCAGAAAGTCAGCAGGTTGGTTGCCTGCAAGCGGAGCCTGAGGTTGCTGACGTGTAGTGGGGCAATGAGCTTTTTCGGGAAGCTGTAGCTCAGGGAGACGAGCTTAAGCTTCAGGAAGTCAGTCTTTGCTATGCGTGCGTCGCTGAGGTTGTACATATCGTAGCTGTAAACCATGCCGCCGCCAATGGTTTCATCCTCTGCATTAAACTGTCTGCCGGCATCTGAGTTGAGGTAGCCGTTGACGACCATGTAGTCGTAAACGCCCGGCAGGGTAGCGTTTTCGTTGCCCTTCTTCCAGCAGTCGAGCCATTCGCGCGAGACGTTGTTCAGCGGGTCGGCGGTGTATTGTCCGTTGACATAGTAGTTTGGCAGGCGGTCTACGGCTCCGAACTGGTAGGTGAAGTTGAGCCCGAGCGACCATTCCTTGTATCTCAATTGTGTGTCGAAACCGCCGGTTAGCTTGGGGAATATAGAGCCTACGCGCACGAGCTCAAAGCCCAGGCGGCTGCCCTGTATAGCCTTTCCGCCGTTCTTGGTGTAGAACAGTGGCTGGCCGGTCACTTGGTCGATGCCTGCGAAGTGGTAAGCATAGAGTGAGCCTATGGGCGCGCCTTCAACCGACATGTTGCCGGCGAGCATCTGCTGCTGCACCTCTGATGACGACAGGTCGTCGTTGTTGGCATAGATAATCTCGTTGACGTTGCGGCTGAAGTTCACTCCTGCGCGCCATTCCCAGTCCTTGTTTTTCAGTATGCCTATGTTCACGAAGCCTTCGAAGCCTTTGTTCTTCATCTTTCCGGCGTTGTAGTACATAGACGTTGTGCCGTTTGATGCGGCAATGGTCTTAAGGATTATGAGGTCTTTCGTGTTCTTGCCGTACACGTCGAAGCTGCCGCGGATGCGCCCGTTGAGGAACGAGAAGTCGAGAGCCGCATCCCAGCTGTGGGTCTTTTCCCATCTGAGGTCGGGGTTGGGGTAGAGATAGAATTTAGACGTGGGCAGGTTGGTCTGCGTGTCGCGGTCGCCCACTTTCAGCACGAGGTCGGGCGATGAATCCTCGTTGATGTTGCCTTGGAGGCCGTATGAAGCGCGCAGGGCGAGGTCGTCGATCCATTTTGCTTCTTTCATGAAAGCCTCGTTGCTGATGTTCCATCTGCCTGCGAACGAGTAGGTTGGCAACCAGCGGTACTTGGGGTTGCTGCCGAACTTGTTGGAGCCGTCAGAGCGGATGTTGAAGTTGAATATGTATCTCTCGGCAAAACCGTAGGAAAGTATGCCGTAGAACGACGCCACCTGCGTGAAGGTGTTGGTATTAGTGGGCTCGGTGAGGCCTTTTTCGAGGATGTTCGACTTGAATTTCTCTGTCATTACGGGGTTGAACACTTCGCCATATTCCGGTGTCCATCCGTAGCCTGTAGACGTGAAGCCCTTGTAGGAGTTGCGGCGAGCCTCTACACCGCCAATGGCGTTCACGGCATGCTTGCCAAAGTTCTGGCGGTATTCAGCCTGGTTCCTTATGGTGTAGCTTGTGCGGCGTATGGCGCCCTGCGTAAGTATGCCGCCGTAGGGAAGCAGCGACTCGTAATATTGTGAGTCGTAGGGTGTGTAGGCTCCATAGTCATAGCTGCGGTAGTTGTTGCCTATGTAATAGGACTTGTCCTCAGCCCAGTTTCGGGTGTTGGTGTTAGCCTGCGACCATGAGAACGTGCCGCGATAGGACAGACCGTCGATGATGTGCACGCTCAGCGAGAGCAGCGCGTCGAAATTGTCCATGTGGCTCAGCTGTCCGGTGTTGTCGAGTTCCTCGATGACGTTGTAGCCCACGGTCTTCACGCTCGACTGTCCTGCCGCACGGTAAATCTTGTAATAGGAGCCGTCGGCATTGTAGACGGGCAATGTGCGCGACGTGTTATAAGCATAGTTGAAGGGGTTGACAGAGCTGTGGTAGCCCTCGTTCCTCGTCGTAGAGTAGTTTATCTTTGCCTGCACGTTGATGAAGTCGTTGATGCGTGCGTCCATCTTTGCCAGGGCGTTGAACCTGCGCGACTCTGAGCCCTTGGCTGAGGCTTGCACGTTGGAGAAGCCCGACGACATGTAATACCTCATGCTGTTGGTGCCGCCGGATATGGTGGCGGTGTGGGTATGGGTTACGTTGTTGTGGAACAACTCGTTGAACCAGTTGGTGTTGCGTGTCTGCATGGCGTTCACCCTGTCGGCAAACTGCTGCTGGTTAATCTCCTTTGCGAGCAACGACTCGTAGGCACCCTCGTAGGTTTCGCCTACAGGCCTGCGCCCGGAGGTCACGCCTTGGTCGACAAGCATCTTTGAGAAAGCCACACGCTCTTGCGAGTCCATCATGTTGTAGTTGTCGTATGACGGGCGTGTGTTGAGCGTTATGTCGCCGTTGTAGGTTATGACGGGCCTTCCGGCACGCCCTTTCTTCGTAGTGATTACTATGACACCGTTGGCAGCCTTTACGCCGTAGATGGCTGTTGCCGACGCGTCTTTCAGCACGGTTATGGTTTCAATGTCCTGTGGGTTGAGCCCGGAGATGGCGTTACCGATAAGGTATTCGGCATCCTCGCTGTTGATGTCGCTTGCCGTGAAGGGCACGTCCTGTTCCAGTATCACCCCGTCGACCACCCACACCGGCGACTTGTTGCCGTTGATGGTGGCGTTGCCGCGGATGCGAATCTTTGGAGTTGCGCTCGCTTCGCCGCTGGTGTTCATCACAGCCACGCCGGGCAGGCGGCCTTGCAGCATCTGGTCGATGCTAGCGGCACCCTCTACCATTATGTCCTCAGCTTTGACTGAAGAAATGGCTGAGGCAAGCTCGCGCTGGCTTATCTGCTGGTAACCGGTCACCACCACGTCGTCGAGAAGTTTGGCGTTGCCGGTCATGTGCACGTTCATGTGCTTCATGGCTCTGCGCGTGAGGGGGTTCATGCCTATGTGGCTGAACTCCAGCATGGCATTGGCGTCAACATTTTGCAGGACAAACCTGCCCTCGGTGTCGGTCACGGTGGCTTCCTTGCTGCCCTTGACCCTGATGGTGGCTCCTATCAGCGGTTCGCCGCTCTCGTCGGTCACGACGCCGGCAACACGCATCGCCGGTTCGCCCTCGTGGACTGTCGCCACTGCCTGCTCCGCTTTTTCTTCCTGTGCTGCCGTCTTGTGGGCAATGCTGATGTACTTGCCCCGTACGGTGTACGTAAACGGAGTGCCTTCAAGGATGCGTGCCACTGCCTGCGGCGGTGTCAGCCCCTTGATGTTGGCGTTGACGGTGTAGCCCTTGACATCGTTGACGACATAAAGGATTTTCCATCCCGACTGTTTTTGTACTTTCTTCAATGCACTTGGCAGAGGTTCGCCCCTGAGGCTCAGCGTTATTCTTGCCTTTTGCTGAGTCTGTGCCTGTGAAGGCTGGGCGGTGAGAAGAAGGAGGCCCAAGAGGACCCAAACTGTTTTTTTAATCTCTCTCATAGGTTCGTGAGTTACAATTTGTATATAAAGATACGGATGAACCTTAAAAATGGGTGCAAGAATATTAAAGAAAGTTTGAAAAATTTATTTAATGGCGGTCTGCTCTTGCTTTTTCAGTTCAAATAATTAACTTTGTAAAAAACTTTAGCTGCACTCGGCAAATAGAAAGCAAGCTTTCTTTGCCCTCGTTGGCAAAAGCTTTGTAAAAACTTTAGCTGTATTCGGCAAATCCTGCAAAACCCATAAAACGATTATAGGCTTATGAAGAAGTTTTTTATTGCAAGTATTGTTACTATGTTGCTGGCAATTCCTGTCGTAGCATTGAACAAGGGAAAGGCTAGGGCGAAAGCCCTTGAAATAACATTCAATTATCAGCGTCAGCAAGGGCCGGGTTCCAACCAGTATGCTGTCTGGATAGAGAACGAAAAAGGACAGGTGGTGAAAACTCTCTTTGTTACCTCTTTCACGGCAAAAGGTAGAACTCGTGGCAATGAGAAGCCCGTGCGGGGCTACATTAAACGTCCGGCTTGTGTGCCCACTTGGGTGAGGTCGGCAAAGGCAAATGACCTTTCAGACCAGCAGTTGGATGCCTTCACAGGCGCTACTCCCCAGGCAAGCGGAACACAAGTGTTCACTTGGAACTTCACCGATCAAGAAGGGAAAGCCGTAAAGAGTGGCACTTACAAGGTCTTCGTAGAAGCCACCTTGTTTAATGTCAGCTCCATCATCTATTCAGGTTCTTTCTCTACTCAGGACAAAGCGGGTATTGTTAAGCTTAGCTCAAAGCTTACTGAGCCAAATGAGAAGCATAAGGACATGGTTACTGACGTAAAAGCTGTTCTGAAATAGCAAGCGACAGAGTGGGCATATGCTAATAGGGTATAAGCTATGGCTTCTCCACTCAGAAAGAATTTTACAATACCCCTTCTGAGAATCGCGTATTTGAAAGCAAGGTGTGCCTTGGCTCTAAATACGCGATTCTCAGGCGAAGTTGCAATCGTTTGGTAATGAACAACTTGGGATTTTATGGCAAAAATACGGCTTGACTTGCTTCTTCTTTACGGCGTAAAGATGAGACCTTTACGCCGTAAAGAACGCCTTTTGCCGCCGTAATCGGTAATGGTTTGCGCCGTTAAGAATGCGTCTTTACGCCGTAAAGAGGGTACAGGCACGAAGGAGCCGCATGAACGATAGGTAAAAATATGTCAATAGACGTGCTTTTTGATTTCTATTTCACCTATTTCAGAGACCCCTGTTTTTTGTCAGTTTTCTTTAATAATCGGTGGCTATTCTATGACCAGCTTGTTGTTTTGCCTTATGACTTTAAAGCGGCACATGCTGTTGAGCAGCCCTATGGCTTCGTCGGCGGAGCCGTTGCGAGGCGTGGCGAAGTTAAGGCGCAGGTCTTTCAGACTGTCGGCTTTGTAGACCACTGTGAGGTTGTACCATCGCCCGAGGTCGTCCATGATGTCCTCCAGGCGCTGGTCGTCATAATAGAACTGGTTGTCGCTCCATGCCGTGAGTTCCTCTGTCTTTACCTTTTCCACCACGATGTTGCCCTCGCTGCCTATGCCGGCACGCTCACCCGGCTTTATCCTTCTGGTCAGGTTGCCGGCTGTAACCTCTACGCTGCCCTCCATGAGCACGACGGAGGCTTTTTGTCCGGCGTATGCCTTTATATCAAACGTGGTGCCGAGCACGCGTGTCGTCATTTTGTCAGTATACACCATGAACGGGTGAGCCTTGTCCTTGCTTACCTTGAACAGGGCCTCGCCCTGCAAATGGACGCTGCGCGTGTCGCCGCTGAAACGGCTTGGATAGTCGAGGCGGCTCTTGGCATTGAGCGTTATTGAGGTGCCGTCGCTCAGGTTCAGGGTCATGGTCTCGCCGGCACCTGTGCTTATGGTCTTCACCTCGCTTCCTGCCGACGACTTCTCTACATGGGCTATCATCTTCTTTTCGGGAGTGAGGCCTTTTGACCAGTTGAAGACGAACAGGGCAAGCAACATGGCGGCGGCTCCTATGAGCGCGCCTATGGCATAGTGGCGCAAGGAAATTATCCTTGAGCCTTTCGTGTGGGAGTAGGGTAGGGTGGGGGCGGAGGTTATCTTTTCCAGTTCGCCGTCTATATTGGGTGTCTGCACGTTGCTTTCAAGCAAGGCCCGCTGGGCACTGACGAGCAGTTGCAGGTCGCTCTGAGTCTGCTTATTGGCGAGCAATGCCTTTTCCTCGTCAGATAAGTGGATGTCTTCGTCGGTAGACTTCATCACCTTCATTGCTACATCAAGGCAATCCTTTTCCGTGCTGTTATTGTTCAGGCTATCCATTTTTTTGCTTTTTGCTGCTATTAATAGTACGTTTCAAGCTACAAATCGGTTGCAAGGTCTTCGGGATTTTTTCCAGAAAACTTTTCCCTTAGTGTTTTCAGGGCTTTCATCACGTGCCGCTTCACGGTGTCGTGGTGTATGTGCATCTCTGCTGCCACCTCGTCGTATTTCTTGTGTTCAAGGTAGCATTTGCGCATTATGGTCTTGGTGGGCTCCTCCAGTTCAGCCATGAGCTTGTCCACTTGCCGCTGTCTTTTCATCGACTCGTCGCTGTCAACATAACACTCGTCCACAGCATGGAGGTAATATTGGGCGTATTCCGACCGCACCATCATGTGGCGGAGATGGTCTACACAGCGGCGGCGGACGGCAACGTTGAGCAATACCTCAACCTTTGTCATGTCGATAAGATGCCATTGGCTCCACATGCGGGCGAAGGTATCGCTCACTATATCGCGGCTTGTCTCCTCGTCGTGAGTAATCTGTAGCGCATAGTAAAACAGCCGGGGATACTGGTCCCTGAACAGCTGCTGGAACTCTCTGTTTTGTTTTTGTCTCATCTCTAAACGGCTATGCAAAGTTACACATTATTGAAATAAAATTAGTAATTTTGCACCGCTTAAATTAGATAAATATGTCATTTGCAACATCAGATACGATTTGTGCCGTTGCCACTCGCACGGGTGGAGCCATAGCTGTGATAAGAATTAGCGGGCAGGAGGCTATAGCCAT
>CAZZNO010000111.1:0-9907 GCA_964655685.1 uncultured Prevotella sp.
CTGCTTCGCAGGATGAGACGGGGTTAAGCAAGCGTAGAGCCTTCCAGGCTCTATAAAGCTCATTTTGATACACCCTCTTTTATAAAGAGTTTATTTATTCAACATTATAGTTGTTTATATCTTATCTTAATGCTTTATTTCTTCAGCATAGATTCAAGCTCCTTTGTCTCGGGTGCATCGGGCTTGAGTGTGTAGTAGCATTGGTAAAGAGGATAGGCCCAGTTGCTCATGTTGCGATCGGGGTCAAGGTCTCTTGCCTTCTCCAGATAGCCCATTGACTCTTGGTAGATGGCCTTCTGCTGTGCGGCGTTTCCATTGACACTTGCGGCTTTAGCGTTAAGCGAGAAGCCGAGATAAGTCAGTACGACAGTATTTTCTGGCTTGATTTCCAAAGCCTTCTTGAAGCAATTGATTGGCTCGTCCCAGTCAGGCTTTTGGCTCTTTGACATCTCGTTCACAAGTGTCTGACCCTTTGTAGCCCATGCAGTGAAATTCTTTGGATTGGCAGCAAGAGCCTTGTCGACTGCTGCATTCAGTTCGGTGGTCATGCCCATGCCACTGTACATGTTGCAAATGATGCCGAAGACGATTTCATTGTCAGGCTCCTGGGCATAAGCAGTCTCCATCTTCTTGGCGAAAGCGAGGGAGTCGGCGCGCGAATGGAGGTTCAACTGTGCCATTGCATACTTCAACGTCTCAGCTTGTGAGCGCATGGCGGGGTCTTTCATAGCTACGTCTGCATACTTCTCGGCTCTGTCATACTGTTTTGCCTGGTTTGCGTAAAGCGCGGTGTAATAAGCCACTTGACCCAGATAAGATTTTTCGCCCTCTTTGCCGGCAGAGAAGATAGGTTCGTTGTCGGTGTCGAGGAATGTGCCCCAGTATTTCAATACGCCTGCCTGGTCATTTTTCTGTGCATAGTAGTTGCCTGCGTTGACGAGTGTGAGACGGGCGTTGGAAACCAGCGGAGCGAGGTTAATGGTGTATTTTTGCCTTACTTTGCCCTTGGCATCAGGCTGGGAGTCATACTTCAGACACTCCATGCCGTTGACGACCGCATTATAAGCGGCTTCGTAGAAGGCAAGTGTGTCAAGCTGTTGTATGGCAGTTTTTGTAATCTGCGCCTGAATGTTCTTGTTTTGGATAGCATTCTGTTCGTCAAAAGTCTTTAGGGCGAGCTTCGTAACATGCTCGTAAGCCTTTGCTTTTTCCGATGCGCTGGCAAGCTGGCCAAGATTTGACTGGAGCAACTGGTTTGCCTCAGAATATGTCTTAGCATTCATGATGGCCTTAAGAGGCTCACTGTCGCCTGCAAAAGCAGCTGATGTGCCAAGCATCATCAATGCTGCAATCATTAACTTTTTCATAAGCTATTTGTTTTAAATGGTTTGATGCTTATTGTTGTACGTTGTCATTGTCATCTGCATTGCTGGAAACTATACTGTCATCAGCAGAATCGTCTGTGTTAGAGCTGTCTGCAGATGGCGTGTCTGTCTTGGAGTTGGAGTCTTCGGCAGGGCTGTTAGTGGATTCTGCAAACTGTTGATTGCTTTCATTCCATTTCTTCCGGCTTTCTTCCTCTACTGTGGCCTCAAGTTCAGAGCTCATCACTTTGCACACGCTGGCAATGACATCATTCTTCTTGGCGAGGTTGATAAGTCTTACGCCTTGTGTGGCGCGCCCCATCACCCTCACGTCGGCAACTGCCATACGAATGACTATGCCGCTCTTGTTTATAATCATAAGGTCGTTCTCGTCAGTAACGTTCTTTATGGCTACGAGCCTTCCAGTCTTGTCGGTTATTGCCATTGTCTTCACGCCTTTGCCTCCGCGGTTGGTTTTGCGGTAATCGTCTATTGCTGAGCGTTTGCCATAGCCGTTTTCGCTCACCACCATAGCTGTCTCATTGGCAGCATCGTTTACGACTATCATGCCCACCACGGCATCGTCGTTGCCGTCGAGCATCATGCCCCTTACGCCGGTTGCCGATCGTCCCATCTCTCTCACGGCAGACTCGTCGAACCTGACAGCCCTTCCGTTGCGATCGGCAAGGATAAGTTCATTCTTGCCGTTAGTGAGACGAACGTCTACTACTTCGTCGCCCTCGGCTATGTTGAGAGCCTTCACGCCATTGGCGCGCGGACGCGAGTATTCCTTGAGGCAGGTCTTCTTCACGGTGCCGTTTTTAGTGGCGAACACTACGTAGTGGCTGTTGGTAAACTCCTCGTTGGCAAGCCCGCCGCCACGTAGGCGCAGGAATGCGTTCACGGAGTCGCCAGGGTCGAGGTTTATAAGGTTCTGTATGGCACGTCCCTTTGAGTTTTTGTCGCCTTCGGGTATGTCATAGCAATGCAACCAATAGCACTTGCCGAGCCTTGTAAAGATGAGCATCGTCTGGTGCATGGTGGCAGGATATATGTTCTCGGTGAAGTCTTTCTCACGCGTGTGCGCGCCCTTTGATCCCACGCCTCCGCGCGCCTGTTCACGGAATTGGTTGAGCGGTGTGCGCTTGATATAGCCGAGATGACTCACGGTGATGACCACCGGGTCATTAGGGTAGAAGTCTTCAGCATTGAACTCGTGCTCATCTGGGATAATTTGCGTACGACGGTCGTCGCCATACTTCTCCTTAACCTCTGTGAGGTCGTCTTTCATTACCTTCTTGCAAAGTTCTGGGTCGTCGAGTATCTTCTGGAGATAGTCAATCTGCTTTTCCAATTCTTCAAACTCCTGATGGAGCTGATCCATGCGCAGGCCTGTGAGCTGCGAGAGACGCATATCCACGATGGCTTTCGACTGCACTTCGTCGAGTTCGAAGCGCTTTTCTAAGTTGCGCTGAGCGTCTGAGGGGGTCTTGCTGGCGCGGATGATGTGCACCACTTCGTCAATGTTGTCGCAGGCTATGATGAGTCCTTCGAGGATGTGGGCGCGCTCCTTTGCCTTCTTCAGGTCGAACTGGGTGCGGCGTATGGTCACCTCATGACGGTGGTCGATGAAGTAGCCGATGCACTCTTTTAGCGTAAGGAGCTTCGGACGTAGCTGCGAATGGTCATGCTTGTTTGGTACCAGCGCTATGCAGTTTACGGAAAAACTACTCTGTAGGGCGGTCATCTTGAACAGCTTGTTCAGTATTACCTTTGCGTTGGCATCTTTTTTCACGTCTACCACGATGCGCATGCCCTGTCGGCCTGTTTCGTCGTTGACATTGCTTATGCCTTCGAGCTTGCCTTCCTTCACGAGGTCGGCGATATATTCTATGAGCTGCTGCTTATTTACGCCGTATGGTATCTCGGTAACCACGATTTTATCGTGGCTGTCTCCACTTTCAATCTCTGCCTTTGCACGCATGACGATGCGGCCTCGACCTGTCTCATAGGCTTCCTTCACGCCTTTAAGCCCGTAGATGTAGGCTCCTGTGGGGAAGTCGGGCGCAGGTATGTACTTCATCAGCCCGTCGATGTCGATGTCGGGATTATCAATGTAGGCGCAACATCCGTCTATGACCTCGCGCAGGTTGTGGGTAGGAATGTTTGTAGCCATACCCACGGCAATGCCGTTGCCGCCGTTTACGAGCAGGTTTGGTATTTTCGTCGGCATCACTGAAGGCTCCTTTAGTGTGTCGTCGAAGTTGTTTATCATGTCGACGGTGTCCTTGTCTATGTCGTCCATGATATGCTCGCCCATCTTCGAGAGGCGACACTCGGTGTAACGCATGGCGGCAGGAGAGTCGCCGTCCACGCTTCCGAAGTTACCCTGCCCGTCTACGAGCTTGTAGCGCATATTCCAGTCTTGCCCCATGCGCACGAGAGCTCCGTAGACAGAGCTGTCTCCATGTGGGTGGTACTTACCGAGCACCTCACCTACTACGCGCGCGCATTTCTTGTAAGGTTTGTCACTGGTGTTGCCCAGCCCGAGCATTCCATAGAGTATTCGGCGGTGCACGGGCTTGAAGCCGTCGCGGACATCAGGGAGGGCACGCGCCACTATCACCGACATGCTATAGTCGATGTACGAGGTCTTCATTTCCTCCTCGATGTTGATTTTCATAATCCTATCCTGATCGATAGTCCTATTCTCATCCATTAGTATCGTTGACTTTGTTAAAAATTCGATTTAAGGGCATTTCTTTGCGTTTTAAGAGCCTTTGCCCTCGTTTCAAGGTGTAAAATTACGATTTATTTTTCATATAGCAAAATGTTATGGCAAGAAACTTGCGGCTGATAGCGCATTTTTGCGTTTGGTGGAGAGCATAAGCTGCCGGGCTATACAATTCAGTCGAGAACATAAGTCATTGAGCAATACAATTCCATTGCGAGAACATACACTATGAGCAATGTTTTCAGCCTTGAGCCGCCGTGGCAGGCGCAGCCCACCACGTCGTGGTAGTTGTGTAGCGAGCCGCTGAACAATCCATACAGTATCGACGCGCTTGCTACCATGAAAGCTACGATAGGTACTATGCTCATCGAGAAGCTGCTCGGAAACAGCGCGCCTGTGGCGCTCAACAACACTGCGTGGCGCGGCATGGTGAGGAGCAGCACCACGGCTATCTCTATGGCGAGCAGCACCAGCGCCGCGCCCAACGCCGAGCGCTGCTGCGGGTAGAGGTTTATGCCGCCTTTCTTTTTCGGGCATAGCCACATCCTCAGGCTGTGCCACATGCCGCTGCCAACTGCCATGCCGGCAGCAATGTCCAAAAGCAATATCCACGCGAGGAGTGGGCTTGACAGGTTGGAGACAAAGGTGCCGCAAAGCCATCGAATACCGTCGGAGGCGAGAAGTGATCTTATGCTTGACTCAGGCATTGCAGCCGACCACACCCATGAGCCCAGCACCACGATGAGCTGGGCTATGACGAGGGAAACGACGATGGCGGCAATGGGAGAGTGGGGCGCGTGGTGTGGAGAGTGGAGGGCGGCTCCGCCTGGTTTGTTGTTTTGCTTGTCGTTTGGCATGTTCATGTAAAGTTCGTAGATAAACGAATTAGCGCGTTGGATAAATTCGTTGGGAGGGCAGTATAGCCACTGAATAAGTTTACTTGGCGGCGTGGGGCTATTCGTCGTCGGGCCTGAGGTTGTCGATGTCGAGGATGCGCAGCTCCAGGGCTCTCACCACGAGGCGTGTGGCATTGATGCCGATGCCGCCGTTGCCATTTGGGAAAAGCTTCTGTACGAGCTCGTTCTGCCTTTTTTCGAGGCTTTTCACGCCGAAGGGCATGCCTCGCAGGGCGGCTATCTGCTCCTTGGTGTAGCCGAGGGCAAGGTGGCGCAGGAACCGCTCGTCATACTTGATGAGAGCTTCCTGCCTCATTATCTCATTGTTGACGCTGCGCTTGAACCTGTCTACTATTTTTTCGAGTATGGGCTCGTTGAAGACCAGCCGCTTGCCGTCCATGACGCTTGCCACGTCGCCCCGTGTGAGCAGTTCGCCGCTTTTCAGGATGATGCCGTCACATCCAGCGTCGAGCGCGTCCACCCATAGCTTCTCGTTGAGTATCTCGCCGGTGAATATGAGCACTTTCACCTGTGGGAAGCGCTGCTTGGTCCGGCGGCAAATCTCCACGCCGACGGTGGTAGAGCCGCCCAGACCGAGGTCGAGCAGCACCAGGTCGGGTTTTTCATCTTTCATGAGCCGCCAATATTCAGCTTCGTTGGTGGCGGTGCCTATGATGTGAGCCTCGGGTATGTCAGAGCGTATGATGCCTTCGGTGCCGCGCAGCTCCAGGGGAACGTCTTCTACGATTATGATATTAAAGTCTTTCATAAGAGTGTTGAGTGAAGGTTTTTTATTGAGTATTGATTGAAGGGTTTATTGCTATAGAGTAGCGCTTGGGCATGAGTATGTCGACGATGGTTGAGCCGTCGGCAGACATGCGTGCCGATATGCCGCACGCCCGCAGGTTGGTTGCCTCGCCCATTTCGCGCACTATCTGGCGGCAGAGCAGAAAGTTCACGTCAACGGTGGAAGGCGTAAAGAGGTCGGTCAGCTGCCGGGTGGTGAGTTTCAACTGCCCCATGCCTACCTCCACGAGGGTGTAGCGTGCGTCAGGGGCGTAGCCGACGGATGGTGTGCCGCCTGCGTAGGGGGCTCCGCCTTGCATCATGGCGACGCTTATTGCCGCGCCGCCGTTGCGCTTTCTCAGTATCTCCAGCATGTAGCTCACCGTTTTGGCGTCTATGCGTTGTGGCGACACCTGCCGTGTGGCCTGCTCGGCGAGTATAGCGTAGAGATCATGGTAGTAGTCAACAACCTCCTTCAACGCCAGCAGGTCTCCGCCTGTGTCTATAAGTTGACGTATGCGCGAGGGGTAGTACATCGTTTCGTGTTTCAGGGTGGAAAGGCAGTTGTCGAGCACGCTGTTTGATATGTAGAGCTTGTCGCTGTCCAAGCGCAGGCGGTTAAGCTCGTCGGTGGCAAGCTCTGTTTGTGTCTCCTGCTCTGAGCGGTTTGCAATGGATTCGGCGAGTGCTTTTTCTATTCTTCCTACCACGGTGTTGAGGCTTTGGCGCTGTTCGGGCGAGAGGTTGAACTTGTGTAAGTCCTTCATCTGCCTTATGCCCTCGAGCTTGCGGCTGTCGCTGATGTCGGAGAGCAGCAGGTCGTTCATGCGCCGTATGCGCTCCACGCAGAACTTGTAGTTGAGCTTATGGCGGTAGTAGAGAAAGTAGTAGGCTGGGAAGACCACGAGCAGGAGTATCACGAGCAGCACCACAGCCACGGTCTTGTTGGAGTTGTTGCGCTGCATGGCTCTTACGTATTGCGGCAGTGAACTGTCGGCGCTTGCCTCGCGGAAAAGGTGGGTGTAGAAGTGGTTGCTCGCGTGGTAGAGGTTCCAGCGGTGTAGGGCGAGGGCGGCTACGGCTGTCTCGTTGCTTATGTCGAGCAGCGTGGCGGTGTCTGAGCGTGAGACGTAGTGCAGGCAGCTGTCGGCATATTGCACCGTGCGCTCGTAGTGCCCCATGACATTGCTCAGGTATGCGCTGTCGGCAAACTGCGCCGCCTTGCGGTTGTTGATGCGTGTTCCTGCACCTACGTTGTTCCACATGTCTGCCGTGTCATAGTTTGTCGCAAGCACTTCTGCCGGTAGCGATGCCAGAGCTCCCGACGGTAGCAGCGATGATAGGGAGATGGCTATGGCTGCGACTATGGTCCTCATCTTGCCCTGTGGCAGGCGGAAGAAGATGCTCGTGCCTTTGCCCACCTTGCTCTTTGCTCCTATGGCGCAGGCGCTGAACAGGCGGCTTAGCTTTTTGTATTTTTCTATTATGCCGTTGCAGTTTTTCAGCCCGAAGCCGTGACCGCCCGTGTAGGTGCGGTCGAAGATGTGGCTCAGCGTGGCTTCATCCATGCCCTTGCCGTTATCAGAGACGCTTATTTCTACGTAGGGGGTGGGAGATGGGAGTGAGGAGTTTGGAGTGAGGAGTTGTGAGGCCACGGCTTTCGCCTCTATGGTCACCAGCCCGCCTTCGGGCGTGAACTTGCGTGCGTTGTCGGCTATGGTGTTGAGCATGAACAGGGTAAGTACGCGGTCCGCCTTCACCACGGCGTCTGTCGGCTTCACCATGAGGCTGATGCCCTTTAGCTTGAATCTCATGCTGCCGTGAGCCAAAATATCGAACAGCTGCTGCAAGGGGAAGTTCTCTATGTGGAGGCTCACCTCTCCTTGCCGCATCTGTATCCACTGCGTGAGCACGTTGTTGTTTTGGTTTATGTTGTCGGTCAGGGCTGATATGTAGTCGGGTGAGCCTATGCCTCTTTCGAGCCTGCCAACCTCGTTCACCATGCGGTCTATGAGTGGCAACACGCTGTTCACAAGCTGCACCTTCGCCCTCTGTTCGAGGTTGCGGCGGCGGTTCTGCTGCAAGTGCAGCCGTGCTACTTCAGTCTCCTCCCCGATTTCCTCCATGTGCTCCTGTCGGGCGTGGTTCTCTTTCTCGCCTTGCTTCTGCCACTGGCGTAAGGGTTCGAGCAGCTTCTTCATGGAGAAGCTCTCGTCGCTGCGCCGCCTCATGCGTGCAAATACCATGAGCAGCGATACCACTGCCACAATTGCCAGCACAACTACACCAATCATCAGGTTGAGCAGCATGGATGAGCGGTCGAGCTGCGCTGCGCGCGCCTCCAGCTGGCGATCCTGACGCGTCTTCTCCTGGAGGTCGAGGTAGATGTTGCGGTTGCGGTCGCTGTTGGGCTTGTCGTCTACTGCCGAGTATACAAGGCAGAGCTGTTCTCTTATGGAAGCCACGAGATCGGGAGCCTGGTCCACGAATCGTTTGTCGTCCAACGCTTTTTTGAGGCAGGCGAGGGCTGAGCTGTAGTCGGCGATGTGCCAGTAGCACTCGGCAAGGGTTCGCAGTGAGCCTGCCGTCTGGTAGACATCGCCGTAGCGTGCGAACAGGTCGTGGCTGCGCTGTGCAAGGTTACCGGCAAGCAGCGAGTCGGGCATGCCGTCGGTGTTGACGTAGAGTATCGAGGGGTAGTTGTCGCTTATCATCCATTGCCTCTGCATGGGTTCCTGCAGGTGCTCGCTCAGCGCCTGCAAAGCCTGCGCCTCCCAGTAGGGATAGCCGCCCTGCCGTGCGAGGGCGTAGCAGCCCACGAGATAGTCAAACTCCTCCTGCGCCGTCTGCCGCTGCGTCTTGCCCTGTATTATGCCGCCGGAGCCAATGTTGTACCAGTAGCCCAGCAGTTGCGCCGTGTCGCGCCGTATGGAGCCGTCGGGGTCGATGCCGTGTATCATGCTCACCGACTGCCTTGTCAGCCCGAGATAATAGTAGTAAGCCGACGCCACGAGGCGGTATTCGCTCTCGGCATATTCGAAGCGTGCCGTCTCGTGGCTGTCGAGGGCAAACCGCTCACTGGCAATGCGGCGTATGCGTGTGCGTGCGCGCTCGTTGTACTCGTAGAAGCTTTTGTTGCGGCTCTGCCTCTGGCAAAGGCGCATCATCTGCACGTCGCCCACGAGCAGCTCTATCTCGTTGTCGGTGATACTTCCGAGGCTGTCGAGTCGTCGCGAAGCATCGGCGTAGCGCATGCGCGCGATGTCTACGAAGGCGAGGTTGTTCACCGCCTCGGCTCTGCCGCCGTCGTAGCTCCCGGAAAGGGCAAGGGCAGCGAGGGCGTAGTGGCGTGTGGAGTCGAGGTTGCGGTAGTGGTAGTGGTATGACAGCTCGTTGAGCCTGTCAACCTCTGCCACAGGCCGCCCCGTGCAAGCCGCTATGAGCAGCGTTGCCAGAGCTATCACGAATGCCTTGTAGTACGAGTTTTTCATCACTTGCAAAGGTAAGAAAAAAAATCTGAAGAGCAATGGATTTTGGCATCAGTGAGGCAATGATTTTCGGAATTGCCGTATAACCGAAAGAAAAACTAACAATTAACAAACTAACAACTAACATTAAGGTCGTTCACACATTCGCGGTAAAGAGATACATTATTAATTATTATTATTATAATAATGTTCGTGATGTCTCACGGCGGCTCTGCGCATGTCGGATAGACCTTAATGTTAATTGTTAGTTGTTAGTTTGTTAATTTCTCGTCTCTTTTTCCAGGTCTCTCAGTTTTTAGGCGGTCACACATTCGCGGTAAAAGAGATACATTATTAATTATTATTATTATAATAATGTTCACGATGTCTCACGGCGGCTCTGCGCATGTCGGATAGACCTTAATGTTAATTGTTAGTTGTTAGTTATTAATTTCTCGCCTCTCTTTTTCCAGGTCTCTCAGTTTTCCCATTGCCCCGAAAGCGTTATGGCGTTGCGGCAAAAGCGCAGGGGCGTGCCGTTAAAGCTTTGCCGCGAGCCCCGCAACTGTTGAGGCAAGTCGTCTCGCAACAATCACGAGGGGGGGCAAAATGAGCCTATAGAGCCTGGAAGGCTCTACGCTTGCTTAACCCCGTCTCATC
>CAZZNO010000112.1:0-9832 GCA_964655685.1 uncultured Prevotella sp.
CTCTTTATTTTATATAAAAATCTTTAGTAAGATTCTCATACCATTGAGATCTTTTCCCATCGCACATCAGCAAGACCTCTTGACTATCAAAAGTATCCGGTCTTGACTTCTTAAAAGACAAAAGCACTCGCCTCGGATTACGCTTTTCTACTGTTTTAACCAAATATTGGCGCGCAAGAAAGAAGCCACGAACAAAAGCTTCCGACGTAAACTTATCAACAACTTCCACTGGTATCACAGCAGAAATCTCGCCGTCTGGCGACAGCCACAATGATGCAAAATTGAATATATCAGCGTAAGTCAAGCTCGTTGCATGGCGGGCAACAGTACGAGCAGACTGTGGAGATGCAAGGCTATTGACAAAGAACGGCGGGTTAGTCACAATGGCATCAAACCGCGTTTGCGGTTTGAAATCCTGCAATGAAGAAGCATGAATGCTTACCCTGCCGGCATAAGGAGAAGCTTGGACATTATTAGCCGCCTGCCTCGCAGCAAGCGCATCTATTTCTACACCTTCTACAGAAGCTTCTGGGAAGCGCTGAGCCATCATCAAAGCTATGACACCAGTGCCCGTGCCAATATCAAGTATATGTCGCCCACCATGAGCCCATGCACCAAGCATAACGCCGTCTGTACCAACTTTCATGGCGCAGTTTTCCTGGCATATAATAAAGTTTCTGAATTTAAATTCCTCTTGCATACTTTTCAAACGCCAATTTGCATGTTTTTATTTTATTCTTCGTACCTTTGCATGGATATATTTTTGACATGACAAGAGAAAATACAACCATTCAAATGTTTGCCGATTACGACGGCGATATAAGCGACCTGCTAAAGATGGGCAGGGAGGGCGAGGTACCAATTCTGGCAACCCGCAACATGGTGACATTCCCAGGAGTGCTTGTCCCCATCTTGCTTGGCAGGCGTTCAAGTACCAATTTGGCAAAGTATTTAGCTAAAGACCCGGACAACCGCGAATGCGCTATATTTTGTCAAGTGAATCCAGATGTAGACAGTCCAAACTTAGAAGACTTATATAATTGTGGAGTGTTTGCACGATTAGTGCGTGTTGTGGAATTGCCAGGAACTGACAATATAACAGCTATATTTCAGTCGGAAGGACGTTGTCATCTTGACAGCATAACATCACACAAGCCTTACATTAAAGGGCATGTCACGCCTATACCGGAGATCTTGCCAAACGAAAACGATCGTGAATTTGATTCAATAGCCGACAATGTAAGATCATCAACAGAGGAACTTATACATTTGAGCACCGACATTCCAGATGAGACTGCGATGACCATAAGGAACATCTCGAACGATGCTCTTATGATAAATTTTGCCTGTACGAATCTGCCTTTCCCTGTTGAAGACAAAATAAAGCTGCTAAAGTTTGACAAAATCAAGGACAGGGCAATTGAACTTTTAAAAGTTGAAAGCCGTGAAACGCAGTTTGAAAATATAAAGAACGACATTCGGCGCAAGACACACGTCGACCTCGACGAGCAACAGAAAGAATATTTCCTGCATCAGCAGATGAAAAACATAAAGGAAGAACTTGGCGACGACTCTGAATCTTCCGTTAAAGCTGAGCTGGAAAAGAAAGCAAAGGGCAAAGACTGGCCTGAAGCCATAGCAAAGACATTTAACAAAGAGCTTGACCGCCTTGACACGTTCAACCAGCAAAGTCCCGACTACAGTGTACAAATCAACTATCTTGACTTGATGGTGAGTCTGCCGTGGAATTATTGCACCAAAGACGACCTTGATCTCAAGCGCGCACGTACGATACTTGACCGTGACCACTACGGCATGGAGAAAGTAAAGGAACGCATACTCGAATACCTTGCCGTCCTGAAGATGAAAGGCAATCTAAAGTCACCAATCCTTTGCCTCTACGGACCTCCAGGTGTAGGAAAGACTTCACTCGGCAAGAGCATTGCATCGGCAATGAAGCGAAAATATGTGCGTGTATCTCTCGGCGGACTGCACGATGAGAGTGAAATACGCGGACACCGGCGCACGTACGTAGGCGCAATGCCCGGCAGGATTATTAAAAGCATTCAGAAAGCTGGCTCGTCAAACCCTGTGTTCATCCTTGACGAGATAGACAAGGTATCGCAAAACAACTATAACGGCGACCCGTCATCTGCACTGCTTGAAGTGCTTGACCCTGAGCAAAACAACGCTTTCCACGATAATTACCTCGACGTAGACTATGACCTTTCAAAGGTGCTATTCATTGCCACAGCCAATGACCTTGGCACCATACCTCGTCCGTTGCTTGACCGCATGGAGATAATAGAAGTGTCGGGCTATGTCACAGAGGAAAAGATAGAGATTGCCAAACGCCATCTCGTGCCACGCGAATTGAAAAACACCGGCCTCAACAAAATTGAGCCTAAGATAAGATTCTCAAAAGGCGCACTGGAAAAGATTATCGAATCATACACCCGTGAAAGCGGCGTGAGGCAGCTTGAAAAACAAATCAACAAGGCTCTGCGCAAGCTTGCCTACCGCAAAGCAATGGACGACACGCTTCCAACAAAGCCTATATCGCCAGCCGACATTGAGGACTTGCTTGGCAAGCCACCTTTCTATCGCGACATTTACCAAGGCAACGAATACGCAGGAGTTGTAACGGGGCTGGCTTGGACAAGCGTAGGCGGCGAGATTCTTTTCATAGAGACTTCACTGTCAAAAGGCAAGGGTGGAAAGCTGACCTTGACCGGCAATCTCGGTGACGTGATGAAAGAAAGCGCAATCATCGCCTTGCAATACGTAAAGGCTCATTGTGACTCACTCGGAATAGACTATCGCATTTTTGACAATTGGAACATTCACATCCACGTGCCTGAAGGAGCCACACCAAAAGACGGGCCTTCGGCAGGAATCACCATAGCCACATCCATTGCCTCAGCCCTGACCCAGCGCAAAGTAAGGGCTAAGACGGCAATGACGGGCGAGATTACGCTGCGTGGAAAAGTGTTGCCTGTAGGAGGCATAAAAGAGAAAATCCTCGCAGCAAAGCGGGCCGGCATAACTGACATAGTAATCTGCAAAGAAAACAAGAAAGATGTAGAGGAAATACCGGAAGCCTACCGCAAAGGCGTGACTTTCCACTATGTAGAAAACGTGCAGCAAGTATGGGATTTTGCTCTAACAAGCGAAAAGGTCGAAAATCCAGTCGACTTGACCATACCTGAAGAAAAGAAGAAAGAAGAAGAAAAGCATTAGCAAGTTGCGCAAACTCTGACAATGCGAGAGTGACAAGTATATGGATTTCCAATTACAACATACCGACCCCTATTCAGATGCCCGCGCAGGCATCATAACCACTGACCACGGACAGATAAAGACTCCTATCTTTATGCCCGTGGGAACGGCTGGTGCCGTCAAGGGCGTGCACTTCAGTGAGCTTCGCGAGCAGGTCAAAGCCCAAATCATCCTCGGCAACACTTACCATCTATACCTTCGCCCAGGCTTGGAGGTGCTGAAAGCAGCAGGCGGACTACATGGCTTCAACGGATGGGAACGGCCCATTCTTACTGACAGCGGTGGCTTTCAAGTGTTCTCGCTGACCGGCATCCGCAAACTCAGGGAAGAAGGATGCGAGTTCCGCTCTCATATAGACGGTTCTAAGCATTTCTTCACTCCGGAGAATGTTATGGACACTGAGCGCATAATAGGTGCCGACATAATGATGGCTCTCGACGAATGTCCACCCGGAATGAGCGACTATACCTATGCCAAGAACAGCCTTGGCATGACGCAACGGTGGCTCGACCGTTGCATAAAGAGGTTCAATGAGACTGAGCCTCTTTATGGCTACAAGCAAAGCCTCTTCCCAATCGTACAGGGTTGCACTTTCAAGGACCTGCGGCAGGAAGCCGCCAAGTTCGTAGCCGACAAGGGAGCTGACGGCAATGCAATTGGCGGACTTGCTGTAGGCGAGCCTACGGAGGTGATGTATGAAATGATAGAAGTTGTCAACGCCATCCTCCCCAAGGACAAGCCACGATACCTTATGGGAGTTGGCACTCCGCAGAATATCCTTGAAGGCATTGAGCGCGGGGTAGATATGTTCGACTGTGTAATGCCTACCCGCAACGGCCGCAATGCTATGCTGTTCACCTACGAAGGCACTATGAACATGCGCAACAAGAAATGGGAAATGGACTTCTCTCCACTTGACCCAAATGGTTGCGAAATTGACCGAGTAACGTCCAAGGCATACCTGCACCACCTTTTCAAAGCCGGCGAACTGCTTGCCATGCAGATAGCGAGCATTCATAACCTCGCATTCTATCTGCGCCTCGTGACCGATGCCAGACAGCATATCATAGAAGGTGACTTCACTCAATGGAAACGGTCCGTGATAAACCAATTGGGAGTAAGGAGATAGAAGGTTTGGAGTTTTGAAACAAAGAAGATGAAAAGCTTTAGCAGAATAAAAAAACACCGCCGCCAATATAAAGTGAGGAGATGGCTTTCACGCCATCCCGCATGGCTGCACCGTTTCTTCCACTGGATAGCCAACCACACACGGTTGTTGCAACGCATAATGCGGTGGATAGGACGGAAGCTTGGCTTCATGAAGTATCTCAACCCATTCCGCTACATCAAGACAATTGACTGGTACATAATAAAGAAGTTCATAGGCACCTACTTCTTTTCCATTGCGCTCATCATATCAATCTCCATTGTCTTCGATGTCAACGAGAATCTGGCGAAGTTTACGCAATACCACGCTCCTTTTGAGGCTATCGTCTTCGACTATTACGCCAACTTCATCCCCTACTTCGCCAATCTGTTCAGCGCGCTGTTTGTCTTCATTGCCGTAATCTTCTTCACCTCAAAGATGGCTGGCAATTCGGAGATTATCGCCATGCTTGCCGCAGGCATCTCCTTCCGCAGGCTGTTGCGGCCCTACATGTTCACGTGCGTCCTCCTTGCAGGACTTTCCTATTACCTCTCAGCCTACGTCATACCACATGGCACGGTAATAAGGCAAAACTTCGAGTCGATGTACAAGAACAAGAAGAAAAACACATCGGCGGAAAACGTACAACTTCAAGTGGCTCCGGGCGTGATAGCTTATATCCAGCATTACGACAACAACGCCAAGCGTGGCTATGGCTTCTGCCTCGACAAGTTTGAGAACAAGAAGCTTGTGTCGCACCTCACAGCAATGGAAGTCCAGTATGACACCATCTCAGATTCAAAGTACCATTGGAAGCTGTCAAGCTGGAAGCTTCGCCAACTGAAAGGCTTGCGCGAGCACATCACCAGCGGAGCGCAGAAAGACTCGCTTATACAGATGGAGCCAACCGACCTTGTTTACTCCAAAGGACAGCAAGAAACGTTCACCTCGCCAGAGCTGAAAGACTACATCTCAAAGCAGATTAACAGAGGCTCTGGCAACGTGGTGCAATACCAGGTGGAATACCACAAGCGCATAGCCTCATCGTTTGCGTCATTCATCCTCACCATCATCGGCGCATCCCTCTCCGCCCGTAAGCGCAAGGGCGGCATGGGGCTTTACCTCGGCATTGGCCTTGCCCTCTCCTTTGCTTACATCATGTTGCAAACTATTTCAGCGACATTCGCCATCAACGCCGGCTTCCCGCCAATGCTTGCCGCATGGATGCCAAACATCATCTTCGCCTTCATAGCATTCTTCTGCTATACAAAGGCACCTAACTAACAATTGGCACGCACCTGTAGTGCTGCCAGTTGTGCAAGAGCCTGCACCGCCGGCTCCTTTATTTTAAACGAAAGAAAAATGAAATTCGAAGAATTAAACCTCACCGACCACATCCTCGACGCTCTCTACGACATGCATTTCGAGGACTGCACACCAATACAAGAGAAATGTATTCCCCCAATACTTGAGGGGCGCGACCTGCTTGGCGTAGCCCAGACCGGCACCGGCAAGACAGCAGCCTACCTGCTGCCCATACTCTCGAAGCTTGACGAAGGCGGCTATCCAAAAGACGCGGTCAACTGCATAGTGATGTCGCCGACCCGCGAGCTCGCACAGCAGATAGACCAAGCCATGCAGGGATTTGCCTACTGGTTGGACGACGTGTCAAGCGTAGCCGTCTATGGAGGCAACGACGGCAATCGCTACGACCAAGAGATGAAAAGCATGCGTCTCGGTGCCGATGTCATCATAGCCACTCCCGGCCGCCTCATCTCACACATATCGATGGGCAACATCGACCTTTCAAAAGTTAGCTTCTTTGTCCTCGACGAGGCCGACCGCATGCTCGACATGGGTTTCTCCGACGACATAATGAAGATAGCCTCGAAGCTTCCAAAGAACTGCCAGACAATAATGTTCTCAGCAACCATGCCCGACGACATTGAAAAGCTCGCGCAGACTCTGCTCAAGAATCCGGTAGAGGTGAAGCTCGCCGTGAGCAAGCCGGCAGAGAAAATTAAGCAGAGTGCTTATATCTGCTATGAAACGCAGAAGTTGAAGATTATACAAGACATCTTCAAGGCTGGCGACCTGAAGCGCGTCATAATCTTCTCGGGCAGCAAGATGAAGGTCAAGCAAATAAACCAAGCCCTCCAGCGCATGAAGATAAACAGCGGTGAGATGCACTCCGACCTTGAACAGGCTGAAAGAGACGAAATGATGTTCAAGTTCAAGAGTGGACAGATTGATGTGCTCGTGGCAACTGACATCCTCGCACGAGGCATCGACATCGACGACATAGCAATGGTCATCAACTACGATGTGCCACGCGATGCCGAAGACTATGTCCACCGCATAGGGCGCACGGCAAGAGCCGACAGAGACGGCATTGCCATAACCCTTGTCAACGAAGACGACATGTTCTATTTCCACCAGATTGAGAAATTCCTTGATAAGGAAATCACGAAGAACCCATTGCCGGAAGGATGCGGCGAAGGTCCCGAATATACCACTACGCGCCGTCAGAAGACAAGCGCAAAGAACCGCAGACGCAACGACCGTGACAAGAACTCTCATAAAGACTCCAAGCAGCGCAATCGCCGACAGCGTGGAAACGACGAGCGGCAAAATGCCGAGGACGAGGGCAACCAGACTGGACAAGCAGAAGAAAGGCAAGGCGAAAAGCGCGGCAAAGGCCAGCAGCAGAGAAGCAACCGCCAGCGCAAGCCAAAGAATGCCTACAGCCAGCAGCAAAGCAATAACACACGTCAGCAAAACGCTGAAAAACAAGGCAATGAGCAAAACCAGGCAAACACACAGGAGCAGAAAGCACGCAGACAGCGCAGCCGTCACAAGTTTGCCGACAAGCAGCGAGGACAGCAAGCTACGACCAACAGCAGGCAGCAAAACGCCTCCAACGGCAAGCACAAAGCTCAAGGCAAGCCTGAAAGCCAGCAAGTCATGGGCATCAAAGACATCATAAAGCATCCCCTCCGCTGGTTCCGCTCACTCAGCAAGCATTAAGCCTTTCGCTCGTAAAGCTTACATGGTTTCCTCGTAAAGCCTACGTACCTCTTACGTAAAGCCTACGTACCTCTTACGTAAAGCCTACGTAACTCGCTCGTAAAACCTACGTAGCTTGTACGCAAAACGGCTGAGGATATGAAGCAAGCCTTTGTTTAGTTAGCAGGTTAGGTTTGCTGCCGTTTACGGCAGCATAAAAAATAAATAATATGGAAAAGAAAAGCAATCTTTCAGAGTGCACCACCATCATCGTCGGTGGCGACCTAACGGGCGACGGCTCACGCATCTACGCCCGCTCAGAGGATTTCGACGCCATGCGTTGCAAGAATTGGCTTGTCTTCGACGAGACCGACAACGGTCCGGAGGAGTTCGTAGCCGACGACAGCGCTTTCCGCTGCCCGCTGCCGAAGAAGCGGCTTGGCTACACTGCCCTACCCGACTACCAGTTCCACCACGAATGGGGAAGCGCTGGTTTCAATACAGCTGGCGTGGGCGAAAGCTCTACGGAGACCATTTTCAGCAGCCCAGAAGCCTTGAAGCATGACCCGTATGTGGCAGATGGACTTGCCGAAAACTGCACCTACAACATTGTCCTGCCCTACATACACACTGCTCGCGAAGGCGTGGAGCGACTGGGCTCGCTGATTGAGAAATATGGCTCTGCTGAGGGTTTCGGAATCGGCTTCATAGACAATAAAGAGACATGGTATCTGGAGAATGCCTGCGGCCACCACTGGCTCGCCTGCCGCATTCCCAACGACAAATATTTCGTCACGGGCAACCAAAGCCGCTTCCGCGACTACGACCCCGACGACAAGGAAAACTTCCTCGCCGACAAAGACTTGCTGGCATTCGCCGAGAAGAACGGTCTGTGGAATCCTAAAGAGAAGTTCGACTTCCACAAGGCTTATTCTAAGGACGATATTGCCGACCACACTTACAACTACACCCGCGTGTGGGGTCTGCAAGGACTGTTTACGCCTTCGATGAAGCAAGACGTAAACGTGAACAACTTCCCCGTCTATGCTACGCCTGACAGCGGCAAGATTGGCATAAAGGAACTGCGCAAAGCCTTCCGCTTCCACTACGACGGCACCGACCACGACCCTTATCTTCACAACAATGGCAAGGAACCGTGGCGACCTGTCTCCATCTTCCGCACAACGCAAACCCACCTCATGCAGGTGCGCCCGTGGCTGCCCGATGCCATAGGCCACATCACCTACGTAGCCAACGGCATGGCAGACCTTGGCGTATTCCTGCCCATCTACCAGGGCGTAAAGGCTTTTCCATACGAATACACCGTGGGCGACGACCATTGCTCCGACGACTCCGCTTATTGGAAATTCCGCAAGGTGATGACCCTCGCCATGACCAACTACAATGCCTATGCACCAGTGGTGAAGGAGGCTTACGCCAAGCTCGAGGCTGAAAATGACCAACGGCAAAAGGAATTCGAGGCAAAGTACTTGGAGATTTACAAAGACAGGCCAATGGAGGCTCAGGACATGCTTCAGGAGTTCAGCGATGCCATACTTGAGCACGCCCTCGACGTTGCCGACGACCTTGCCAACGACCTGTTCACGCGCCTCACCAAGGACACCATGAACGAATACATGTTCCACGGAGCATAAACTCTAAAGCATGAAACCATACCATTCCGTCATACTTTTCATTGCCATCATAGCTTTAGCCATAGCCGCGAGCGTCAACAGCTACAGCTGTGCTAAAGAAAGCATTGTAGCCGACATGAACCAGGCTCTTGCCAAGACGCTGGCAAAGAAGTCTGACGGATGGATAACGCCCGACACCATAGCCGACTACCGCAGCCATCTGAAGATTGCCAGCCTGCGCCATACATCCGTGATATACTACGCAATGGACGATAAGGGCGCGAGCTTGAAAAGCCGAAAGATGACGTGGAGAAAGGCAAATGGCACGAGGCTGGAGTTTCAAGGCTTTGCCAACTGCTCTATGGCTTCGATACTTGCCCTGAGCGACCAACGCTTACCGTTGTCGCTCTACGGCATTGCTCTGTTGTGGGGCTTGCTTTCAGCCATCCATTTCCGCCGCTCACGGTTAAGCCGCGGCATCTCATATGGCGGCATTGTCTACGATGAGGCAGCCGGCAGCTTTCTCTCATTGACCAGTGAGGAGATAGCCCTCACCCCGATGCAGGAGCAGCTGCTCACAATGTTCTTCAAAGCCGACGGCCACCGATTGGGCAAGAAACAGATTTGCGAAGCCCTTTGGCCAAAGAAGCCCGACGCCAGCGACACGCTCTATACCCTCATCCGCAGAATAAAACCAATTCTTGCCGACAAAGGTCTGACCATAAAGACCGGCAGGGGAAAAAACTATAAGCTGGAGAAAATATAA
>CAZZNO010000113.1:0-9808 GCA_964655685.1 uncultured Prevotella sp.
TGGCTGAAAAACAATGTTTCGATTCATAGAACCCATGTTAAGTGAATGCTCTTTGCCTTTGTCAATAAAAAGTCATGCGAACCCATCTCGGGAGCAGCCTTTTTTAGAAAAAACATGTGCTTGGTTTGCTACAGCGCAACCATGAGCAGAGATGCAACACACAGTGTATCAGCGTATTACAAAGAAAGACAGGAAACCGCATTTAAGGGACACTATTTTTAGGGCGTAAAGACGACTTCTTTACGCCGTAAACGTGGGGCGTTACCGCCGTAAACGTGGGTGCTTTACGCCGTAAACGTGATGCCTTTACGCCCTAAAGGTGACACGTTTACGGCGGAATGATTAGTCAAGGACGAAGTCGGGACACGGAATGGGCACCCAAAATAGCCATTCGCAACTCTGGAACAGGTAGTTGCGATTGTTTAAACTTTTTACTTTTTGTAAACTATTATCATAGTTATTTCCTGAATATGGCTTTTTTATATTAACTTTGCCGACATGAGCAAAAAGGATATACAGATTGTGGCAGCCCAGCCTGAGCAGGCTGCCGAGATTGCGAGCCTCATAATGGAGGCTATGGACTATGACTGCTGCCAGAACTTCGCGGGACCGGAGCACACGCTTGACGACTTCCACCGCATGATGACCGAGCTGGTGAAGATGGACGACAGCCAATACAGCTACCGCAACACGCTCGTGGCTATCCAGCCTCACAGCCCTTTGAAGAAAGGCGAAGACGACAAGGAAGACGAGATAGCCGGTTGCATCGTGGGCTATGACGGCAAGGACTTGCTGACACTGCGGCGGAGATTCATTGACGCGGCAAAGAAATTTCTCGGACAGGACTTTTCCGGCATGGACGAGGAGACACGTGCAGGAGAGTATTATCTCGACTCGTTGTGCGTGAAAAAAGAGTTCCGTAAGCGCGGCATTGCTACACGCCTCATAAATGCCGTAATAGAAAAACACGGCTCGCAACCTGTAGGTCTGCTTGTTGACCACACCCACCCTTGGGCGGAAAGGCTGTACAAGGCTATAGGTTTCCGCTTTGTGAATGAGACCGCATGGGGCGGACACGCCATGCGACACTTGCAATATCCGGTGCGCTGCCGCGAGTTTGGCAACGCCCCATTGATGGTGCACTACCACGACGAAGAATGGGGTACGCCGTGTCATGACGAGCGCAACCACTTCATGTATCTGCTCATGGAATGCATGTCGTGCGGACTGTCGTGGCATCTGATGCTGAAAAAGAGAGAAATCTTCCGCCAATGCTTCGCCGATTTTGACGTGACGAAGGTGGCGGCTTTCACCGACAGCGACGTAGAGCGCATAATGAACACTGAGGGCATGATTCGCTCGGAAGGGAAGATTCGGGCAATGATAAACAACGCACAATGCTTCGTGAAAGTGCAGCAGGAGTTCGGAACGTTTGACAAATATATATGGGGCTTCACCGATGGAAAGAGCCTTGTATATCCTTCCCACCAAGTGGAATTTGTGACACGCAATGACCTCAGCGACCTTATATCGAAGGACATGAAGAAGCGTGGCTTCAAATATTTGGGTTCGGTCACGGTCTACAGCCACCTGCAAGCCATCGGCATCATAAACGACCACCACGATTACTGCTTCCGCTACAAAGAGCTTTTAGCGCAGGAATAAATCGTAAGTGAAAAGTGGTAAAACGATTATAAAGCTCTGGCTTTTGCCACTTTTTACTATACATTCATCGCCTATACCGCAATTTAAACTTTTAAATTATAAGTAAAGGCAAGCCGTTGACAATCAAAGCCTTAAGCTAAAACAAACCTAATGGGAAGCGAAGAAATAAGATTTTTCTGAAAAAAGTGATGTTAAACGTTTGCAGAATGGATTTTTTTGCCTAATTTTGAAGCCAACTAAAAATCCTTCTATGAACCCGAACAACAAACCAAACTGGGCAGACATTGTCCGTCAAGCTAAACAACTTCCTTCGCAAACAGTGAAGGTGGTGCAAACCAAACGTTTCTGGACCGACCTGCTGCTTATGACCGTAGGCATGTTCGTAGCCTCAATGAGCGTCCACTTCTTCCTATTGCCAAGCCACTTGGTTGTCGGCTCCATCACCGGCCTTTCCATAGTATTGGAAAAGCTACTGCCTTTTGCCACGCTGGGCACGTACATCGTCATCATAAACGCCATCCTGCTCGTCAGCTCATTCCTGCTGCTCGGCACCGAGTTTGGGGCAAAAACAGTTTACACCGCTCTCATATTGGGGCCTATGGTAGATTTCCTCGACTGGATAGCACCAATGCAGGACTCGCTTTTCACCGTGGTCATTGCCGGAACAGGACAGCACATTCTGAACCCGTGGTTTGACATGCTGTGCTTCGTGCTCATACTGAGCATATCGCAAACCATCTTGTTCAGCATAAACGCATCGACGGGCGGACTCGACATTCTAGCAAGAATTGTGAACAAATACTGCAACATAAGCATAGGCACGTCGGTGACCGTGGCAGGAGGCGCCATCTGCTGCACGGCGTTCGCCATCAACGACGTGAGCTTCGTAATAGTGGGACTCATAGGCACTTGGATCAACGGCATAGTGCTGAACCATTTCATGGGAACCGTAAACTCGAAGGTGCGTGTGTACATCATTACAGAGCACTATGAGAAGGTGCAGCGGTTCATTGTGGAGAAGCTCGAACGCGGATGCACCTTGCACCACGTGACAGGCGGATATACCAACAAGAACCGTATACAGGTGGAATCGGTATTGACGAAGGAAGACTTCTCAAGGCTTATAGACTACATGCACGCCGAGCAAATGGAATCGTTTATGACAACGGACAGCGTGAGCCAAGTGTACGGATTGTGGAACAAGCGCACGCTGCTGGAGCTGGCGCAACCTAAACTTTGAAAAGACCTAAACCAACTATGAAAACGAGTCTATTACACAATATTAAAGCTATTCTCACAATAATATTGATGGGAATTGCAGGCACAGCATGCGCCCAAATAGTGGACGTGAAAGGAGTGGACTTGCGCTTTGAGGCAAGAGGAGAATATGACTATCAGAGCGTGGACGGCGAGAAAGTGGTTCCTGAAACCGGATTCAAGGGACGGCTGGTAAACATCTTTCTGCAAGGAGACATCGGGCACGGCTTCACTTACAAATACCGCCAACGGCTGAACGAGATACACAAGGACAAGTCGTTTTTCGACTCCACTGACTGGCTTTACCTGCAATGGAACGTAAACCCGAAGCTTGGCTTCATGTTCGGCAAATGGGTTGTGCTCACTGGCGGCTGGGAGTTTGACCCTGCGCCGATAGACGTGTTCCAGCTTGGCGAGTTCAGCAGCATGTTTCCTTGCTACCAATGGGGAGCTAATGTGGTGTTGAACGTCAATCCAGGGCACGACAAACTCATATTGCAAGTGACGCAAAGCCCCTTCAGGGACGACTGGAAGCTGCGCTCAGGGAAGGACGAGGACACGTATGGATACAATCTTATGTGGTATGGCAGCCACGGATGGTACCACTCAGCATGGTCTGTGAACATGATGGAATATGAGCCCGGCAAATATATCAATTATCTTTTCCTTGGCAACAGGATAAAGCCGTCGGACGAGCTCGAATTTGATTTCGACATAATGAACCGTGCTGTCAAGGGACAGACATTCCTTTTCAAAGACGTATCATTGAGCGGCATCGCCAAATGGCAGCCAATGAAGCAGCTGAAAGTTTATGCCAAGGCAAACTACGACGTGAACCGCTCTGGCAAGGAGGCTGACTATTGCCTGCATGTCGGCACAGAGATTACGCGCGTTGGCGGAGGTGTGGAGTATTTTCCGCTCGGCAACGAAAAGGTGAGATTTCACGCGAACTACAACTATAGCTTCGGGAAAAACAGCAACTGCAACGGTACGCTGAAAGACAAACAGCACAAAGTGGAAATAGGCGCCACATGGAAGATGCAGGTGCTGTAAGACTACTACTAAAAAAGGGGACGTGACCTCACGGTACGTCCCCCGACTGACAAAAAATGTATAGGTATGAATTACATTTTTGTTATTATTCCTTGTTTTGTGGAACTAAGGAACTGTATAATATTCTGAATCTCAGGGCTGTCAGGCACCTGTTGCTTAATCTGTATGACAGAGTCGAAGACACTGTTAAGACCGTGGAACACAAGGCGGTAGGCATTTGCCACGTGCTTCTGTACCTTCTCGTCGATACCTGCCACTGTCATCATGGTATTGTTAGGACCACTGTATTTCACGGGCTCACCACCAGCGATGATATATGGCGGGATGTCCTTTGAGAACGTTGTGCCTGCCTGAATCATGGCAAGGTCGCCGACACGTGTGTGCGCGTTCTCAATAACAGAAGAAGAGAATATGACACCCATGCCTATCTCGCAGTCACCGGCAATCTTAGTACCATAACCGAATACGCACTTGTCATTAACCTTTGTGTCATGGCTGATGTGCGCACCCTCCATGATGAAGTTGCCATTGCCTATGACGGTCTGACCGTCAGCATGTGTGGCACGGTTGATGACTACATTCTCACGAATGATGTTATTGTCGCCGATGATGAGTTCTGTACGTTCTCCACGGAAGTCGAAGTCCTGTGGCAGGGCACCGAGGACTGTGCCCTGATGAACCATATTACCTTTTCCCATCTTCGTACCGTTCATGATAGAAACGAATGGGAAGATGACGCAGTCGTCACCAATCTCCACATAATCCTCTATGTATGCGAAGGGATATATCTTTACGTTGTTGCCTATCTTCGCCTTTGGCGAAACGACGGCCTTTGGACTTATTGAATTCATAATTTACAATTTATAATTCATAATGCATAATTCATAATGCATAATTAAAGACCTCACCAATTCTTAATGCATAATTTATAATGCATAATAACGACCTTACCAACTCTTAATTTTTTGATTCATGATTCAAAAAACAAATTGTTTGGCAATTCTACTGCTCCTGCAATTATGAATTATGCATTATGAATTATGAATTAAAAAGAGCCTCCTCCAAGTGCTTCGTACAGGCTTACAACAGCCTGCATCTTGGCAAGGTCGTCGCTGACCTTGGAGAGTTGAACATTGAGGAGCTGGCTCTCTGCTGTTATTACTTCGAGGTAGGTGCTTCCTGCCGAAGCCATCAAGGCACGCGTGTCCTCCACGTTCTTCTTCAGCACCTCTATCTGCTTTGCCTCTATCTGGCTCTTTTCCTCAGAGCTGTTGTATCTCACGAGGGCATTGCTCACCTCTGAGCCTGCCTGAAGGATGCTCTGCTGCCATGTGTTGTAAGCCTGCTCATACTGGTCTTTGGCGACCTTCAAGCCTGCAACAAGCTGCCCGTTCATAAAGATGGGCTGAGTGAGCGAACCTACGGCAGAAGCGAGCCACTTGCCAGGATTCACCATGCCTGCTGAGCCATTGCTGAAGCCGCCCGTGCCACTGATGCTGATGCTCGGGTAGAACCTGCTGCGGGCATTCTCTATCTTGTAGAAGCAGCTTGCGAGGTTCATCTCGTTGGCATGAACGTCAGGACGGTTTGCCAATACCTTTACAGGTACGCCGACGGCGAGGTTGGTAGGCAGAACCTGACTGTCAAGGTTGCCGCGTGGGATGGCGTGAGCAGGCTCGGAGAGCAGCAGACTCAGAGAGTTCTCGCTTTCACGAATGCTGCGCTCGATGTCCTTCTTCTGGGTCAAGACGCTGTAGTAGTTGCTCTCTGCGCTTTGCACAGCTGTAGAGCGAACGCCACGCACCTCCTGATGCTGCACCTTCATGATGTCCCATGTCTCCTTAGTGAGTTTCTCCATGTCGTTGACTATCTGGAGCTGCTTGTCAAGCATGAGAAGCGTGTAGTAAAGATTGGCAACGCCTGCAACGAGCGATGTCTGGACAGAGCGCTTGTAGTCCTTGCTCTGCAAGAGAATCATTTGCTGGGCGCGCTTAGCGGATGTCAGTCCGCCAAAGAGCGACAAGTTCCACGAAGCGTTGACAGGGAGCGAATAGCTCTTGGTTGTTGCTTCGTTGAAACGGGTTATGCTGCCCTGCGGCGTGAATACAAACTGCGGCACGAAGGCAAGCTTAGCCATCTCAAGCTGAGCCTCAGCCATGTGTATGTTTAGAGCCGCATTGAGCATGTTCGTGTTATTGTCAATTGCCTTCTGGATGAGGGATTGCAATTGCGGGTCGGTGAACACCTCACGCCAAGGCATCGAGCCGAGAGTAGTGGTGTCGGTGACAGCGAGAGTGTCGGTAGCAGATACAGGGTCGCGTACAAGTCCCTGGGTATTCAAGCTTGGACGTTCGTATTTGCCGTAGAGGCTCTTGCAGCCTGTCAGGGACAGGGCTGCAAGACCGACCAATATGATATTTTTATATATTCTCATAAAAATGGTAGTTATTGAGTTCTCTGAGTTATTGAGTTATTGAGCTTTCAACATGGCTTAATGCTAATCAAAAGCAGAATAACTCATCAACTCAAAAACATATTAATCCAAAGGCTTGCTGGCCTCTTTGTAATCTTCTTGGAATTGATCTTTGAATCTTTCGAACTTCTTGTTGTGAGCGTACTGCCTCAACTCGGCAAGAGCACTGTTTTCGTTCTCATCGTCGAACTTCAGAGGACTTACCTTCTCCTGCAACCACTGGAAGATGACGAACAAGGCAGGTACTATGAAGATCTGGCAGGCTGTACCGATAAACATACCTCCTACAGCGGCGGCACCCATAGTAGAGTTACCATTCTTACCTACACCTGAAGCGAACATCAGAGGCAACAGACCGATGACCATTGCAAGAGATGTCATCAACAGAGGACGCAGACGGGCGGCAGCACCGAGGATAGCGGCATACTTGATAGCCATACCTGTCTGGCGACGCTCAAGGGCGTACTGCACAATAAGGATGGCGTTCTTGGCAAGAAGACCGATAAGCATAATCAATGCAATCTGCATGTAGATGTCGTTGGAGTGGCCAAAGAGCTGCGTGAAGATGAAGGCTCCGGCAAGACCGAACGGTATGGACAGAAGCACTGAGAACGGAAGCAGATACGACTCATACTGTGCCGACAGAATCAAGTAGACGAACAGGAAGCAGAGGACAAAGATGAGTGCTGTAGAGTTGCTCGACTCAGCCTCTGAACGAGTAAGTCCTGAATATTCATAACCATAACCCGTAGGCAAGCTTTCAGAAGCCACCTCCTGGCAAGCCTTCAAGGCATCACCGGTAGAATAGCCGCCATTGGTGTTAGGCGTAATGTTCAAGTTGATTGACGTAAACAGGTTGAAACGGGCTATGTTAGAAGGCCCATAGACCTTGTTCAAGGTAATGAACTCGTTTACAGGAGCCATCTGCCCATTGTTCAGGCGGACATAGATATTGCTCATGTCCTCAGGACGCATACGGCTTGCAACGTCTCCCTGTATCATTACACGGAACAGCTTACCGTAAGCGTTATAGTTGGAAGCGTATATACCACCATAGTAACCCTGAAGCACGGAAAGCACTGAAGCAGGAGTTGTGCCTGCCTGCACACACTTGGCAACATCAACACTAACCATATACTGTGGATAGTTAGGGTTATAAGATGTCATGGCGTTCTGTATTTCCGGACGCTTGTTCAAGGCTGCAAGATAATCCTGTGTCACCTTGAAGAAGGTATTCAGGTCACCACCGGTCTTGTCCTGAAGGGTCATAGACACACCGTTGTTGGCAGAGAAGCCAGGAATCATAGGCGGAGCAAAAGCCAGAATCTGCGCGTCCTTGATAGAAGCCGTCTGCTTGTAAATCATGCCCAGCACCATGTTTGCCTCCATAGGATTGACAAAGAGCTGCTCCATGCCACCACCGGTGATTGCTGACCACAGGCGCGTGAATATTCCTTTCTGTTCACGCTCGGCGAACGGTTTCAGCTTGATGATGAATGTTGCCTGGTCAGAACCCTGACCTGCTATGAAGTTGTAACCCACGATTTCCTCACGACGCATAATGGCGGGATTGGAAGCAAGCATATTGTCGATATGGTCGGCAATCTGCTGAGTACGCTCCTGAGAAGTACCAGGTGCAGCTGACATAGTAACGAACAACGTACCTGTATCCTCATCAGGAACAAGTCCTGTAGAAGTAGTAGCCATCGTAATGACAAGGACCACAATACCTACGACACAAGCAATGGCTGTGATAATGCGGTGATTGATGAGTTTCTCAACACCAACCTTATATTTGTCGGTAACCTTCTCGAATACGCGGTTGAAGCCAGCGTGGAAGCGGTCGACGAACGACATCTTCTTCTCGCCTTTCTTCTCATTTGGTTTCAGGAATATAGCGCAAAGGGCAGGAGACAGCGTCAAGGCGTTGATAGCTGATATGACGATTGATACAGCCATAGTGATACCGAACTCACGGTAGAACGTACCGGAAGTACCGCCGACGAATGACACAGGTACGAACACTGCTGACATAACGAGGGTGATGGAGATGATGGCACCGGAGATCTCGTTCATGGCATCAATGGATGCCGTAAGCGCGCTCTTATAGCCCTGGTCGAGCTTGGCATGCACTGCCTCAACCACCACAATGGCATCGTCCACCACAATGGCTATGGCAAGCAACAAGGCGGAAAGCGTAAGCAAGTTGAGGGAGAATCCAAACAATTGCAGGAACAGGAACGTACCTATAAGTGCCACCGGCACTGCAATCATAGGGATAAGGGTTGAGCGTATATCCTGTAGGAACACATACACCACGAAGAACACAAGTATCAAGGTAATGATAAGAGTCTTTACCACCTCATGTATAGAAGCGAAAAGGAACTCGGTCACATCCTGCTCAATGGTGTACTCCATGCCAGGAGGCATAGTCTTCTGAGCCTCAGCAAGTGCAGCCTTTACATCGGTTGCAATCTGCGTAGCGTTGGAGCCGGCAATCTGCTGTACCATACCCATCACGGCGTCCTTGCCGTTATTCTTAACGCCTACGTTATATTGCAATGCGCCCTGCTCTATCGTTGCGACATCCTTCAAGTAAAGGGTCTCGCCAGTAGTCTTGCTTTGCAGAATGATGTTCTCATATTGCTGCGGAGTCTTCAGACGACCCGTGTAACGTATGGTGTATTCGTAAGCCACATTGCTCTGCTCACCAAACGAACCAGGGGCAGCCTCTATATTTTGTGCAGCAAGCGCATTGGAAATATCTGAAGGAACAAGCCCATACTCTTTCATCTTGTCAGGATGCAGCCATATACGCATAGAATAGTTGGCTGACGACGGGCTCTGCACATCGCCCACACCGTTGATACGTTTCAACAGCGGAACGATGTTAATGTTGTTGTAGTTGGTCAGGAACTTAGAGTCATAACGTCCGTCCTCAGTTGTAAGGGCGTACATGATGACGTTAGAAGTCTGACGCTTCAACACCGTGACACCCACACGGGTAACCTCGGCAGGCAGAAGTGCCTGTGCCTGCTGCACACGGTTCTGCACGTTGACGGCGCACATATCGGCGTTTACACCCTGCTTGAAGTAAACAGTAATGTTAGCCGAACCTGAGTTAGTGGCTGAAGAAGTCATGTAGGTCATGTTCTCCACACCGTTGATGCTCTCCTCAAGAGGGGTGATGACAGAGTTAAGCACGGTCTCTGCATCTGCGCCGGTATAGGTTGTATACACCACAATGGTAGGTGGTGCAATGTCCGGGTACTGCTCAATAGGCAGCGATACAAGTCCAATGGTACCAAGCAGCACGAAGAAGATGGAAATCACCGTGGAGAGTACCGGACGCTTTATAAA
>CAZZNO010000114.1:0-9740 GCA_964655685.1 uncultured Prevotella sp.
TATTTTCTTTTTGATTCAGATTCCTGGTCATAAGAGTTACCAGAGTTGTATTCGCGTTCCCCTGCGACATTGGTTGTGTACAAGTAGTGTGAGACGGATTGTCCGGTAGTGTTGTCTACACGGTAGTTGAAGTCCACATGCGTCTGCCAATTCTTTATTGGCTCAATGATGAAGCCAATCTGATGGCTTGTGACATCTAATTCGCTATAAGTTTGACCGCCTTGAGCAATCCTCGTAGCTGCAACACTGGTAGGTAATTCATTGCCGTAGCGGTCGTAGAGTGGCAAGGTAGGCCATGACTGACGTAACAAATCACCATATGAGTTACTTAAGTAGGTGGGCTGCTCAGTCTTGGTGCGAACGTAGCGCATGTTGTAAGACATACGTAACCACGATGTTACATTGGCGTTGATCTTTGCAGTGCCAGTCAAGCGATGGTAAGAGTCATTTGCCAAATCCATATAGCCACCGTTGTCAAGGAAGTTGAAGGAAGTATAGTAATTGAAAATCTTAGTTCCACCACTGATGCTGGCATTGTGCTCTTGTGCAAAAGCGGTGTTCTTGTAAATAACACCATACCAATCCACATCATCACAACCCCAATGGTAATTGCCTGCCCATTGAGTACTGTTAGGATTCTCCGGGTCTGTAATACAAGAATATACAAGCTGACCGTCTGATGTGCGCCTTACACCGGGGCTGACATATGTGGCATTGTGATAGGCAACTATGTTGTCAATTTGCTCCTGAGTAAACCAGCCAGCTTGTCCTCCGTTGGTTCTTCCATCATTCAAGAATGAAGCAAAGTCAATGCTATTCATAACATGCTTATTACGAATAAGATTGCTGAAGCGGAAGCTGTTGTTGTAGTTAATACGTGTCTTGCCACCATGATCACCGTTCTTGGTGGTGATAAGGATGACACCGAATGGGGCACGTGAACCGTAGATTGAAGAAGCGGCTGCATCCTTCAGTACAGAAATATTGTCAATGTCCTGCGGATTGATGGTGTTTATATCACCTTCCACTCCATCAATAAGAATGAGCGGTGAGCCACTCGAACCCTGACCGATGGTGGCAGTACCACGTATATTAATATTCATAGTTGAGCCCACCTCACCACTGTTTGCAGAAATCTGAAGTCCTGGCACTACGCCTTGCAAAGCCTCCGTGACATTTTTTACAGGGCGCTCTGCCAAATCATCGCCGCTCACTGTTGTCACGGCACCCGTGAGGTCGAGTTTCTTCTGAGTACCAAAGCCGACGACTACCACCTCATTGAGGTCATTGGCACTTTCTTTCATCGACACGTCCAAAGAGGAACCACTTGCTGTCACTACTTGTGAGTTGAAGCCTACATACGTAATTTCGAGCTTGGCTCCATGAGGGGCGTTGATGGTGAAATTGCCATCAACGTCGGTCACGGTAGCATTGTTGGTGCCAGCCTGGCGCACGGTGGCTCCAATGATTGGCTCGCCATTGGCATCGGTGACGCGTCCGCTGACCTTCTTCGATGCCTGTTGTTTAGGGTTAGTAGTTGGAGCGTTTGAATTTGTGTTTGTGTTAGAGGCACGCTTTTTCAGGACTATGAGCTTTCCTTGTATCTCATAGTCTACATTTTGTCCATCGAGAATCTTATTTACGACCTCTGAAAGGGGACGGTTGGTGGCATCGACTGTTACAAGCCGACGCATGTCTACTTTGCTTGAGCCAAACACGAAGGAATAGCCCGTAGCTTTCTTGAACTGGATGACTGCCGACTTCAGCGGCTTTTGGCTGATCTTGAAACTAACCTGCTGTGCCCACGCCGACATTCCGACGGCACATAGCAGGCATAGTGCAAGAAGTCTCCTACCTGATCTTTTAATCATACCTTATGTTTTTAAGTTTGTTAATAAATATTAGTTAGCATATGCTTTGTAAATAGTATACTTTCCGTTTTTATATGTGTATTTGACAAGCCCTGTGCTTGCCAGTGCCTTGAGTATGGTTTGCAACGACTGTTCGCGGCGGTTGAAGAAACCATAGAACTTGATGTCGCTCGCCTCTGCGCTCACCTTCACTTCCACACCGTAGATTCGCGACAACTGGCAGGCAATGTCGTCCATTGGCGTGTCTATGAAGTTGATGCTGTTTATGTTTGTACTCAGTATGTTAGCCTCATTGCGATACCTGCTTACCTCACCTGTCAGCTTGTTTACGTTGACGCGCTGCCCGGGCTGCATCTCGCAATGCGTGCCATTGGGCAAGACGTTGGACACGTCTACACTGCCCTCAATGAGGTCCACGGTGGCTGTCTTTTCACCTTTATAGTCATACGCCTTAAAGGTGGTGCCAATGTCCGTGATGACCATTCCCTCAGTCTTCACCGTGAACGGCTTCTTGTCCTGATGCTTGACATGAAACATGCCTTCGCCCTCGAGCTTGACCGTGCGGTCGTTGATGCCAAAGCCTTGCGAATAGGTCAAGCGCGAGTCTGCGTTCAGGTCGACACTGCTGCCATCGGGCAATACTGCCGTGAGCTGTGAGCCTGCCGGCGCCTCAACCACTATTTCGGCAAACTGATTTTTCACGCTTGTCTTTCCAAACCAATAGGATGCCAACAACAGCACGCAAATGAGCACTGCCGCGGCTGATGACACGGCTATCATAAGCTTAGGCATACGTTTCCTGCCAAGCGTAATGACCGGCTCGTCTATAGCCAAACGGAACCGAACCAAGGCTGACTCTACGTCGTAACGGGTCTTGTCGCTGTCCACCTCATGCGAGAACAACATCTCTGCAAGGCTTGCGGCTTCTTGCCTGTTCTCATCGCTTGCATGTACCCAAGTGCTGAGCTCTGCCAACTGTTGGGTGGTAATAGTGCCTTTGACAAAACTGCGCACGGCTTGGCATATATCGTCGGGCATGTGGTTATTGTCTTCTATGTCTATCATGGTTTGTATACAGGCTTTTATTTTTTCTTTAAGAGATTTCGGCTTGTTTTTCCGAAACCCTACACCTTAATATATCCAATTGTTTAAAGTTGGGGTAGTCTGAATGCAAAAAAAATGAAGATTGTAAGTAAAAAAAGAAATAATAATAAAAAAGAGTTTACAAAAATGATTTTATGGTTGCTCGAGTTTTCATGAACCAAGGGTTTGCCTTGAAATACGCCAATGGTAAACCGAGCTGGCAAACCGCTTATAATCAGACATTTACAAAGAAGCAGGTGTTTGGGCGAAGAAAATAGTCAGCCGGCTTTCCCGTCTTGCACCATCTTTACGGCGCAAAGGCATCGTAATTACGGCGTAAATGTCTGCTCTCTACGGCGTAAATGCCCGATATTTACGCCGTAGAGAAGACACTTATGCGGCGTAAAGATGACGCACGGACGGCGGCGCAGTGGCAGCCGCCCGAGCTTTTTCCATAAAATTGGTGATTTTCAGCTCTGGAATGCACACTCTCCAGATGCGTTTTTTTGGTAAAGTTTCCTTACTCTCAGCAACTTGCAGGGGCGAAGCTGAAAGCCTCTTGTTTAGATAAGGTGTTAAAAATACGGCGAGGCTGGAAGCCTCGTTTGGGTGAAGGCGCAGGTAAAGCAGAGCAACGGTATCAACCGGCGGACGCAACAGATGCCTGTAAAAGCATGGATGTCCACAATCTTAGGGATTTCCCTATGTTAAAATAGGAGAAAAGGAGCACAAGTATGAGTTTTTTGCCCTATTTTTGCAGTTAGGATTTAAAAAAGAAGTATCATGAAAAAGTCAATAGTCATTGGCATGTCGGCTCTGCTACTTCTTAGCAGTTGTGACAGTTATACGGGCATGGGAGCTTATACGGGCAGCACGCTCGGCAGCATTTTCGGTTCAGCCATAGGCGGTATTTCGGGAGGCCCACGCGGCAGCGATGTCGGCACAATAGTGGGCATGGCAGGAGGTGCCGTGGTGGGCGCAGCAATAGGACAGGCTGCCGACCAGCGACAGGCTGACCGACGTGCCGAGGACTATGCGCAATATCAGCAGGACAAGGCGGAGCGTGCCGAGGCAAGGGCAATGCGCAACCAGCAACGACGCATAACCGTGGACAGCCAAAACAACTATAGCAACAGCGGGAACGGTTCGTATGAAAGCGGTTTCGACCCGAACAATGGCGGCGACGACCGTATATACGATTTCAACGGCAGCGACTATACGGGCAACGTGACGACGCAGCATCCGGAGGAGTCGATGCCTATGCAGTCGAGCGTGGAGAACCTCGCCGGAAACCTGAAATATACGCCGAACATTGAGATTAGGAACGCCCGTTTCATTGACGACAACCAAGACGGGAAGATTGAGCGTGGCGAGATGTGCAAGGTGATATTCGAAATCTACAACCGCGGGAAGCAGACGCTATACGACGTGGTGCCGACGGTGGTTGAGGCAAGCGGCAACCGCCACATACTGATTTCGCCAAACATGCACGTGGAGCAGCTGCAACCGGGCAAGGGCATACGCTATACGGCTCTCGTAAAGGCTGACAACCGACTGAAGGATGGGTCGACGAAGATTTGCGTGAGCGTGGTGCAGGGAGGAAAGTCTATATCAAAGGTCAGCGAGTTTAACATACCGACAGTAAAAAACAGATAAAGAAGGCTCTGCACGCATAGCATCAAATCTGCATGAGCCTGGAAGGCTCCGCACACTATTAAGAGGGTGTTTCAAAATGAGCCCTACAGGCTCGTTTCAAGGCTCCTTCCTTCAAACTTTTCTATGGCGGCGCGCCACGCGGGGGTGAACTGCACGGTTTGCTCTGTCTGAAGATTGAACAGCACCATGACGGTGTCGCCGACGCACTTCACTTCATGGTCGTTGACACCTACGAGGCGCTGGCGAAAGGTAAAGCTGCTGTGACCTATGCGGACTATTGCCGACTGCACGTCTACGATTTCGTCCTTGGTATAAACCTGATGCATGAAGTCGGCATCAAGATGCACGGTGACGATGGCACAATGGTCCAGCAGGTCGGGGCATACCTTGTGGAAATAATCCATCTTTGCCGTGTCGTAATACTGGAAATACATGGTGTTGTTGACATGCCCGAAGGCATCGGCATCCATCCAGCGCAGCTGGATGGGCATGGTGTGATGGTACTCGATTTCTTCGCTTTTCATATTCTTTCAATCTTCACTTTCTTCACTCTGCCCCCCACTATGCCATTCGTCACTCTTATCTCTATACCCTATATAGCAGACCGTTGCGCAGGTCGTCTTTTGCCATTGCCTTTACGCGCACATGGAGCTTCTTGCCTGTGGCATTGCGGGGGATTTGCTCTACGAAACGGTACAGGCGCGGACGCTTGAAGTTGGCAATGTCTGGCGATTGCTTGCACCATGCGTCAAGCTGCTCGGGGGTGAGGCTTTCGTCGGCACGCACGATGTATGCCGTTACCACCTGGCCACGCATCTTGTCGGGGGCGGCTGTGACTATGCAGTCCTTAACCTGCGGATGCTTGTTGAGCACTTCTTCTATCTCCGTGGGGTATATGTTCTCACCGGAGGAGATTATCATGTCGTCCTTGCGGCCAAGGATGGTGATGTATTGGCGCGAGTCCCACGTGGCAAGGTCGCCCGTATAGATGAATCCCTTATAATACTTGTTTGCCGTTTCCTCGGGATTGTTGAAATACACGTATGGCGACTTTGCGGGAGAGCTTATTATGACCTCACCACTCTCACAGCCGTCGGTGGCAACTACGTCGTCAGGCTCTGCCTTGCGGTCGTCGTACACCTTCACCACGCGCACATCGTCGTCGACCATTGAGGCACCGGCTGTACCAGCATGTTCGGGCAGGTCGAAAGGCCGCAGGAATGTGTTCCACAGGGTCTCGGTGGTGCCGTAGCCATTGTAGATGTTTGGCGTGAGCACACGCTGATAGCGCAGGCATGCAGCACGCTCGAGAGGACTGCCCATAGTGATGATGCCGTGGAGGGAGCTGATGTCGTAGCCGCCCTTTTCCTGAGCGTCGGCAAGTTCTTCAAGCACGGTAGGCACGCCTATGACGAACGTAATATGATAACGTGAGATATAGCGCAATGTTGTGTCAGCATCGAACTTATTCATAACCACAAGCGTGGCTCCTGCATAGAACGTGGGGCAAGGGCCGCCACAATGGATACCCCCACGATGAAACCAGGGCGTGGTGTTCATGGTGACATCTTTGCAGTTCATGGGGAAGTGTATCATGATGTCGTGTGCCGACAGCACCTCGTTGATGCTTGTCAAAGGCACGCCTTTGGGCCTGCCCGTGGTGCCGGAAGTATAGAGGCGCGTGGTTTCATCGTAGATGTTGAACGTGTTGTCTACATGCGGCTCGGCATCGTCGGTACTGCCTGTATAGGAGGCGTAGGAATCGGCAGCGGCTCCGCCTCCTGCCACTATCACGCGCTTGGGCTTGCAGCCGGAAATCTCAATTGCCTGTTGTACCGTCTCCTTGCGCTTTAAATCGCAGATTATGAACATTGGGCGGGAATCGCTCAGGTTTTGAGCCAGCTCGCCTGCGCTGAGACGGAAGCCGACGGGTGACATCACACCGTGAAGCTTTTGCGTGGCAACGTAGGCAAAGGCAAACTCGGGGCAGTTTTGCGTCATCACCATAAGCACGTCGCCACGACCAAAACCTTCAGCCTGAATGGCGTTGGCAAGGCGGTTTACCTCTTGGTTGAGCTGACGATAAGTCCACAGGCGATGAGCCACAGGGTCTATCATTGCAGGCTTGTCAGCATAGCGGCGGACGTTTCGCATAAAGCCCTCTATCCATGTGTAGTGGGCTTCAAAAATCTCTCTAAACTGATTGTTGCTTTCTTTCATTTTTTCCTTTTACTTAAATAGGGGCGACAGCTGAAGGTTGCCCACTGAAAATACCTGTGCAAAAGTAAGCAACATCATTTGCTTTTTCCAATAAAAACGCATTTTGAATTACCGAAACGTCGTTTTCTGCCGATGAACTGCAAGCTTTTTCCTTCTTTTTTGCTCACATCGGTAAGCCTTGTGCATAGGGTTTCAACACTTAAGCCATTTCACAACGGCATTGCGCATGGTACGACTGACAATGACGTCAGGCTGGTCAGCACCATAGAGCATAAGCCGCAAACGGCCATTGGACAGACGCTCAATGCCTTTGACCTGTTCCACCGGCACTATGTATTTCCTGTTCACCTTCATGAACTTCTCCGGGCTGAGCTGTGCAGCAAGCTCTGTAAGAGTCATGTCAAACGGGTATGATGTTCCATCAAGCAGATGAACGTATGTGGTCTTGTTTTCGGAAACGGCATAACGAGCCATCGATGCCGGCACACGACGTTCGCCACGTGGCGTACTGACAAGGAAACAATGGCGGTGGCGACCGTCGGCTTTTATATCGTCATAAATATGCGGTTCGTTGGAAACGAGCTTCTTGGAACGGCTAATGGCCTTGGCAAGCTGTTCCTCGCTCACTGGCTTTAACAGATAAGACAAACTGTTATAGTCGAATGCCTTCAGCGCATATTCGTCATAAGCAGTGGTGAAGATTATCGGCACACTGGCTGGAGCATCACACAATGCATCAAAGCTTAGCCCATCGTTTAGCTGGATGTCGGCTATGATAAGGTCAATGTCATGGTTGTAAGAAAGAAATGACCTGCCCTCCTCTACTGTAGAGATGGGGCCTATTACATTGCTGTCTGCATAAAGTTCGAGCAACATCTGCCGCAAGAGGCGGAACGTGTAAATTTCGTCTTCAAAAATCAAAATATTCATACCAATGGCAACTTGACTGTAAACGTTGTTTCACCTTTTTCAACCATAATCTCCCTGCCAAACAACAATTGCATGGTTTCATTCATGTAGGCAAGGCCAAAGTGCGTAGACTCTTTTTCAACTGATACGAGAGACTGAAGATTGTTGCTCACTATAAGCCATCTGCCATCTGTGTCAATCTTTATAGTCAGGGGCTTTGCAGTGGTGTGGGCATTATGCTTTATGGCATTTTCCAAAAGTCCTTGCAATGCCAACGGCGGCAGTGGGTGTTTCTTTAGTTGTCGAGCCTCATGGCTTACGCTGAGCTTCAGGCAGCCAACATGGCGTAGGCTCATGAGCTCAAAATATTGCCGCATCATAAGCATCTCCTGCTCTACAGGCACTGTATATTCATCGCCAAAACGCAACAGATAACGATACATCTCGGCTACAAGGCGCAGGAACTTGGCTGCCGTCTTAGGCGAGGTCATAACAAGACTTACCGCCACACTAAGACTGTTGAAAAGGAAATGGGGCGTAACCTGCCTCCGAAGCTTCATAAGCCGCAAGTCACGCCGCAACTCTTTTATCTCTTGGTCTTTGTCCATTTTAACTCAACTTGTTTCTCGCTGCAAAAATAGGCATTTAGCACGACAATAAAAAGCAACAAGCTAAATTATTTTCATTCGTGGCGCACGAAAAACAAACTTCCTGCCTTGACATTCAAAAAATACTTCAACAAAAAATCTCCCACCCAATTAAGGATGAGAGACTTTTATAAACGGATGATAAGTAATTTGCGAATTTATTCAGCCTTAGGTGCCTCTGGCTCAGCTGCCTTAGGTGCCTCCTCTGCAGGAGCTGCCTCTGCCTTAGGTGCCTCCTCAACTGGAGCTGCCTGCTCTGCAGCGGCCTCAGGAGCCTGTGCATCAGCAACCTTCTTGCCACCACGACGGCTACGACGAGTCTTCTTCTCTGTCTTGGCAGTCTTTGCCATGTTCTCATCGAAGTCTACGAGCTCGATGAAAGCCATGTCAGCTGTGTCACCCTGACGGAAACCGAGCTTTATGATACGTGTATAGCCTCCAGGACGGTCAGCTACACGTGCAGCTACCTCGCCAAAGAGCTCCTTCACTGCATACTTGTTTTGCAGATAACGGAAGACTACACGACGTGATGTGGTAGTGTCGGTCTTTGAACGGGTAATCAGGGGCTCGACATACTTTTTCAGAGCCTTAGCCTTTGCGAGAGTCGTAGTGATTCTTTTGTGCATAATCAGACTCACCGACATGTTTGCAAGCATGCTGGCGCGGTGAGATGCAGTACGGCTCAGATGGTTGAACTTTTTATTGTGTCTCATTTTTGTTGTTTACTCTTTTTCAAGTTTATACTTTGATGTATCCATTCCAAACGACAGATTCAGACTCTCAAGCAAATCATCAAGCTCTGAGAGCGATTTCTTACCGAAATTGCGGAACTTCAGAAGGTCGGTCTTGTTGTATTGCACCAAGTCGCCGAGTGTCTCTACATCGGCAGCCTTAAGGCAGTTGAGCGCACGCACACTGAGATTAAGGTCAGTGAGCTTTGTCTTCAACAACTGGCGCATGTGCAGAACCTCCTCATCAAACTCTTGGTTGCCATCCTGATCCGGATTCTCAAGAGTAATCTTCTCGTCAGAGAATAGCATGAAGTGATAGATGAGAATTTTTGCAGCCTCTTTAAGCGCATCTTTCGGGTGTATGGAACCGTCCGTCGTGACTTCAAGTATGAGGTTGTCGTAGTCGGTTTTCTGCTCGACACGAGTTGGCTCAACACTGTATTTCACGTTGCGGATAGGGGTGTAGATTGAATCGATGGGAAGTACATTGACATCAGTACAATATTGACGATTCTCATCAGCAGGAACGTAACCACGTCCTTTGTTGATAGTGAGGTCAATCTGGAATGATGCCTTGGAGTCTAAATGACAAATCACCAAATCAGGGTTTAACACTTCAAATC
>CAZZNO010000115.1:0-9679 GCA_964655685.1 uncultured Prevotella sp.
GGATGAGTGAGGGTTATGAGTGCGGCGAGCCCGCTGGGCTCATTTTGATACACCTCCCTTATATGTAGTTTATCAGCAGATTCTGCGTGAGCCGTCGCCAATGACAACGTCTATCACCACAGGCTCATGCCCGTATTTCTCATTGAAACGCTTCTTTGCATCGGCAATGAAGTTGTCATAAGCCTCATTCTTGACGAGGTTGATGGTGCATCCGCCGAAGCCGCCGCCCATGATACGGCTGCCCGTAACGCCATCTTCTTTTGCAATATCGTTGAGGAAGTCAAGCTCTTCGCAGCTTACCTCGTATTCCTTGCTGAGTCCATAGTGTGTCTCATACATCTTCTGACCTACGGTTTCATAGTCGCCTTTTTGCAAAGCATCGCTTACAGCAAGCACGCGGTCAACCTCACCAAGAACAAAGTGGGCACGCTGGTAGTCTTCAGCGCTTACCTCTGCCTTCACAGCCTCAAGGTCGTCCCAGTTGGCATCACGCAGAGTCTCGAAGTGACGGTCGGGGAAGTGAACGTTGAGCTGCTTTACAACATTCTCGCATGAATTGCGGCGGTCGTTGTAAGGAGAGCCCTTCAGCTCGTGCTTTACTTTCGAGTTGAGCAAAACAAGCTTGTAGCCCTTCGGATCCCATGGGAAGTATTCGAACTCACGGCTGCGGCAGTCGAGGCGCATGAGTTTGCCCTTCTTGCCAAAGACAGATGCAAACTGGTCCATAATGCCACAGTTCACGCCGATATACTTGTGCTCTGTAGCCTGGCCTGCAAGTACCATATCCCATTTAGAGACCTTGTTGTCGCCAAAGAGATCGTTTATGGCATAGGCAAAGCAGCTTTCAAGAGCTGCGCTTGAAGACATTCCTGCTCCAAGTGGCACGTCGCCGGCGAATGCAGCGTTGAAAGGCTTTACGTCTACGCCGAGAGCCATCATTTCCCTGCAAATGCCGTAGATATATCTTGCCCATGTAGCCGATGGTCCCTTAGGATCGTCAAGTCTAAAATGAGCCATGTCCTTAAGGTCAATGGAATAAACGTTGACACTCTGCTGGCCGTTGGGCCTTACTTCTGCCATGATGCCCTGTTCCACAGCTCCTGGGAAAACAAAGCCACCATTATAATCGGTATGCTCACCGATGAGGTTGATACGCCCCGGTGAGGCGTAGATGTTTCCTGTTTTGCCGTCAAAATGCTTGATGAAACGGCTTCTTACGAAATCGATTTCCATAATGGTATTATTTTTAAAAGTTATATTTGCACCTTTAGTAGGTTATTTTTCTACGCCAAACTTATAAACTGTCGACTGTTTGTAACGCTCGCCTGGATTGAGTACAACGGACGGGAAGTAAGGGTGGTTAGGCGAATCTGGGAAGTGTTGGCATTCCAGGCAGATGGCAGAGCGCTTTGGATAAGTGGCTCCGTGTGTGCCCTTGAAGCCGCCGAGGAAGTTGCCTGTGTACAGCTGCATTCCTGGCTCAGTGGTGTAAACCTCCATTGTGCGTCCTGATACAGGCTCGAAAGCCTTTGCCGCATAAGAGAGTTCGCCCTCCTCGCGCTTGTTGAGCACGTAGCAGTGGTCATATCCTGTGCCATTTTTAATCTGCTCATCGTCGGCATCAATGTCCTTGCCGATGGGCTTGGCGGTCGTGAAGTCGAATGGGGTATCCTTTACAAACCTTATTTCTCCTGTTGGTATTGAAGTCGTGTCAATAGGAAGGTAATAATTTGCGTTGATTTGCAGTTCAACGTTGTTGACGCTTGGGGTTGGGTCTGAAATGCCTGCAAGCGCAAAGAAGCCGTGGTTTGTAAGGTTGATGATGGTTTTCTTGTTGGTAGTTGCCAAATAGTCAATGTGGAGCTCGTTGTCGTCAGTCCAAGTGTATTCAACCGTTACTTTGAGTTCTCCCGTATACCCTTCTTCTCCGTATGGAGACACATAGTTGAGAGCAAGCGTGTGGTCGTTCATCAGTTCCGGAGTCCACACCTTTACGTTGAAGCCGTTTTTGCCGCCGTGCAGAGAGTTGGGACCGTTGTTTATTGGAACGTAGTATTCCTTTCCACGAAGGGTGAAATGACCTTTGGCTATGCGGTTGCCAAAGCGTCCTATGAGACGAGAGAGATATGGCTCTGGCGAGTTTATGACATCCTGGATGTTGTCGTGTCCCATAATGACATTGGCAAGCTTTCCGTTCTTGTCAGGAACCATGATTGCTACGATGGCTCCGCCATAGTTGGTTATTGCTACCTCGTTGCCTTCGCTGTTGCGAAGAATAAAAAGATCTGTCTTCTTTCCGTTCACTGTGGTCTGAAAGTCTTCGCGCTTCAGGCCACATGCGTTTTGTATTTCTTCAGTGTTTGCCATACAAGTGAGTTTTTAGTTGTTTTACCTTATACTTGCAAAGTAAGCAAAAAAAACTCGGACTACAAACTAAAAACTCAAAATGTTGCGGAAATTGAGTGTTAAATATCCTTTATGGATAAAAGGTCGGCAACTATATAGCTTGAACCTCCTACGAATATGAAGTCATTTGGCGATGATTCTGCCAATGCTTTATGATAGGCTTTATCAACACTGCCACAGTCAGTTCCGTTTAGTCCATGCTTTTTCCCAAGGCTTGCCACCATAGCCGAAGGAATGGCTCTTTTGGAGGTTGCCTGCGCCCAATAGTATGTAGCGCTTTTGGGAAGAAGGGATAGGACGGTGTCAATGTCCTTGTCGTTTACCATGCCGAACACAATCCTCAATTTGTCACACTTCTGAGCCTTGATTTGTGGGGCAAGATATTGCCAACCACCGACATTATGGCCGGTATCGCATATCACAAGAGGCTTGTCGTTTAGTTTTTCCCATCTGCCGTGAAGTCCGGTAATGCTGCATACGTTTGCCAAGCCTTCCTTTACATTGTCTTTGCTTATCCTGAACTTTCCGCTTAACAATGGCATAGCCGTTAAGACGGTGTTCATATTCTTGACCTGGTATTCTCCACCAAGGTCACAATGCAGCTCGCCATAATCTTTAGTTATATAATCTCTGCCGCCATTGTTGTTCAGCTTTGAACTTAAGATGGCAGGATTGTCTTCCGCAAACACAATGGGTGAGTTGCATTCTTTTGCTTTAGCCGTGAACACGGGGCGTGTTTCGGGCAAGTCTTCGCCAATGACTACAGGTATATGTGGCTTTATTATTCCGGCTTTTTCTCCGGCTATCTTTGCCAACGTGTCTCCAAGGAATTGTGTGTGGTCAAAGCTGATGTTGGTTATTATGCTTAATTCCGGCGTTATGATATTAGTGCAGTCAAGCCGTCCGCCAAGTCCTACTTCAATGACTGCCACGTCTACTTTCTGTTCCTTGAAATAGAGAAATGCTAATGCGGTTGTAAGTTCGAAGAATGACGGATGCAATGGTTCAAAGAAACCGCGCTCTTTTTCCATAAAGTCGATAACTCTTTGCTCTGGTATGGGCTCGCCGTTTATTTTGATACGCTCGCGGAAGTCTACGAGGTGGGGCGAAGTGTAAAGCCCCACTTTGTAGCCAGCCTTTTGCAGTATTGCGGCAATGCTGTGCGAACACGAGCCTTTGCCGTTGGTGCCTGCAATGTGTATTGTCTTATAAGCTTTGTGCGGATTACCAAAGTGGTTATCCAAGGCTATGGTCGTAGCTAAGCCCGGCTTGTAGGCAGATGAGCCCACATGCTCAAATACAGGAGTGGAATTAAAAAGATATTGAACGGTTTCCTGATATGTCATTTCGTCAATTGAAATAATTCTTGAATTTCTCAAAGATACTCTTTTTCGTAGAGTTGTCTCCCTTGAAATTCTCACTTTCGCGCAATTCTTCTATTGCCTTCTTCTCGTTCTTGTTAAGTGTCTTAGGCACGAAGACGCTCATGTTGACAATGAGGTCACCCATGCCGTTGCCATACCCTTTTACAGCAGGCAGTCCCTTGCCACGCAGGCGTACGGTCTTTCCTGGTTGTGTTCCCGGTTCTATCTTCAGTGTAATGGTCTTTCCGCTGATTGTAGGAATGTCAGCCTCGCCGCCAAGGGCAGCGGTCGGGAAGTCAAGAAGCAGGTTATAGATTATGTCTTGCTTGTCGCGTACAAAAGTCTTGTCTGGTTCTTCCTCTATAAGCACCTGAATGTCACCGGGAATACCATTGTGCGGGCCTGCGTTGCCCTTGCCATGAACGTTGATCACCATTCCTTCCTCTACGCCGGCAGGAATGTTTATCTCTACAACGTTCTCTCCTTTAACGACACCAGTGCCGCCACATGCCTTGCACTTGTTCTTGATTACAGTGCCTTCGCCGTGACATGTAGGACATTCGCTTTGAGTGGTCATCATGCCGAACATGGAGCGCACCGTGCGGCTCACCATGCCAGAGCCGTGACATGTAGGACATGTCTCCGGTTGTGCGGCTCCTTCTGCGCCGCTGCCGTTGCATGCGGTGCATTTAACGTCTTCGCGAACCTTAAACCTTTTTGTAACACCACTTGCGATGTCTTGAAGCGAGAGCTTGACCTTCAAGCGAAGGTCAGAGCCACGGTAAACGCGTTGCTGACTGCGCTGGCCGCCGCCAAAGCCGCCTCCGAAACCGCCAAACCCACTGTGTCCGTCGAATATATCGCCAAACATAGAGAATATGTCGTCCATATTCATGCCGCCGCTAAAGTCGCCAAATCCAGCGCCTCCAGGGCCGTTGAAACCAAACTGGTCATACTGACGGCGTTTGTCCGGGTCGTGAAGAACCTCATACGCCTCAGCGGCTTCCTTAAACTTCTCTTCTGCTTCCTTGTTTCCGGGGTTGCGGTCGGGATGATATTTTATAGCAAGTTTGCGGTAGGCAACCTTAATCTCATCTTCCGTGGCGTTCTTGTCTACACCCAAGACCTCGTAGTAATCTCTTTTCTCAGCCATAAGTTTTGTTTCCTCAAAACTTCAAACACTTTAAGTCCTAACACTTACACATTACTGTCCTACAGCTACTTTCGCATGGCGTATGACCTTGTCGTTCAAGGTGTAGCCGGTCTGTATGCAGTCTATCACCTTGCCCTTCTTTTCGTCGGGTTGCCCTGGCACCATAGCCACGGCTTCATGATAGTCGGTATCGAAATCCTTGTCGGCAGTGTCTATCTTCTTTACGCCCAGACTTTCGAGAGCTTTTTCAAACTTGTTGAAAATCATCTCTACTCCCTTGCGGATGGCTTTTGGATCTTCACTCTTGTCTTTCAAGGCACGTTCAAAGTCGTCAAGTACAGGCAGTATAGCTGTGACAGTCTTTTCGCTGCCATTCAGTATGAGCTCAGCCTTTTCTTTCAACGTGCGCTTTTTATAGTTGTCAAACTCGGCGAGGGTACGAAGATACTTGTCCTTCAAGTCAGCGATGGTCTTGTAGGCTTTCTCCAAAGCATCTTCCTCCTTTTCGTCAGCCTTCTTGCCTTCTGCTGCTTTCTCCGATGCTTTTGCTTCAGCATCTTTTGTCTCTTTCTTCTGTTCAGTATCAGTTTCCTGACCCTCTACCTTTATTTCCTTCTCTTTATTTTCCTTTTCTTTTGCCATAATTGTCTAAAAATCTTTTTAGAATATAAACTAACAAAAACCGTGCCATCTGGCACGGCTTCTCTGATTACAAAGGTAGCAATTCTTGTTTACCTATGCAAATCTTTGACAATTAAAATTACATGCACCAAAGAGCTTGGGCATGGCAGAGCCGCTTTTTACCAATCAGAACAGGTAGCCTCGAGCCGTTGCATAGCTTACTCGGCAACGGTTGCAAATGTCTGTAAGGCTTGCCCCTCCTGCTTCAAGACTGTAAAAGGTGCTTTCGGGAATGAGGACATATTCCCACTCCCGAGCCATGCGCTCTTTCTCAGGCAGAGTGTTTATCTTCTTCACCCATTCTGTTGCTGCTATTTGTTTCTGGCGTACGTTTGCATCGTCTACCTTGTCGTCGCCTTTTGTCTCGATGAGATACACCTTGTCTGCTGTAGCAACAAGGAAGTCAGGGTGATAGGTAGCCATCAGTCCGTCTTTACGCATATAGAATATCTGTGCAAAGGCATGTTGCGTTTCGTTTATCTTCAGCCAACGTTCCACGTCAGCGTCTTGTTCAAGCAACTGCATGAAGGCTTTCTCCAGGTTGCCACCATGTGTCGGCCAGCCCTGACGGGTATAGATGCATTTGGTCACGTCAGTTGAGAACGACTCTCTCATGCGGATGACTTTTACCGATGAGAAAGGCGTATGTACAACGTCTGCGCCGATAGTGGTGAGCTGCTGCTGAGCTTGATACATAGCCTTGGCAAATTCTTCTACTATGTGCTTTGTCACTATGCCGTCCTTGGCAAGTAGAATCTTCCAATCGTTGCCGTTGAAAGGATCGAATGGCTCAGAGAACAGCCGTGTGCGGATGTACATGTCCATTGCCGCAACAGTCTGTGCCTCGTTGACTTGCATTGTAGGCATGCCCCGACGACTGGCAGAGGAGAACCGCATGATGATGGTTTGCAACAGCTTCGAAAGATACTCATTATAACTCTCTGCCGTGAATAAGTCGGCAGTGACGCGATAGCGGCCGAATGTTGTTTTTGTCATTACCTCCTGTGAGGCAAATGTCTCACCGTCTGTGGCAAGAAACTTCCGCAGCAATGCCAACGGATAATCCTCGAATGGCTTCAGCTTGTTGATGTCTATCGGCTTAGCGTCTATCTCCTGCTCGGCATCATGCAAAATGACAGGCCATTCAAAGTCGTATTGTTCGAAGCCTTCACGCAGTGGCACGGTTATGATGTCTCCAGTAGCTCCGCCGGTGCCTACATCGCCTTCGTCTATTGCGGCAAGTCCGTTATTGAGAAGATCGTTATAGAACTTTATAAACGCCGGATGCTCTATCACCGACAAAGTGTCGATGTATGTCTTTGGAGCTTTATGCAACATCAACACTCGTTTGCGGTCGTCACGCTTTATGCTTTGGTATACTGGTTCACGCCACATCAGTCGCAATCCACGGCCAATGAGTTGTTCGAGGAGTATTGGAGCCTTTGAAGAACGCAAAGGCACTAATACGCAGATGTTGTTTACGTCGAAGCCTTCGCGCAGCATCAGCACAGAGATGACAACCTTAGGCTTCTTGTGGTGGTCGATATTAAATAGCTCGGTTTTTATTTGTTTCCACTCATCCGGCTTTACCTCACCCTGTTTGTTGCTGTCAATCGTGACTATGTCGTCATCGTCGAGTCCTTCCGATTTAAGGAAGTCTTCGACGAAAGGCGATACAGACGTATCTTGGCAGACAATCATCATTTTCGGGTTCTTTGTCTCATCGGTGGCAAGAAATTCGTCTTCGAGTTTTTTCAGTTTCGTCAGTCCGGCTCTGAGCATTATGCGTTGTCCGTCGCTGAGTCCTGTCACATGACCGCTGTCGTCACGCATGGCGTTATAATCGAGATTGCCGAGGTCGGTTAGCTCTTGCCGCCTGTCAAGCAGCAGCAACTTCACCAGGCCGAGCCGCATGGCTGTTTGCAAATCGAAGTCGACAATGATATGCGGGAAGTAGATGCGTGTCACGTTGTCGCCGGAACCTTGCGTGTCGTATGGCGTGGCGGAGAAGTCTACTTGGAAGAATCGGTTGCCTTTCGTCTCGCTGATTCTGTTCAGTCCTTGTTGCCATTCCACTTCTTCTGTCTCGCCTCCACGCTTTATCTCATGTATGTGGTGTGCCTCGTCGTTGATAACCATCAAGTCTTTTAGTTCTGCAAGATATTCAAGTTCAGAACCGCCAAGCGCCCGCCTGTCAAGCATACTGAGGTCGTTGCCAGCCGCTTTGCCGGGACGTACTGGCAACAAGTCGTTTATAATTGAGTTAGGAGTTAGGAGATAGGAGTTAGGAGTTGCAGCATCTGCTTCTTCTATTTGGTTTTCAAACAGATGCCAGTTGGTGATGGCTATCAATCCGTCGCCCGTAACCTTCTTGCCTATTCCGTCTTCCTTTGTCACGACATTGCTTTGCAGGAAAGAGAAAAACTCGTGACGGTACTGCGGTGGTAGGAAAACCTCCTGGTTGAGGACGAAGTCACTTGTCTGTGGGTCACGGGTGACCGACCCCACCCCCAGCCCCTCCCCTTCAGGGAGGGGAGATGCAACATCCTTGCGCCCGAGGAAGGCGTCAAGCAAACGGTCATAAACAATCAGACCAGGAGCTACGAGGAGAAAGTTCTTGGTAAATCTGAAGGCACTTTCATTTTTTCCACTTGAGTTCAGCCTTGTTTGGTTTTGCCTCTCCCCTCCCTGAAGGGGAGGGGCTGGGGGTGGGGTCGGTCTTTTTGCATTCAGCACCTGCCAGATAATCAGCGCATGCATTACCCATGTCTTGCCCGTGCCGGTAGCCATCTTTACACAGTATTTCGGGAACTGGTATTTGGCTTTGGCGAGTTGCGCGAGGTCAACGCTTTCCATAAGGTCTGGCGCGATGGTGCTATAGGCATCTATCACTTTCTTTTCACCTATTATCTCATGCAGGTAGATGATATTCAGTATAGCCTGCCGTTGTCCTTTATGGAAGTTGCGGGAGCGTAGCGAACAGAAGTCGTCGCCAAACCAGAACTTCAATAGCTCGGCTGTCACCGGTGTCACCTTCTCCAGCATATCTCCGCTTTGCCACGACTCGTTGACGACATCGGACAGACGTTTAGCGAGTTCAAGGGATATATTGTTTTGATTAATATTCATGATATTCTTTTTCTTCAACGAATTTCTCAAATTAATCGAATTTCCATTTTATTTGTTTAATTCGAGAAATTCGTTGAAGATATTATGTTGATTAAACAGTTTGGGTTGATTGACTTTCAAAGCCGAAGACATCGACTGCCTTTACGCAGACTTTGCGCTCTGGCTTATGTGGCACGGTGAGACGGGTTCTGTAAACGCAGTGGAGGGCATCGCTGTCGTTGTCGGTGTTCTCGCGATAGTCTTGCCACGTAGAGCGGAAGGTCTCGCCGTCATAGTCAGGGTCAATGCTCCAATACTCTATCAGAGAGAGAGGGTCACGCTGCATCACTTGCTGCAACTTCACTTTGTCTTTTTCGTCAAGCGGAATGTTGTCGGGTGAGAGCAATACATAGTTGAGCAGGCTGATGTCGAGAATGTCGTTGTCGCCATTTCTTGTCACTTTCACAGGATTGACAACAAGATATTGCAGTGACGAGAAGCGCACTTGCTTGTCCTTTACGAGTTTGGCATAGCCTTTCTTCGAGAGCTTGTCAAGTAGGTCTGGCGGAATGACAAGCACTTCAACATTGGCATCCTTATACTGCTGAATGGCTTGTGAAATGTCGAAGGCAAAGTTCCAACCCAATACAACGACCTTTTCCCAACCGCCACCAAGGACAGTTGCCTTAGCCTCAGCCGCACGTTTGACAGTCGCGGCAGTGGTGAGACGGTTTGGCGAGTCGACTATCACGAGGGTATGGGTTCCTTTCACATAACCGATGTTTCGGTCTGTCGTCTGTTCTGGAGTGAAAGGCAGTGCACCATAGAGTCCAAGGACAACCTGCGAGAGGTCGCCGACACGGCGCAGCTTCTTGTTGTTGTGGAAAGCCTCTTTCTGATAGTCGCCAATGCTTTGATACAGGAATGGCTTTACGCCTTGGTCTATAAAACGCTTGCGCATAACGAG